>JBARRP010000269.1:0-2706 GCA_049644285.1 Candidatus Acidiferrales bacterium | reverse complement strand
ATGAGATGTCTCCAATGACCGACGCAGAAGTGCAACGATCGACTGCACCCATCCCTTGGCGAAAGCTGAAAGAGGAGTACCCCGATGAATTCGCGCGGCAGTTTGGGCCGGACTAGCGCCACGGATCGCGGCCTGCACGCGCGTCTGTAATTTCGGTTCTGTGCCATGCTCACCGCCGATGGTCAGGTCCACGGCGGCCGATCCAAGTCTCGCTTTGGTGCAACTGCCGCAGCGCTTCCAGCGCCCGCGGTGCGCTCCGGCTGTGTTGACGAACCGTCGTCGGCAGTTTAGTGTTGGTCTCCATGCTAATCGGCGACCGTCTGCGCGCCTTGTGCCGCGCGCTGCAGCGCTTCTCCCGTCAAAAGCATGGATTTCCATTGATCGAGGAATGTAGCTCCCAGCCTCTGGTAGAAGTCGATAGCGGGTTGATTCTAGTCCAGCACTTCCCAGCGTACGCCGCAACAGTTCTCCCGCTGGGCAATGCCGGCGACGTGAGCGAGCAACGCCTTGCCGATTCCCTTACCCCGAAATTGTGACCGCACAAACAGATCTTCGAGAAACAGGTTGGGACGCCCTTCCCAAGTGGAGTAGAAACCGAAAAAGAAAGCGTAGCCTGCCGGTTGGGCGTCCCATTCCGCGATCAGGGCGCGGAACTTGGGCTGCGGGCCCGAAGCCATCTCGCACCAGGTCCGCTTCAGTAATGACCACCAGGTCCCGTTCGCGTTCGTACTCCGCCAGCTCATAAATCAGAGCCTTAAGCAGCGACACGTCGTTCACAGTGGCAGGACGAATTGAGAGCATGATCTTTTCCTTAGTGACAACACGCACATGGGAACACCTGTTCCAAATGGAACATCATTGTTTCGGGCTTGGTCGTATCATGAGCGTGTGCCTGATAAGAAATCAAAGAAAGAATCCGACAAAGCAACACTTGCCAGCATCAAGAAAGAAATGGCGAGCCTCGTATAGCCCTATCGGCCAGGATGGAGGATGTAGTATCGGCCGGTCGCGACAAGGGTCAAAAAGGTGATCAATCGCGTTAGAGCTCGGCGGGACCGAATCATCGACGCCGACACAAACTCTAAGATTTTGGTCGATCGGCTCAGGATTGCCTAGTTTCGCGCACAGGGGCTCTCCTGGCTTGCGATTCCGAGAGGCGACGGCGCCATTCGGCACGCGCCTCTCGTAGCTGGACAACGAATGCATTCCGCGGCGGCTCGCCGAAATTGGCTTCGGGCGAGCACATGAATGCAGCCGCTTTTCCGAACTGCAAGAGCTGTTCGTCACTCATCTTCGCAGTCGTGTGCACCTCGTCTGCGTCAGTCGGCTCATTACTGGCAAAGCGATGCCCTGCTGCCTATCCCTCAACCCACCGAAGTAGTATCCCAGGAGAACAGCGGACGAAGACAGGAGTACTCCAGCTACCAAAACCCAGATCAGATGGCGTAATTGGCCATCGCGGCGAAGCGCTTTGTTGGGCCTTACAACCAGTTCCTCTGGTCCGGATTGAGGGGCTAGACCCGGCGGGACTTGCCTGAACTCTCTCCGTGATTGGCGGCCCAAGTAGGTCAGACGAGTTTAAGCAGAGTTCGTGCTTCCCTGACTAGATTTTCCATGCCGTCCCCTTTAGGGACCACCGTGCTGATACCGGCGCCGCGAGCGTCCGATTCCCTGATTGAACCCTCGTAGAACGTATACAGGATGATGGGCATTCCCGGCATCGTCTTCTTGAGCCGAAATGCCGCTTCTAGCCCGTTCATCACAGGCATTGATAGATCCAAGACAACCAAATCGGGATGGAGTTGCTCGGCTTTTTCGACTGCCTCCAGGCCGTTGATTGCTTCTCCGCAAATCTCGAAGTCCGGTTGAGCCTGGAAAAAGGACCGTTCCATCTTGCGAACGGCCTGGTTGTCATCGGCGATGAGAATGCGACCCATTGATCCGTTTAGATCTTGAAAAGGAATGACCTGACGAGGCGCTTGGTTCGGATGAAGTTCATGACCGCGTGGGCTGGACGTTGAAGTACGTTCTTCCTTCTAGAAGAGCTTCGATTGCGGGTACCAGCTCCACGTCCATTGAGGATTTCGAGACAAAGCCGCGAGCTCCGGCGTCCGCGAGCCGGGAGAGAATCGGCCTTGGATCGTAGAAACTAATGACCAGCACGGCCGTTTCGGGGGAGGTTTGAACGATCTGGCGCGCGGCGTCTACACCGTTGAGTCGAGGCATTACAATGTCCAGAATAGCCACGTCCGGGTGCGCGGCTTTGGCCTTCTCGACGGCTTCAACGCCGTCGGCCGCCTCTGCGCAAGGGTCCCCTTCAAATCTTGTTGCCAATAGACTTCGGATTAAGCGTCTAGCAACCGCGTTGTCGTCCACTACGAGGTGTGAATTTGGCATGGGCACCCTCCTTGCTAAGCGCCCGCGGGAAGAGGCCCAACGGGGTGCGGGGGCCTCTCCGACTCTGCGGAAGCTTAACCTGAATCCTGCGTGAGAACGGATCCCTAGAATAGACCTAATGCGCGCCAAAACGCAGTTCTCTCGGTCTTCGGGGCATTACATCCAAACCACACTTTTAGTGTGGTTTGGATGTAAACGGCAAAATAGCCGTTTTGCCCGCTGTGGAACAACGTTTGGCGCAGTTCTAAGCGTCCTCCTCACGCCGGATTCAGGTTAATTCTTCACTTTCGTAGTAGGAATTGTAGGGTA
>JBARRP010000268.1:0-2811 GCA_049644285.1 Candidatus Acidiferrales bacterium | reverse complement strand
TCATGGCCATTTGCAGTCACTCTCAGGTTTGAGCCTCTTCCTTCTCTGAAAGAGGAGGCAAGCAACACTTTCTGGAGGTGGGCAATTCGGCGCGACTCGGATAGCCTCAGCAGCGCGGTGGCGTACGTGGTAAAACCCGAAAATACAAAACGAAACTAAGCGAACATATTAAGCAGAAAGGGCTTTGGGAATTTCGAGGAGCGGCAAGATTGAGCTGTCTTGACGGGCGTCACATCTTTATATATGTCTCCAGTCCCATTCCGGCCGCGCCCGGCGAGACGGAGCGCAGGCGCTTTTGATCACGACTCTGGCCAGCGGATAGAAAATAGCTTCAGCCGGTGCAGACTCGTCGGCAAAAACATTCCGAGCGCATTGAATCCCCTACGCACCAGCGCTATGACTAAAGAGGTGATTCCAAGCCAGTAGCTCCCCGGATGATGTGACTCCCCATCGGAGTGCTCCTGACTCTGGTTTGTTCTGAGCCCACCCCGGAACGTTTGTGAACGACGCTACGCTACAAGAAGTGCAAGGTCAACGACGAGGACACAAACCGATGTGGAAAAGCTGTGAATTCCCAGTGCAAATCACAGCTGTCGTCACCTAGTCCTACCTTGCCCACTCGGTCCCAGCGGTCCAAGATACAAGGTGAGTTGCTCGAGAAACACCGGCAAAGCGGCCGGATGGCAAGAGTGGTCGCGGTGTGAATTCACGCAACGGCCAGTTTTGCTAGCCGCGTTGGTGTCAGTCCCACCAGCAATATTTTCTCGGATAACCGAGTGTTCATTCTAACTCTTCGAGAAAGAGCCCGCGGTCCGACGAGGCACACGAAGAAAACAAACCAAGACAACCATCAACATCACGGAGCGCTTGCCGGTTTGGACAGCCGCTGTTTCTTTCGGCCTTTGAGAGAGGCCCCCAAAGGTGGTATTCACGAACGAGGTCTCAGTTCCTAGTCTCAGGGACGGGGAGGGAACCGTGAAACTCTCAACCGCTTTGGCTTTCCTCGGTCTTATTCTGGTCTCCGGCGTCTCTCCCTCTTCGGAAGCTCCTACCGGTTTTGACAACAAAAGCAACGGGGTCGCGGATGATGCGACCCATCAAGCCGATCAGGCGAAATTCGAAGCATCGGAGGGACTATCTGACGGGCTTGGACCACTCTATAACGCGCAGTCCTGTCGCGAATGCCACCAGAACCCCACTTCGGGTGGCTCTAGCCAGATCACGGAAATACGCGTGGGCCATCCGGGACCGGACGGCCATTTCCGCAATCCAGAAATTCCAATTGCTCACGGGGCCGAAGTGATCACCGGCAGGTCACTCGTGAACGATCGCGCCATTTGCCCCAACGATGCTTTTCCCAACACCGAGATTCAGGAGCGAGTTCCTGACACAGAGACGATCCGGACGACTCGCATAGCTCTGAATCTGCTGGGCGATGGATTTGTTGAAGCGGTTGCCGATCAGACCCTCATCGACCTCGCCCGCCAACAATGCAAATCCTCGCATAAGAAGATCTGCGGCCAAGTCCTCTATGTTCCTATTTTGGAAGCGCCAGGACAGACCGGCATCGGACGGTTTGGTTGGAAAGACCAGCACGCGAGCCTGTTGTCCTTCTCCGGCGACGCATACCTCAATGAAATGGGAATCACCAACCGGCTCTTCCCCGACGAGGTGACCAAGCTTTGCAACACTGCCGCGGAGCCAAACGACACGCCGGGTCCTGATGGACTCGCCGACATCGATCACTTCGCCCGGTTCCTTCGAGCCACGAAGGCCCCCGCACGTGATTCACAGCTTGCCGATGGCCCTCTGGCAAGAACAGGATCCGAGCTGTTTGACAAGATCGGATGCGGGACTTGCCACGTCGCGACATTGACCACTGCTCCCGCTGGAACAAAGATCAACGGCGGAACGTTTACGATTCCAGCCGCGCTCGGGGGAAAAACATTTTACCCGTATGGGGATTTTTTGCTGCACGATGTCGGAACGGGTGACGGGATCATCGTCGCCATGCTGGAGCACTACGGGCGCAACATGTACCAGATTTCCTGGAAGAATTTTTCACCCGACAACTTCGTGAACACACAGAACAAGGTGCGTACTGCACCCCTGTGGGGGGTTCGCCTACGCACTCGGTTGATGCACGACGGGTCGTCGCTTACGCTTCACGACGCCGTCTTGCGACACCGCGGCGAAGCAGCTCATGTCACTGAGCGATTTGAAAAACTAAAGAAGGACGATCAGGAAGCCATCATCGAATTCCTGAAGTCTTTGTGAAGCACTACGGTACTAGAGCTTGCCCCATCCTATCGGTCAGTGGCTCCAGTCTCCCAGTAAATCTTCTCGGAGACGCGGAGCGATGCACACCCACCGGTTCGCTCTGGGGTAAGGCCGAGGATCGGCCGGCGAACCGCACAGATTGTCCGAGAGGAAGTGCTTTCTCAACTGCGTGAGGCAGGCTCCAAATGCACAACGAATCCGAGCCGACCCGAAGTCAAGTGTTCGAGTCGAGGAAATCGGCGCGCTCCCTGCAAATTTCCCTCCCGCAGAAAAAGGCAGGAAACCCTGCAACCCTCCCAGGTTCAAGTAGTTCAATAGTTGCGGAAAGTTTGAGCCTGCGGATCAACGCAATCCAGCGGATTTGAGGATCACGCGGGAGGCGGGCTCATAGCTGCTGTATTCGTTGGCAGGCGCGACGCAAACGAAATATAGCAAGTTGTCGGGGCGCAGTACGGTCACTAGCCAATCCAGTTCGCGGCCGCCTGCGGGTGAGTCGTTGCTGAGATATGTCGAGAGGGCTGGCTGGCCGCC
>JBARRP010000267.1:0-2792 GCA_049644285.1 Candidatus Acidiferrales bacterium | reverse complement strand
GAAACCCACAGCAGTGCCGATCACCGCTCGGTCCACGGACAGCTGCAACGATCCAAGAAGCCAATCTCGGTTCGTGGACTGAACCGAAGCTGCAATCACGATCTGAAGAATCTGTTTAAGGGGGCGGTCGCCAAGCTCGGATTCCAACTGGTCCAAGCTCCCGCCGCCTAAACGCCAAGCTCAGGGAGTTTCTGGAGAGAACTAACCATCCAAGTGGAATCGGATTATCGAAGGGAAAGCGGCTCCCAGGGCAGGCCTTCTAGAGGTGGCACTTTGCTTAAACGGATTACTTCAGGATGGGCCGTCACTCGCCCGCCTCCAAACATGGTCTCTGCAGATGAGCATGGGATATACTGGCACGCGTAGAATCCGTCGAGGTTAATCCGCATGCGAGCTCTCCGTACGAAAAGCAGGCTACTGTTCGGAGTTTACTTTTCGCGGGGCATCCTAGTCGCGGCTCTCGCCACAGCGACAATTCTCACGCTGTTTGCTGACAGTTCGACTAAATCCAGCAATCAAATTGACCAAGTCTTGCGAGAGGCGGTCGATGAGAAGAAGCTCCCAGGTATTGTGGCGATGGTGGCAGTGGCGGATCACGTCATCTATCAGGGAGCGTCAGGAAAGCGGGATACGATCAGAAACATCCCGATGAGCGTAGATTCGATTTTCCGCATAGCTTCGATGACCAAACCGATCACATCGGTGGGCGTTATGCAGCTCGTCGAGAACGGACGCGTGAGACTGGATGAACCCGCCGCGACCTACCTCCCGGAACTTTCCCAGGTTCAGGTACTCGATGAATTCGATGCCAGCACGGGAAAAGCAAGACTCAGATCTCCTAATGCACTTCCGACCGTCCGGCAATTGCTTTCGCACACATCAGGGTTCGGCTACGAATTTTTCGATTCGGAGTTGCACGGCTATGTGGCTACCGGGGCGGTCGCCTCTTTTCGTCAGGGAGACGATGGCTTTCTGAAGGCACCACTCCGGTTCGATCCCGGATCGCGATGGGAATATGGAATCAGTACGGACTGGCTGGGCAAGTTGGTCGAGAAAGTCAGTGGCCAAACTTTGGAGGAGTACTTTCGTCAGCATATTTTTCAGCCGCTCGGCATGACAGACACATTTTTCGATGTCCCCCCGGAGAAACAAGCGCGTGTTGTAGCAGTTCATCAGCGGCAGGAGGATGGCACCTTTCTGGAGCCCCCGCCGCAGCCCTTCAAACCAGCGCGATTTTTCAGCGGTGGCGGTGGACTTTACTCGACCGCAAGCGATTACCTAAAGTTCGCGCGCATGCTGCTAGGTGGCGGAAAACTCGGCAACAAAAGGATCCTTCAATCCGAAGCGGTTGAGCAGATGAGTCGCAACCAGATTGGCGATTTAATGCTCGTGGAACTAAGGAGCTCTGTACCTCAGTTCGCCAAAGATCCCAGCCGCATCCCCGGTTCGCTGGACAAGTTTGGGCTGGGATTTGCAATTAACACTAAGGCCGTCGAAGGCGGTCGTTCCCGCGGGTCCCTGGCGTGGGCTGGCATCTACAACACGTTTTTCTGGATCGACCCGCCCCGGAAAACATGCGCGGTAATCATGATGCAGATACTTCCATTTAGCGATGATGCAGCAACCTCGGTGGTCGAGCACCTTGAGCGCGCTGTTTACGCGAATCCTGCTGAGGCAGCCGCTTCCGGTGGACGCAGCAAGTGATTCACCACAATAATCATTTCAACTGGTGTCCCAGGGTGAATTCTCCCCAGGTCCCTCTAATCTACCCCTCCGCTGGGGATCGGTTAAACGATTGCAAGCCTTGACGCGTTGACTCGCGACATTGCGCGGCCTAATGCAACTGGCCTTAGGCGAGATCGAAATGAAGTCCGGCAAAGCCGCCGCAGGTCGCGCCCGCCTCGAAGCCCTCGAAAAAGATGCCACCGCGAAAGGCTTCCTCCTGATCGCCCGCAAAGCCGCAGCCGCGCTGAAGTGATAGCTCGGCGTGTGTGAGCCGGAGCAGCCGCGGGGAATGGTCTATCCGCCGCGTTCGCCCTTACCCCTTACTAGGCCCTCTCAGCGGGCGAATTGCAGGTTGCGCCCTCTTGTGGAGTTTTGCTCCAGCCTTGGCCCTTCTTGACTGGTGTTCCTTATCTCTGCCATTTTGGTTTCCTCATACGCCGCGTCGGTGGGCACTGCAAGACTCGGAGCGCGGCGCACGGGTTTGGGTTGACCGACCCTAGTTTTGGCGGGCAGAATTTCCCAGGGCGACTCCAGGGAGGCTCGCGCCGCTTATCGGATTTCCTCGCGCTCTGGAAAGACGCCGACCCCGACATCCCCATTCTCATCGCTGCCAAAGCCGAGTACGCCAAGTTGAAATGATTCAGCGGTCAAGCGCATTACTTCCGAGCAAATGACGGCCCTGCGGCTCGTCAGTAGTGCCAGAAACTAAACGAGTTACGCGTTTAGTTTCTGGAGAGTACGCCGTGATCCGATCACAATCCCGAGAGGCGCCGCATTAGCGCGTCTGTAGTTCGCGGGCGTTGGCCAATCATGAGCCAAAGCGAGCGGCTCGACTTGGTTTCACGCGTGCGGTCTATAGATACGTGCGTCGGGACTCTTAGGATGGAATTGCGCCAAACTTGTTCACAATTGAACTGTTTCACGACTGGTTTTATCGCACGCTAGCTACTTTCCGTCGCAAAATGAGTCGCTTTGAGTAATCCGCAGAGTGGTCCGGACGCCCAATGCATGGCTGGACTGCTCGATTTCATCCGCATAGCCTGCCTTTCTACCAAGGGCCACCGCAC
>JBARRP010000266.1:0-16680 GCA_049644285.1 Candidatus Acidiferrales bacterium | reverse complement strand
GCGCCAAACTCTATCACCTAGCTCCAGCGTCTGGCCATTGCGCAGCAGAGGCTGCATGAGCTCAACAAGAAAAGGTTCTGCCACTCCAAAAGAAAAATTCCTTGACACCTAAGAGAGAATCTACGGCCGGACCACAACAACGAGACCTTGCGGCCAACTCAGCGGATCTGTACGCCCGCGTCCAGAGGCGCACAGACAGGAGTGGCTGTGCCACACAGGTCGCGGTGATGTAGACTCTCAGGCGGGTTGGTGCGAGAAATAAGTCGGCTCGGTGGCGTAGCGAGCAGGAAATTTGGTCTTATGTGATATTGCAAAAGCAGATCTCTCGCTCCACGCGGGTCCGGTTTCAGGACTCCGATCGAGTCCACCGGACTCCAGAAATCGGAAATGACAGAGAAAGTACTTTTTCCGCAAACTGTAAAGTCATGTCCTGGCGAAAACCGGAGTTGTCGCAAGGACTGTAAAGCCGCGGCTTAACGGAGAAACGGAGTGCCATGATTCATACTGGGCGTCATTTCCTGCAAATTCCGGGGCCGACGAATGTGCCGGATCGGGTGCTGCGGGCCATGGCGGGGCCCGTGATCGATCACCGGGGGCCGGAATTTGCGGAGTTGGGCATGGAGGTTCTGGAGCGGATTCGGCCGATCTTCCAAACGCGAGGACCTGTGGTGATGTATCCGTCTTCGGGGACCGGCGCTTGGGAAGCGGCCATCGTGAATACGCTCTCTCCCGGGGACCGCGTGCTGATGTTCGAGACGGGGTATTTTTCGCAGCTCTGGCGGCAAGTTGCGGAGAGGCTCGGCCTTCAGGTCGAATACGTGCCGGGCAACTGGCGCAGAGGCGCTGTGGCTGCGGATGCGGAAGCTCGGCTTGGCGCGGACGAGCGCCACGCATTCAAAGCGGTGATGGTGGTGCACAACGAGACCTCGACGGGGGCGACCAGCCGCATCGCGGAGATACGTCGCGCCATGAATCAGGTGCGGCATCCGGCATTGCTGATGGTGGACGTGATTTCTTCTTTGGGCTCCATTGATTATCGCCATGACGAGTGGGGGGTTGACGTCACAGTCGCCGGCTCGCAGAAGGGTCTGATGGTTCCTCCGGGTCTGAGTTTCAACGCTATTTCTGAGAAGGCACTCGCTGCCAACAAGAGCGCCAAATCGCCGAGGTCTTACTGGGACTGGCAGGAAATGTTGAAGCCGAATCGGACGGGATTTTTTCCCTACACGCCCGCGACCAACCTCATCTACGGCTTGAGGGAAGCGCTGCAGATGCTGCAAGAGGAGGGGCTGCCCAACGTCTTTCGCCGGCAT
This sequence comes from Candidatus Acidiferrales bacterium, assembly GCA_049644285.1. Lineage (GTDB taxonomy): Bacteria > Acidobacteriota > Terriglobia > Acidiferrales > UBA7541 > CAVRXT01. The sequence continues at coordinate 15,367 of JBARRP010000266.1, read as the reverse complement.
GAGCGTCACGGAGAAGCGACGCGCGCGGCGGTGCGAGCGTGGGGATTGGAAACCGTTTGCGAAGAGCCGCGCGAATACTCGAATGCGTTGACGGCAGTCTTCCTTCCGGAAGGCCACGATGCGGACCGGCTGCGAAAGATCATCCTCGAAAATTTTGACATGTCCCTCGGCGCCGGCTTGGGAAAACTCGCGGGTCGAGCATTTCGCATCGGACACCTCGGCAGCTTCAACGACCTGATGCTAGCCGGAACGCTGAGTGGAATCGAGATGGGTCTTCGGCTGGCGGACGTGCCCCACAAAGAGGGTGGTGTGACGGCAGCCCTGCAGAGCCTTGCTGCGGCCAGTACGAAGTCCGAGCCCGCCGGTGTGTCCAGATGAGGGGAAGGGCGCCCTAAAGCGAACCAACATGGTCACGCAGGTCGATATCCGAGGAATAGGAAGGGTGAGTGCCAATGGGCGAATCGAGCGAGGGCGGGCGAAGTCGTGTGCGCTGGACAGTGTTGCTCCTTCTGTGCCTGATGTACCTCATCACCTACTTGGACCGCGTCAGCATGTCCAACACCGCCCCCCTTATCAGCCAGGAGTTCGGATTCAGCAAGGCCACGATGGGCATCATTTTCAGCGCCTTCGTCTGGGCTTACGCACTCTTTCAGGTGCCCGGCGGCTGGCTGGGCGACCGGTTCGGCCCGCGGAAGGTGCTCACGACCATCATGGTGTATCGGACGGTGATTGCGGCACTGACCACCCTGGCCATGAGTTTCTCGTCGTTTTGGGCCGTCCGCTTCATGCTCGGGGTGGGTGAGGCCGGCGCGTTTCCTACGGCGACTCGCGCGATGCAGATGTGGTTTCCCCGGCAGGAGCGCGGCCTAGTGCAGGGCGTCAGCCACGCTGCCAGCCGATTCGGCGCCGCGATCGGCCCTCCCCTGGCCGTGGCGATCATGATCCACTACGGTTGGCGGGTGGTATTTTACGTTATCGGTTTCATTAGCCTGGTGTGGTCCCTGCTTTTCTTGCTTACGTATCGCAATACGCCGGAGGAGCACGAAGGGGTGAGCCGCGACGAGCTCGCTCACATCCGCGGAGTTAACGAGGACGGCGAGATCAAGCAGGCGAGCGCCCAAAAGCGGCCGACGGTGCCGTGGAAAATCCTCCTGAAGCACCCCAATATGTGGGCGGTGATGTGCGGATACTTTACCTACTTGTACTGCCTGTGGATCTTCCTCTCCTGGCTGCCGTCCTATCTGGTGTCCTACCGTGGGTTCACCCTGCTGAAGATGGGTTCCTACGCGGCCCTGCCGCTCGGCGCCGGCGTGTTGGGCGATGCTGTCGGTGGCTGGCTGACAGACTTTCTGCTGGTGAAAACCGGGAATGTCAAGTTTGCCCGTCGCTCAGTGGCGATCATGGGGATGCTTGGGTGCGGAGGCTTTATTCTGCCCGCCGCGCTCACGGCGAGCCCCTACACTGCCGTGTACTGCCTGACGGGCGCGATGTTCTTCCTCGAAACGATCATCGGGCCGTCTTGGGCGGTGCCCATGGACATTGGGGGACAATACTCCGGGACCGTGTCCGGAATGATGAATATGGGGGGACAGATCGGCGGGGCGCTGTCGCCTACAGTGTTTGGAATCCTGGTGGCGCGCGGGTCGTGGATCGCGCCATTCGTCGTCGCTGCCTGTCTGCTGTTCTTGGGCGCAGGCATCTGGGCGTTTTGGATCGATCCCGAAGTGTCGGTTATCGATAAAGGGCGGGTAGTCATCGCCCGAACTTGAGGAAATTTTGAATCAGCCTGCTCCATTGCCGCTAAGTTCGCACGCGAAACCCGTTGATTCGTTCTCGCAGGCGCGTGAACTCGAAACCGAGCTGAAGCGGTCGCTGAAAGGGGAAGTGAGGTTTGATCGCGGGAGCCGCGCTCTGTATGCGACGGACGGATCAAATTACCGTCAGATTCCCATTGGCTTGGTGGTCCCACGCGATGCCGAAGATGTGATTGCGGCGGTGGCGGCGTGCCGGAAGTACGGGGCGCCCGTCCTGGCGCGTGGAGCCGGCACGAGCTTGGCCGGGCAGTGCTGCAATGTGGCGGTGGTGTTGGACTTCACGAAGTACATGAATCAGATTCTCGAGATCGACCCCGACCGGAAATTTGCGCGTGTTCAGCCGGGCGTGGTTCTCGATTCGTTGCGGAACCGCGCGGAAGTACATCAACTCACTTTTGCGCCCGATCCTTCAACACATAATCGCTGCACCATCGGCGGGATGATTGGCAACAATTCCTGCGGCACCCATTCCTTGCTCGGGGGCAAGACCGTCGATAACGTGGAGGAGCTGCGAATTTTGCTCTATGACGGCTCGCAGATCACGGTCGGCGCGACGGGTGACAGCGAACTTCAACTCATCGTTGACCAAGGAGGGCGCCGCGGCGAAATCTACGCCAAGCTATGGAAGATTCGGGATCAGTACAGTGCACTGATACGAGCGCGTTTTCCGCAAATTCCTCGGCGGGTCTCCGGATACAACCTGGATGAATTGCTGCCAGACAGAGGATTTCACGTGGCGCACGCGCTGGTCGGGACGGAAGGCACCTGCGCGATCGTGCTCGAAGCCAAGCTGAAGCTGATTCACAGTCCGCAGCACAGGGCGCTAGTCGGACTTGGCTACAAAGACGCGTTCCTGGCGGCAGACCACGTGCCGGAGATTCTGGAGTTACGACCGATTGGGCTGGAAGGTTTTGAAGGAAGTATGGTCGATGGTCTCAGGAGGAAGGGAGCGCCCAACCTCGATCTGCTTCCGGAGGGGCGTGGGTTTTTGCTGGTTGAATTCGGCTGCGATGACCCAAGGCAGGCTCAGGAGCTGGCGGAGCAGCTCATCGACCGGATGAAAAAAGTAGCCGATCCACCGAACGCACGGCTTTACACAACGAAAGAAGCGCGGGCGGTATGGCAGATCCGCGAGTCAGGGCCGCGCGCGGCCGCGTTTGCGCCCGGGGCGCTGCCGGAGTGGGAGGGATGGGATGACTCTGCGGTAGCGCCCGAGAAGCTGGGAGCCTACTTACGCGATATCCGCAAGTTGCTGAACGAGTACAACTATCGAGCGGCGTTCTACGGGCATTTCGGACACGGTTGCATCCACATGCGGGTCAGCTTCGATCTCGAAAGCGAGAATGGCATCCGAAAATATGGTGAGTTTATCGAGCGAGCGGCTGACTTGGTGGTCGGATATGGCGGCTCGCTCTCGGGGGAGCATGGCGACGGGCAATCCCGTGCCGCGTTGCTCCCTAAAATGTTCGGGCCTGAGCTGGTGAGGGCCTTTGGCGAATTCAAGTCCGCCTGGGACCCGGACAACAAGCTGAATCCTCACAAGGTAGTTGACCCCTACTTGCCCACGGAGAACCTAAGGCTCGGCGCCGACTACAAGCCGCTCGAGCCGCAGACTCATTTCAAGTTCCCGGATGACGATGGTTCGTTTGCGAAGGCTACTCTGCGGTGTGTCGGTCTCGGGGCGTGCCGCAAGCGCGATGCGGGGACCATGTGTCCGAGCTACATGGTGACGCTTGAGGAAGAGCACAGCACCCGCGGCCGGGCTCACATGCTTTTTGAGCTGCTTCAGGGCGAGGTGGTGCGTGATCGCTGGAAGGATGAACACGTCAAGAAAGCACTGGACCTGTGTCTCTCTTGTAAGGCGTGCAAATCTGAATGCCCCGCCAACGTTGATCTTGCGACGTACAAGGCAGAGTTTCTGTCGCACTATTACGAGAGCAAGGGCTGGCCGCTGTACGCTTATGCTTTCGGGATGATCGGCAAGTGGGCGCAATTCGCCTCGTTTACGCCGCGGCTCGCTAACTTTCTGAGTCATGCGCCTGGTGTGAGCCACGTCGTGCGTGGAGTAATGCGATTGGCGCCAGAGCGGCAGATACCTCGGCTCGCTCCTGTCAGCTTTCAGCAGTGGGCTCGAAAGCAGGGAGTTCCTGCCCTCGATGGGGAGAGCGGGCGAGAATCAGAGGCCTGGGCGGGAAAGGGGCGCGAGGTGATTTTGTGGGTGGATACGTTTAACAATTACTTCCACCCGGAGACGAGTCGAGCGGCGCTGGATGTGCTGACGGATGCAGGCTTCAAGGTTGCGGTTCCGCAGCATCACCTGTGTTGCGGACGGCCACTGTACGATTTCGGCTTGCTCGGCAAAGCCAAGGAATATCTCCACGGCATCCTGGAAGTTTTTGCCAGACAAATCGACGCGAGCGTGCCGATGGTGGTCCTGGAGCCGAGCTGCGCCTCCGTCTTTCGCGATGAACTGCACAATCTGTTTCCCACAGATACGCGTGCCAGCCGGCTACGAAGCCAGACTTTCCTTCTCAGCGAATTCCTGGAACATCACGCGCCTGGCTATCAACCGCGGCGACTTTCGCGAAAAGTGCTGCTCCACGGTCACTGTCATCACAAAGCGTTAATGAAGATGAATGACGAAGAGTCGTTGCTTCGGAAGATGGGCGCCGATCTCCAGACCATCGATTCGGGCTGCTGCGGAATGGCCGGGGCGTTCGGCTTTGAAAGAGAGAAGTATGCGCTCTCGCAGGCACTGGGAGAGCGAGTGCTGCTGCCTGCGGTGCGGCAGGCGCCGCCAGAAACGCTGATTGTTTCGGATGGATTTAGCTGCCGGGAGCAGATATTTCAGGCGACAGGACGGCAAGCCATTCACCTCGCGGAAGCCATGCAACTCGCAATGGGTCGCCGGGAACCTCCAACTGTGACCTAGCGGGCCCCAGCCTGCCGGCGCGACTTCGCCACTCCGGGAAGCAGACGAGCTAACACCCCAAACGCCTCTCTGATCTCACCCCGAACGAGCTCCCGCCAATAGACGCCACCCCGCCCGATATGGCGGAACTTTTCATACCGATCAGCTAGCAGGCGGCGGGTGGGAATACCGCGGATTTCAGACAGAGCGGCAAGCAAGTGACTCTTCAGCGCTGCAGCCGCGGCGCCGGGATCGAGGTGCGCTCCACCTTTTGGCTCCGGCACTACGACATCAATGATGCCGAGCGTATGGAGATCTTGTGCCGTGAGCTTGAGCACTTCCGAGACCGCCTCGGCGCGCCCAGCATCCCTGTAGAGAATTGCCGCTGCCCCTTCGGGAGAGATGACCGAATAAATCGCATGCTCCAGCATCAATACTCGGTCCGCCACGCCGAGGGCCAAAGCGCCTCCACTTCCTCCTTCTCCAATAATCGCGGAGACGATTGGAGTCGGAAGGCCAGCCATGCCGGCGAGGTTGCGAGCGAGGGCGTTGGCGATCCCGCGATGTTCGGATTCGTAGCTGGCCTGAGCGTTCGGACAGTCGATGAGTGTCACCACCGGAATTCCAAACTTGGCAGCGAGCTGCATGAGTCGTAGCGACTTCCGATAGCCCTCGGGATATGCCATGCCTCCGTGAGAGGCTTCCTTCTCCGCGGGGGTCCCGCCGCGCTCCTGCGCAATAAGAACAACGGTGTCTCCGTTAATTTCCGCCAAGCCCCCGATGATGGCTGGATCATCACCACCCCACCGATCTCCGTGGAGTTCCAAAAAGCGTGACGTTATTAGCGTGATGTACTGCCGCGCGGTAGGTCTGCCGGAGTGCCGGGCCAGACCGACCTGCTGCCACGCGGGTAAGCGACGCCGCTTCGGGGCGGATGGTGCGGGCTCGACATCAGTCTCCCGGGTTTTCTGTCGCTTGAGATGAGCTATTAGATAACCGACCACCACCGCTAAGTCGTGACGGCTCACGACGAGATCGATCAGCCCAGCACGAAGCAGGGTTTCCGCGCGATGCGAATCCTTCGGCGGCGGTGCCCCGGTCGTCTGTTCGATCACCCGCGGCCCCACAAAGCCGATTTGAGCGCCCGGCTCAGCGAGGATGACATCGCCCAGCGAGGCGAAGCTGGCGGTGACCCCGCCAAACGTGGGATCGGTCAGAATCGAAATGAACGCGAGGCCGGCGCGGTCGTGCAGGGAAGAGGCGGCGGCTACCTTGGCCATCTGCATCAAGGAAAACATGCCCTCTTGAACGCGAGCGCCTCCGCTGGCTGCCACAGTCACGATCGGAACACGTCGTTCGGTGGCTTCTTCGAAAGCGCCGGCAATCTTCTCCCCCACGATGGAACCCATCGTGCCACCGAGAAACTCGAAGTCGAAGACCACGAGCACGGCGGGTTGGCCTCCGATGCGGCACAGGCCGGTGGTCACCGCCTCTCGAACCCCGGTTTCCCGACGGGCTTCCCGCAAGCGATCCCGGTAGGACTTGATGTCGATGAATTTCAGGGGATCGACCGACACCAGCTTCCGGTCGAGTTCACGGAACGTTCCCGGATCGGCGAGCGTGGCAATCCGGGCTCCCGATGGCATCGAGAGATAGCGGTTACAGGCGGGACAAATGTGCAGGCGCTCTTCGAGCGAACTGGTGGAATGCTCCGCGCCGCACCCTGGACACTTAAAGATCGGGACTCCTGCAGCCTTGGGCCGGAACATTCGTGTCTCTTAGAAAAAACTCGGACGCCTAAGGGACGTGGGATGATTCTGCTGGTAAATGCCTCAATCGTCCAATTGAATGTCATTATCAAGCTTGATAGGCAAATGTTATCACCTCGAGCTCCGAATCGCGGCGAGTCGAGGGCGCAGGCTTCCGGGGACTCTGTTTCGGCAATCAACGGCGGGGGGAGCGCTCGCGCTCGCGCGCCGGACCCAGGGTCAAAATAGCTTAGCTACTTAACGCCGTGAGTAGCCAGCGCCACATCGACAAACAAACGCGTCGTCGCGGCAGTGTCGTGTTTGCGCACCGCCAGGGCGATTTCTGACAGCGGGAGTCGCCTGGGAAGCTTGCGCACGACAACTCCCGGCAGGTGATGTAGGAGTTGTACCGACGAGGGTGCCAGAGCAATTCCAAGGCCCGCCGCCACCAAGGAAACCAATGTGTGCATTTCGCTGGCCTCCTGTACCACATGGGGACTGAATCCTGCGCCGTTGAGGATGCCAAGAATGCGATCGTGAAAGGCGGGAGCTTGTTTGCGCGCGTACATCACGAAATTGGCATCCCCAAGGTGTTGAAGGCGAAGAGGGCGCTTCCGGGCCAAAGGATGGGAGGCAGGCAACAACAGAATGAACGGTTCTCTATGCAAAACCGTAGTCTCGATTTGTTCCTGCGCCGTAATCGGGAGTCGCAGCAACCCGACGTCGAGCCTCCCATCGCTTAGCTGGACGACTTGATCCGCCGTTAGAACATTTCGCAGGTCGAGTTCTACATCCGGATAGAACTCCCGAAAACGCATTACGAGCGGTGGAATCAAAAGTGCGGCCGCCGTAGAAACAAAGCCGACTCGCAAAATCCCTACCTGTCCAAGCGCTGCTCGCCGGGCCCGGCCAAGGGCGCGCTCGGAACGCACCACCATCTCGCGGGCCTCCTCCAGAAAGACTTGCCCTGCCGGAGTGAGCAAAGTTCTTCTGCGGTCCCGGACAAACAACTGAACGCCGATCTCCTCTTCCAACGTGCGGATCTGCACGCTGAGAGCCGGCTCACTCAAATGAATGGTCTCGGCGGCGCGGCGGAAATGCAGGTGTTCGGCCACCGCAAGGAACGATCGTAGATGTCTCAGTTCCATATGCCGCCGCCCAGGTCGGTGATATACAGCATTTATCACAGACTCCCGAGGAACCAAAGAGACAAGAGTCTATCAACTTGAGCCGCTGGGCTGTCGAACAAGTTGGAGCGCAAAAGAAGAGCCGATCGAGCGCCGTTTGAGAGTTCGCCTCCGCCTTGGCGATCCTCGATTCTCTGGCGGCCCCAGCGTTGCGCATTCTGCGCTGTGCTAGACTCGCGCCTATGGAGACAGCGTTCACGCATCTCGAATGCTCGAGGTGTCGCAAGACTGTGCCGCATGACCGGCTTCAGAATTTGTGTGAGTGCGGCGGGCCGTTGCTCGCGCGGTACGACTTGGAAAAGGCAGCGAACACTCTGACGCGTGATGCTCTCCGCCTGCGCGCGCCCAATATGTGGCGTTACCAGGAAGTCTTGCCGGCGGGTGACCCTGTTTCGCTCGGCGAGGGTATGACTCCACTGATTCACGCGCGGCGTCTCGGCGCGAGACTCGGCCTGAAGCAGCTTTTCATCAAGGACGAAGGGCTGAACCCTACGGGATCGTTCAAAGCGCGCGGGCTTTCCGCGGCCGTCACGCGTGCCAAAGAGCTAGGAGCGAAGAAGCTCGCGGCTCCGACGGCGGGAAATGCGGGCGGTGCCCTCGCTGCTTACGCCGCGCAAGCGGGGATTCCCTGCGTTATCGTGATGCCCGCGGACACTCCGGCCGCGAATACTATGGAGTGCGAAGCGTTCGGCGCTGAAGTGCGCAAACTCGATGGCCTGATCTCCGACTGCGGCCGCTACGTCATGGAGCACAAGGCGAATGAAGCCTGGTTCGAAGTATCCACGCTGAAGGAGCCTTACCGCATCGAGGGCAAGAAGACCATGGCCTACGAACTGTGGGAACAGTTCGGAGGGAAGGTGCCCGATGTAATCTTCTACCCGACCGGCGGCGGAGTAGGACTGATCGGGATGTGGAAGGCATTTGAAGAAATGGAAGCCATGCGATGGATCGGGAGCGAGCGGCCCAGAATGGTCTCGGTCCAGGCATCCGGCTGCGCTCCGATCGTGGAAGCGTTTCACAAGGGGAGCGAAACTGCAGAATTCTGGCAGGGAGCCTCGACCATCGCCTCAGGGCTGCGCGTTCCGAAAGCGCTCGGTGACCGATTGATTCTCGAAGCGATCCGTTCGAGTCGCGGCACGGCGCTGGCTGTTTCGGATGACGCGATGCTCGCGGCAGGAAGGGAATTGGCGTCGCTCGAGGGCATTTTCGCCGCACCGGAGGGAGCCGCGACCGTCGCGGCGGCGCGCCAACTGGTTTCGGATGACTGGCTCGCGCCCGATGAGACGCTCGTGCTCTTCAACACTGGGTCCGGCTACAAGTACGCGGAAGCCTGGCAGAAAGCACTCGAAACAGGAAGCAACGAAAGCTGCAGGAGCTGAAGGAGCAGGGAAGCAAAGGAAAGAGCGTGACCGAGAGGCTCTATTACACAGACGCGTTCCTCAAAGAATTCGACGCTCAGGTTGTGGCATGTGAGCCAGCAGGCGAACGCTGGCACGCCGTGCTGGACCGCACCGCGTTTTATCCCACCTCCGGCGGCCAACCGAATGATCTTGGCCGACTGGCTGACGTGTCGGTTTTGGACGTGCTTGAGGACGAAAACGGCGAAGTGCTGCACGTCACCGACAAACCGCTTGCGCGGGGCCCCGTCCGCGGTTCAATCGATTGGAGCCGGCGCTTCGATCAAATGCAACAGCACACCGGCCAACATCTTGTTTCCGCAGCCTTCATCGAAAAATTCAATTTTCCGACGGTGTCATTTCATCTCGGGCGCGAAATCTCCACAATCGATATTGCCGCTCCCTCGGTCGTTCCCCGGCATCTCGAGGAGGTTGAGCGGCGCACGAACGAGATTATCTTCGAAGACCGTCCGATTGAGGTTCAGTACGGCACGGCAAAGGAGTTGATGGCGCAGGGCATCCGGAAAACCGTCGACCGTGAGGGCCTGCTTCGTGTAATCGGAATCGAGGGGTTCGACCGCCAGCCTTGCGGTGGCACGCATCTTTCCCGCACCGGCCAGGCTGGAATTCTCCTGATCCGCAAGTGTGAAAAGCAGAAGCAACACTGGCGAATCGAGTTTGTGGTGGGTTTTCGCGCGCTCGCGGCGGCACGCGCCGACCGGAGCTCTGTGGGAGCCGCGGCCGAGCAAATTGGGTGCGGTATGCCTGAGGTGCCCGCCATGGTGGAGAAGGTGCTCGCGGAACGGCGTGGAGAGCATCGCGACCGTGAGAAGCTCCTTGCGCGCCTGGCAGAGCTTGAAGCTCAATCAATGCTTACGACAGCGCGGGCCGCCGGGGGTGAACGTCGCGGCGCGTCGGTGATCTCGCGCATCTGGGACGACGCCGACGCTCGATTTCTTCGGCTACTCGCCACAAATCTCGTCAGGGAGTCTGGAACAATCGCCCTGCTCGCCACGCGCGCGGACGGCAATGTCGTCTTTGCGCGCTCCGATGACCTGTCCGCAGACATGGGGACCCTGCTGCGGGAGACTCTCGCGGCGCACGGCGCCAAGGGTGGAGGGACAAAGTCATTCGCGCAGGGCAGCGTTCGAGACGCAGCCTTGCTGGACCGGGTTCTCACCGAGGCAGCCACGCGGCTCACCGGCTGAACCCCCAATCGGTGTAACTTGATTGTAATCGTTCGGAAATGCGGCGATTGTGCAGCCTGCCGGGACATAGTAAATTGAGAAGTTCCCAATCACAGCAGGCGATTGGATGAACTTCGAGTCCGTCTTCGTGAGGCAATCTGAATAGCTCGATGGAACTTCTTCTCAACCTCGTCTGGCTGGTCATTGCCCTGGCGGCAATCGGCGCATTTCGCATGCGCCCGGGACGCGATCGGCGGGCACGCGATTCGCAGCCTCAGAAGGCCTGGATTGCGCTCGCCTGTATCCTCGTCCTCTTGTTCTTCGCCATTTCCTTGACGGATGACCTGCACCCGGAACTCGTGATGATGGAAGATTCGTCTTGGACACGGCGGCACAGTCCCGTGCTCCATGGCGGCAGCGCTCATTCGTCCGGCGCCAACGATTGCGCCCACGCATTGGTGGCGGAACTGCCCGGATTCAATTCGCTGCCGCCGATCGCACTTTCCGACTGGGCTGCCGACGAGGAAGCCACACCTCTTGAACCTGCGGTCCGAGCCATATCAGATCGCGGCCCTCCTCTCCTTCTTCTGCAACGCATTCCCAATACCCTGAGCTAGTAACCATAACCGGCCTCCAATTTCGAAAATTGCAGCAGGAGGTTGCGGGATGGAAATCCCATTCGTGTCCTGGTCACGCATGAATACGTATTTTGTTTGCGGCTTCGCTTTAAGAAATCGCTTCTGTCAGGTCGCCATCCTTTTGGCCCTCACGGGGTGCGCCGTAGCTTGTGGAGGATCTGCGCCCAAAGACCAGTCGACGGGGGAGAAATCCGACTCTACGGAAACTTACGTTGCCCCGGACGCCAAGGGCATCCAGACACTCACGGTGCAAACGACCACCGTCCCCGAATACATGGAATTGCCCGCGCATATTGAGGCCGACCCAACGCGCGTCGTCCACGTCTTCGCGCCTGCTGGTGGCCGGATTATCGAGATGAAGGTCCGGCCCTGGGATCGCGTCAAGAAAGGCGAAACTCTGGCGATTCTGGATAGCGGCGACCTATCGCGCGCCCTCTCGGACTATCAAAAAGCCCGCGCCGACGACGACGTGAAGCAGAAACAGCTTGCGCGCTCTGAAGACCTCCTCGCGCATCACGCCATCGCCGAGCGCGATTACCAACAGGCGCAAGCCGATGCGGCGATGGCCCAGGCGGAGCTGAAAACTGCCGCGGATCAACTGCGCGTCCTTGGCGCCGACCCCACAGCTCCGACGAGTGCCTTGCGCGTCATCGCTCCCCGCTCGGGAGTGGTTCTCGATATTGGCGCCGCGCCGGGCGAATATTCCAAATCGCTCGATGCCCCCTTGCCGCTTTGTACGATCGCTGACATCAGCACCGTCTGGGCCATGGGCGACATTTATGAGAAAGATCTCACCGCCGCGCGGGCCGGAGAGGAAGCCCAGGTGGCGCTGAACGCTTATTCGAACCAGCACTGGTCCGGCCGGGTCAGCGTTGTGTCGGACACCGTCGATCCGGTCACGCGTACAGTCCGCGTGCGAGTTGTGTTGCCCAATCCCGCAGGGCGTATTAAGCCCGCGATGTTCGGCACAATTCGCCTCCTACGTTCTTCGTCGCAAGGGATTCTCGTCCCGTCATCTGCGGTGGTCCGTGAGGGCAATGACGCCTTCCTTTTCGTCGCCAAGGGCGATAACCGTTTCGAACGCCGCAGCGTCACGCTGGGCCGCGCCTTCGATGGCTCGTTGGAAATCGCCTCGGGTTTGAAGCCCACTGAGAGGATTGTCTCCGAAGGGGCGTTGTTGTTGAAGGCTGCTGCTTCGAATCCCTGATGAAGACTCTTGTTCACAACCTGCTGCGGTACCGCGCGCTGATGCTGCTCTTGCTTGCCGGCTGGGTTGTGGCCGGCGTGTACTTCTTCGCAAGGCTGGACATCGAGGCTTATCCGGATCCCTCACCGCCGCTCGTCGAATTCATCACCCAGAATCCCTCGTGGTCTGCCGAGGAAATAGAACGGCAGGTCACCGTCCCGGTTGAGACTGCCCTGTTTGGGATTCCACGCCTTCAAGAAGTGCGGTCAATCAGCATCTTCGGTCTCAGCGACGTCAAAATGTATTTCGACTATGGTAGCGACTATTACTGGGATCGCCAGGAAGCTTTGAACCGATTGCAGCTTGTTTCGTTGCCTTCTAATTTGACTGCACAACTTTCACCTTGGTCCCCGATCGGAGAAATCTACCGCTATCAGGTGGTTGGGACGGGCTATTCGCTGAACGAGTTGAAGGCCACGCAGAACTGGTTCATTCACCGTGAGATCAAGCAGATCCCCGGCATCATCGACGTCACCACCTTCGGCGGAACCACACGGCAATACCAGGCGGAACTCGACCCGCGCCGCCTTCTGCAACTGAATGTCACCCTTCCACAAGTTGTCGCCGCAGTGTCGGCGAGCAATGCCAATGCGGGCGGCAATTATCTCACGCTCGGAAGCCAGAGCTTGAATGTCCGCGGGATCGGCCTGCTGCAGACGGTCCAGGACATGCGCAGCGTGCTCGTGGCCGAACGCAGCGGCGTGCCGGTATTTCTCGGGCAACTCGGCGACGTCCATGAGGGTTATCAGCCTCGTTTGGGGCGCGTCGGAATCGACCAGAACAGCGATGCAATCGAAGGGATTGTTCTCCTCGATCGCTACCAGAAATCGCTTCCGGCGCTCGCGGCTTTGCGAAGGAAGGCTGCGCAGCTCAATGACGGTCTTCTTCCCCACGGCATGAAAATCAAGACCATCTACGATCGAACCGACCTGATCGGTCTTACGACCCACACGGTTCGCGAGGTCGTCTTGTCCGGGCTTCTGCTTGTGACTGCTCTGTTGCTTCTGTTCCTTGGCGACTGGCGCATTTCCCTGATCGCTGCCCTGGCGATCCCTCTTTCTCTCCTCTTTGCCTTCATGTTGATGGTGCTCACCGGGCAATCGGCCAACTTGATTTCGGTGGGTGCGATCGACTTTGGAATCCTCGTCGATGCCGCGGTGATCGACCTTGAGCATATCCATCGAGGATTGCGGATTCGCGCACCAGACCGGCCTGTTTTCGACGTCATCGCCGACGCCATGGCGGAAGCTTCCCGTCCCGTTCTGTTTTCGGTTGGCGTCATTCTTGTCGCTTTCATCCCCCTCTTCACGATGACAGGTGTTCCTGGAAAGATTTTCGCTCCTATGTCGTTCACCTATGGATGTGCCTTGGTAGGCGGGCGGCTGTTTGCGCTTCTGTTTGCCCCGGTGCTGGCCTCGTTCGGAGCAGAGTCGGCTCGCGAGCGGGGCGAAGGCAGCACAAGGATGGTTCGCTGGCTCCATGATCGATACGAGCGGGTCTTGCCTTCCTTGCTCAATCGTCGCGGGGCGGTATTGGGGGTTAGCCTGGTTCTACTGATAACCACCTTCGCAATCATTCCGTTCCTCGGCGGCGAATTCATGCCCAAGCTCGAGGAAGGGAACCTGTGGGTTCGAGCCACGCTTCCCCAAGACATCTCGAATGAGTCCGCTACGGCACTAGCGGATCGCATTCGCGCTCTGTTCGCCACTTTTCCGGAAGTGACCCGGGTGGTTTCGCAGATGGGTCGGCCGGACGATGGCACGGACATCACGACGTTCAACAACATCGAGTTCTTTGTGCAGCTGAAGCCGGAAAGCCAGTGGCCCGCCGGGATTTCGAAGGAAAAGCTCATCGATCAGATGAGCGCACAGCTCGTGAAATATCCCGGCATCGCTTTCAATTTTTCGCAAAACATCGAGGACAACGTTGAAGAAGCCATGTCCGGGATCAAGGGCGAAAACTCTCTGAAGCTCTTCGGCGATGACTTCGACGTCCTCGTTCAAGAGGCCGATCAAATTCGCGACGTCATGAGCAAGGTAAGGGGAATCGCGGACTTGGGCGTCTTCCCCGTGACCGGCCAACCAGACCTGCTCGTTTCGATTGACCGCGCCGCGAGCGCGCGCTACGGCTTGATGGCTTCAGACGTCAATGCCGCAGTGCAGGCCGCCATCGGAGGCATCGCGGCGACGCAGATTCTCCAGGGTGACCGCCGCTTCGACTTCGTCGTTCGATACCAACCCGAATTTCGCCGCACGCCCGAAGCGATTCGTAACATCCTCCTTCCCACGCCGGACGGCAACAACGTCCCGCTTGGACAGGTAGCCAGCGTCATTCTCCACAACGGCGCTTTCATGATCTATCGCGAGAACGGTCGCCGCTACATTCCGGTAAAATTCAGCGTTCGAGGTCGCGACCTCGCCAGCACCATTCAGGAGGTTCAGGCGAAACTGTCTCAGCAGGTTCACTTGCCCGAAGGCTATCACTACGAATGGGCCGGCGAATACGAGAGTCTCCGGAGGGAACAGCGGCGTCTCGCCATCATCGTTCCCGTCAGCCTCGCCATTATTCTCGGTCTGCTCTACGCTCTGTTCAACTCCTCCCGTGCTGCGTTTGTCGTTCTGGCGACTTTGCCTTTCGGTGCGATCGGTGGGGTGCTCGCGCTCTTCCTTTCCGGCACGCCCTTCAGCATTTCGGCTTCCGTGGGCTTTGTGTCGGCTTTGGGCGTGGCGACACTGGGCAGCTCCGTGTTCCTTTCCGGAATACGCCGCTTCTACCACGGAGACGTTCCAAAGGATGAGGCCATCCGCAAGGGCGCCCTTCTCGAAATGCGGCCGATCCTGTTAGCTTGTTTGTCGGCTAGCGTCGGGCTCTTGCCCGCCGCGATTTCCACCGGCATCGGCGCGCAAGCCCAACAGCCTCTTGCGAGAGTTGTTGTCGGTGCGATGATCACCTCCCCGCTGGCGATTCTGTTCATCATGCCGGTCCTCGCTTGGTACTGGTTGCCGCGAAGGACCGAGTCACAAGTAGACTGAGGTCGTCGGCGCTTTTTTGAGCCGTTTATTCTCGGCATTCCTCTCAAATCGATGGCCAAAGTGTGACGCAGCGGAGCAATGCGACACGCATCGAGCATTGGCGGCAACTTTTCCGTTTGCTAGAATGGATGCGATTTGTGGGCGGCTAGCTCAGCTGGGAGAGCATCGCGTTCGCAACGCGGGGGTCGGGGGTTCGAATCCCCTGCC
>JBARRP010000265.1:0-3529 GCA_049644285.1 Candidatus Acidiferrales bacterium | reverse complement strand
ATAGTGCGCGCTGAGCAGCGCGTTGTTCTGGAGGGTTCAAGTCCCTCTGGCGCTCGAATGAGGAGCGTCATATCCGAAAGCGGGGATAAAACCTCGCTGGCCGGAGAAAGTGGAAGGTATGGAGACGTTTAAACGGGCACGAAGGCGAAAGCCGGATACAGCCAAAACGGACCTGAAGCCACCGCTTGCCGTACTCCGGAGGGCAGGGTGTCCATCGTGAGGTGGAATCCGAAGGGCATGAGGAGAAGTACCGGGCCGTAATCGATGGGGAAACCCAAGATGAACCGGTCGGCCAGAGGTGGGGCAAGGTCGAGCCTGCACTATTGAGGCGAAGGCGTTCTCATTCACCCACCGCACCAAGGTGTTTGCGGACAGCACGGTACGGAAGAACAGCGCGTGACCTCAGGAGGACTGGCAGAGTCTCCGGGTGGCACCGGAGTAAGCAGACCTATAAGCGAAAGCGAAGTGGCGAGCGACGCTCTGTCAGTAGTCGGACGGCTGCAAATTACCTATGAAGCGTGGTGAAAGCCACGTGACCGGGCAACCGGCGACGGAAGTGGGTCGGGGAAGGCAGCCGGCGAAGATGGTCAGGAAGAGAAAGGAAACCAGATGAGTAAAGATGAGGGAGGAAGGAACAGTTCCTTTAGCGAAAAACCCGTACGCTCTCGTCTGAGGAGACTGGTGGATTGGATCAACCTGACGGGTGCCAAGAAGGTCCATTCATTAATCGACAAGGTGTACAAGCGGAAGAACCTGGAGATGGCCTGGGAGAGGGTGAAGGAAAATCGGGGCAGTGGAGGTGTAGATGGGCAGAGTCTGGCGGCTTTCTCCGCACAGCTGGGCTCGCAGTTAGCTCGGCTAGAGAAGGAGCTGAAAGAGGATACCTATCGACCTCAGCCGGTGTTGCAACACCTTATTCCGAAGAGGGATAAACCGGGCGAGTGTCGAATGCTTGGTGTACCGACGATTTACGATCGCGTATGTCAGCAAGCGCTGCTCAATCGGTTAGAGCCTATCTTCGAGCCGACATTCGATGATGCCAGCTTTGGATATCGGCGAGGGCGATCGACGAAGGAGGCACTGCGCAAGATCTGGAAGGAGATTAAGAGTGGGTCAGAGTGGATCGTGGATGGAGATCTCCGAGATTTTTTCGGGTCCGTCAATCACGAAAAGCTTCTCACGCTCGTCGCCCAGCGCGTAGCCGACGGCCGAGTGCTCCGCCTCATTGAGGCCATGCTCAAGGCTGGAAGCTATGGGAAAGGGCGGCTCTTTCCGACCGAGCGCGGTACTCCGCAAGGAGGCGTGGTTACTCCTCGGACGCAAAAGATAACTTCAGTTTTGAGCGCGTGCTGAGGTACCGATAGATGTGCCCAAAGAGGTACTTGCGGCATGTCATATACGGTTGTGTAGTTGTGACTCATGAACCGAGCTTCTGCACGCGAAAAGGCCGAGCGCCTCAATTACGCGCGCAAACTGCTGCAACGATTCGATTATTTGCCGGATGCTGTTGCCCGGATGGTGAAACGCTCTGGCATCTCTCCGCGACAAGCGTATCGCTATTTGCAGCGGGCCCAGCTCCTGGCCAAGCCGGTTCCCGTCGGCGATCTCAAGGTTGCTTTCACTGTAAAACTTTCTCGAGAACTAGTTCAGCGCCTTCACGCTTTTGCGAACCGCACAGATTTGTCATTGAGCGAGATCGTGAGTCGGGCATTACATGCCGCTTTGCCGCAGAGAAGAAGGCGTGGCTAGGCGGCCTGCACTCGACGACCGCGCGCTTCAATTCGAATATCGCTTTGATCGTTTGCTCCCTCAAAAACTCGAGCAAGTCTACGAAGTCCTCGTGCCTCCCGTACGTCGATCGATTGGATCTGTGGAATTTGATTCGCTGCAGGAGACAGTAAATGAACAAACCAGCTGCAATTTATGCGCGGGTTTCCTCCGACCGTCAGAAGGAGGACCACACTATCGCCAGTCAGACAACAGCCCTGGTCGAATATGCGAAGACAAACGGATACGTGGTGCCGCCGGAATGGGTCTTCCAAGACGAAGGGTATAGTGGCGCGAGTCTACAGCGGCCGGGTCTGGAAACGCTTCGTGACCTGGCGGCACAAGGGCAAGTGGCCGCGGTATTGATCTACTCGCCCGATCGGCTCAGCCGCAAATACGCTTACCAAGTGCTGTTGGCGGAAGAACTAGCACGATGTGGAGTCGACATTGTTTTTCTGAAGTCGCCCTCCGGTGGCAGCCCGGAGGATCAATTGGTCGTGCAGTTTCAAGGAATGATTGCAGAATACGAACGGGCGCAGATCGCGGAACGGAGCAGAAGAGGAAAGCGGCACAAAGCGCAGCAGGGAGTGGTGAATATACTTTCCGGGGCTCCGTACGGCTACCGCTATGTGAAGAAGACGGACACTTCTGCCGCTTACTATGAAGTGCTGGAAAGCCAAGCCGGTGTGGTTCGCATGGTGTTCGAGATGTATACCAAACAACAGCTCAATATCCGAGCGATTGCGCGTTTGTTGAACCAGCGTGGAATTCCGACAAGAACAGGAAAAACGCGATGGGAACGATCGACGGTATGGGGCATCTTGCGCAATCCGGCGTACCAAGGCACGGCCTGCTATGGAAAAACCGAACAGCGGCCGCGGCAACGCATCACGCGGTTGTTGCGTCAGCGGAATAGCATACCGAAACGTAATAGCGCAAATCACGAGCGTCCTCGATCGGAGTGGATTACCGTGCCCGTTCCGGCGTTGGTGAGTGAACAGACCTTTGCCTTGGCGCAAGAACAGTTGGAAAGAAACAAGCATCATGCACAGCGTAGAACGGTAGAGCCGACGTTGTTGCAGGGGATGCTGGTCTGTCAGCGGTGTGGCTATGCTTTGTATCGGTGTTCTGCACGCACATCTAGACGGAGGCTGTACTACTATCGGTGTATCGGCTCCGATGCTCACCGTCAACTCAAAGGCGCGTTATGCACGAACCGACCGATCCGGCAAGATTACCTGGACCCGTTCGTATGGAATCAGATCATCCGCTTGCTGGAGGATGACACACTGCTGCAAGCCGAAATTGATCGACGAAAAGAGGCCATAAGAAACACAGATCCTCGACGACAACGTCACGAAACTCTACGACGCGAACAAGTGCGACTCGGAAAAAACATCGAACGACTGATTACGGCTTATCAGGAAGGCTTGCTCAGCTTGTCGCAATTACGCGAAAGAATGCCAGAGTTGAATAAGAGAGCAAAAACGGTGGAAGCAGAGATTCAATCATTCAAGACCGGCGCAATGGACGAAGTGAAATACTTGCAGCTTGCTGAAAATTTAAGCGCATTTCGGGAAAAACTGCACGCACGAGCGAAGACGTTGGATGTTCGTGAACGCCAACAAATTTTGCGGCTGCTGGTCAAGGAAATTCTGGTCGATACGCAAAGCATTACCATTCGCCACTCCATCCCGATCTCTCAAACAGAAAACAGTCCCACTCCGAGCGGATCGCCAACGTCCCAACTCATTCCCCCTGG
>JBARRP010000264.1:0-4731 GCA_049644285.1 Candidatus Acidiferrales bacterium | reverse complement strand
GCATCTCGGCCTCCTTCGATCCGAGCGCTGTTAGGTTAGACACCACACAGTCTACTCAGATCGTCGCGAGGCCGACGTCGTTATCACATCAGAGGTCGGAGGTTCAAATCCTCTCAGGCGCGCCACTTCCATATCGCTAAGTCTTTTCGCGTCATTGGATTTTGAACTCGATCTCTTCGGCCCCGTTTGAATGATCCCCGAACTTGGGAAAGTTTGGGAAAATTAACGATTCCACTTTCTCCACCGCTCGGCGTTGTGACCCGGGCAGAACGTGCGTATAAACCCCGAGAGTCGTCTGCAAGTCAGCATGGCCGAGCTGTGCCTGCGCCACCTTTAACGGTTCCCCGGCTTCGCTCAACAGGGTCGCGTGGAAATGGCGGAGACCGTGCCAGCCGACTCGTGGAGTCTTGGCTCGATCACACGCCGGGTAGAGAATCCGCCGCAGCAGATTGTTCCGACACAGCGCCGTTCCTTTCCTTGAAGGGAAAAGCAACTCATCCGGGCTGCAATGCTGAAATCGTTTCCGATGTTCCAGCAATGCACCCACGACGATATTCCCCAGCGGTAAGTCACGAACACTGTTGCGGGTTTTCGGTGGTCCAAACTTTCCGCGGTGAACACTCTCGTGCACTTGGAGGACGCCACGCTGAAAATCAACGTGGCGCCACCGGAGTGCAAATAACTCGCCCGCCCTCACTCCAGTGAAGGCACAAAGGAGAACCATCGTGCGCACTGGCTCGGGAAGTTTCCCCAGTAACGCGCGAAATTGCTCAACCGTAATCACCTCGGGAAGGCGTGGGAGTTGTTTTGCCGGCAGCCGCACTCCATGGGCGGCGTTGGAGGTCAGCAGGTTCCACTCCAGCGCCGTCCTCAAGATGCGACTGACCAGGTTGCGGAGGTTCTTGATGGTGTTCCACGCGAGTCCTGCCTCCGCCTTCAAGGTTACGAATCCCTGCACATCGGCCGTTCCGATGTCGCACAGGCGCTTCTCCCCAAAATAGGGGAGCAGGTGCTTGTGCAAAAGGGTCCGGTGCGATTCGGCGGTCGAAGCCTTGAAGACGGGTAGGACTTGCTTGATCCAGTGATCCTCGACGAACTGTCGAAAGCTAATCACCGCTTGTGGCTTGTGAGAACCTTGTGGCCGCTACGTTTCTAGCCAGGGACGACGCGCGCTGGGTCACGGGGCAAGTGATTGTGGCCGCCGGGGGCAAACGGATGTAATGTTTTTGGATGAGTCCTGGGCGTTCGAGAAGAGTGACTGCAGTTCGCCCATGGAGGTGGACATGCCTGAGGTAGAACGCTACGAGATCCTTGTTATCGGAAGTGGAGAAGCCGGGAAGCACGTGACGTGGACGTTCGCGCAGGCGGGCCACCGCACGGCGGTCGTGGAGCGGAAGTACATCGGCGGATCGTGTCCGAACATCGCGTGCTTGCCGAGCAAGAACGTGATTCGCAGCGCGAAAGCGAATTGGTTCGCGCGGCACGGCGCGGAGTACGGCATTCAAAGCGGGCCTGTGTCGACGGATATGAAGGGCGTCCTGAACCGCAAGCGAAAGATGGTGGAGGGGGAGGTTCAGGCTCATCTCGATCGGTTCAAGGCGACGGGAGCGGAACTGGTTCGAGGCGAAGCACGGTTCGTCGCTCCCAAAACGGTCGAAGTGCAGCTTAATGAGGGCGGGCGGAGGATGATCACGGGCGACCGTGTGTTTCTTGACCTTGGATCGCGCGCTGCTATCCCGGACATTCCGGGGCTTGCGGCTGCACGACCCATGACGCACGTAGAAGCGCTCGATCTCGACCGTCTGCCGGGGCATGTGATCGTACTCGGCGGCGGGTACGTCGGCCTTGAATTGGCGCAGGCGCTGCGCCGATTCGGGTCCGAGGTGACGGTGATCGAGCGTGGCCGGCAACTCGCCGTCGCGGAAGATCCTGATATCGCGCAAGCGATTCTGGAGAACTTCGCGAACGAGGGAATCGAAGTGCTGCTCGAAACGCGAGTGCGCCAGGTGGAGGGACTTTCCGGTCAGAAGGTGCGAATCGCCGTTGAGAACAGTCATGGAGAACAAACGATCGAAGGCACCGACCTGCTGGTTGCGACGGGGCGAACGGCGAACACGCAGGGAATCGGGCTCGAAAGGGCGGGAATCGAACTCGACGCACGCGGCTACATCAAAGTGAACGAGCGGCTGGAGACGACGGCGCCGGGCGTTTGGGCCATGGGCGATTGCGCCGGGAGCCCGCAGTTCACGCACGTCGCATTCGACGACTTTCGAGTCGTCCGCGACAACCTGAACGGCGGCAGCCGCACGACCCGCGATCGGCTCGTACCGTTCTGCATGTTCACCGATCCAGAACTGGCGCGAGTGGGTTTGAACGAAACGGAAGCGAAGGCGCGGGGCATCGCATATCGCCTGGCCAAGATGCCGATGGCCGGCGTACTTCGAGCCGTTGCGATTGGCGAAACGCGTGGATTTGTAAAGATGCTGGTTGATGCGGAAAGCGACCGCATCCTGGGATTCACCGCGTTTGGTGCGGAAGCCAGCGAAATGATGGCGGCCGTTCAGACGGCAATGCTGGGCGGATTGCCCTACACGGTGTTGCGCGACGCGATTTTCACGCATCCGACCGTCGCCGAGGGCTTGGTCTTTTTGTTGGCGAATGTCCCCGCACGAGCTATGCGACATGGCTCTTCTTCGGTCGCCTCTGCCTGAATCAGCCACCATCGTTGCCGGGCTCATATCTCAGCACGATGCGCCAGTCGGCAATATTCAGGTGCCCGTTAAGTGCCCAGAAAACGGCTTTCCTCTTGGTCTCGGGGGTGTTGAGAAGAGCTAATTGTGGACTCCCATCAACCGCAAGCGGGCGTTCCTTGGGGTGTGCCTGCTTGCCGAATTATTGCTAGCGCTTCTCACGGTTTTGTCCTCGCATCATTTCCCATTCCTGCGAAGGTTCGGCTCCGCTAGCGCTCGAAATCGATTCCATTGCACGCCATCGCTGAGCGATAACGACAAAGACTTGCCTCCGGTCATCCGATCAATTTCGTTCGCCACGTCCAGGTTGTGCTGCATCTCCTCCGGCGTGGGGAGTGGAGACAAGTCAAATATTTTTGCCCTTTCCTCCGCAGCCCGCAGGATGCTTACTACCTGAAGCTCGTATGGGGACAGGCTACCTTCACTCGAAACCTGCATTTCCATTAGTCTCTGGCGAAGTTCTTCAGGATTCGGAATTACTCCGATATTGCGAAGCACTTCGTGGGCTAGCCGTCCGTCCTTGCTCTGCCGCAGGGCACGAGGTCAGCGCTCAAAACCTACTCCAAAAGGGGCGCCCTTTTATAATGCGTTGTCGGAAACTGAGACAAAACCATTGCCTCTCGATTCATAGCTCCAACGGGATATAATGCGTCCAATCGGGCCCGCCGGAGGGACAAGGTCCCTGCTGCCGAGGATGAACTGCTCGAAGAGGCCATTTTGGGTCTTCAAGTCTCAATCCGAGAGTCCGGCGATGTCACCGTCGTGGACCTTCGGGGAAGAGCGACGATCGGCGTCGACAACGACCTGCTGAACAGCAATCTACGAAAGCTGGTCGCCAACGGCGTGCGCAAGCTGTTGCTGAATCTGGCAGACGTGACGCAGGTGGATAGTTCGAGCATCGCCACCATCGCAGGGACGTTTGTTAGTCTTAGCCGTCAGGACGGCAGCCTGAAATTGCTCTGTCCGCGCGGTCGTGTGCTGGCGGTGCTGGGTGTAATGCGTTTGCTGGACAGTATCCCCACCTTTGAGGACGAGACCCAAGCACTGGCCAGCTTCCGGCCGCGCGGCTACTCCGCCAGGACCTGAGGCGCGGAATTTCAGAAATGCAGCCAACTCAACGAACGGTAAGCTCCGCTTGGGTTCGAAAGGATTTCCTTTCCGCTCACCTTGACGTGTTTTCAGGTGACGGGAGGGGTTAACCTAATAAACATGAGCTAGAGCGACCGTAGCAAGCCGATTCCCAAGGTTAGAACGCCCGCGGCGAGGATCACAGCTCCCACATAGATGACCGAGACAGCACCATTCGGCCGCGAAGCAGTTGGCGAAGCCATAGATAGAAAGAATCCGGCTGAGATAAGAATGGCCGCGAGGGGAACGGCAATCCGCACAAACCACTGAAGCCAGACGGGCAAGCTCGCAGCGTCCACCAGAATCTGACAGATCAGTGAGAGGATCACGATAACGCCCGCATGTGCGTGGCCGGCGCGAAAGAAATTCTGCCGCAGCGGATTCTCCATGTAGCCGGAGCCTGGCTTCATCAGGGATGTCAAGAGAAAATAGCCACCATACTGGATGGACGGCACCGTGATCAGGATGATCCCTGCCATTAGTCGCGTTGGATAAGTCATGGGACTCCCTCAGGATCACTTAAGCTGGGACTTCTACTCTTGTACCTCCGAGGCAGCCGCTATTGTAATACCGATCTGCCTTGCCGAGACCAAACCCCGGCCCCGCATCTTCTGCAAGTGGTTTTGCAGATTTATCTCCCTTTTTGGCTGGAATCCATCAGTCTGACCGCGCTGGGCGAGAACGATTTCGTTTTCGCCCGAAGTGATTCACTCTTCCGAGAAGCGCGGTGGATTCGATAGGTCGATGCAACACCATCTAAGAAATGATCTCTTTAAGGATGGTGTCTATGACCCAAGGAAAACGATCGAGGTTCTCTCCCACGCAGAGAACTGATATCTGGAGCCGATGGAAG
>JBARRP010000263.1:0-12658 GCA_049644285.1 Candidatus Acidiferrales bacterium | reverse complement strand
GAACTGATGATCGAGTCGCGCACTATAGTTGTTGAATCCGATCCTCTGGGTGTCGCTGGCTCGCAGGTTCTGCGCAACCCCGGGCAGGTTCGGCAGCGGTATCTTGGCGAGCAGCGCCACCGCCACAGGGTCCAGGCGCGGGGCTGGAATCGTATTGGCGCTGAAAGGCTGGCGCTGTCCCCCCGCGATGTTCGTGGGGTCGTAGATTGTGCGCAGACCGGCAAAATTCCCGGTTCGCATCGCGGCCGTGGGAACTGAGAAGGTCTGGGTAAGAGATTTGCGAATTCTCTGGCCCTCATAGCTGACGAAGAAAAACGTCTTGTTCTTGACCACTGGGCCTCCCAAGCTTCCGCCGAACTGGTTCTGACGGAAGGGCGGGATGGGAGCCGTCGCTGAATCGAAGAAATTCTTGGCGTCGAAAATATCATTTCGCACAAACTCGAAAGCGCTCCCGTGAAAGCTGTTCGAGCCCGATTTCGTGACCACGTTGATAACCGCGCCTGATTTTCCTCCGAATTCGGGCGCATACGACGTCTTCTCGATATTGAATTCCTGAATGGAATCGACGGACGGAGAAAGAACCATGTTATTGAAATGCTGGTCAGTCACCGTAACTCCATCCACCAGATACAGGTTGTGTCCGCTGCGCTGTCCGAGAACGTTCACCAGGGTGCCCGCCTGCTGCAATGCATCCCCGCGCGTCCCTCCCGGCGGCCGGACTACGCCTTCGCTCAACATCGCCAGGTCGAGAAACTGCCGCTCCTTCAGAGGCAATGCGATCACCTGATCATGCTGGACTACATCCTTGATCTCAGCGGACTCGAGTTGCAGCGGCTCGACAGTGTCGCCTACGATAACCGTCTCGTTGCGATCTCCAAGTTGGAGAACGAATTCCTGCCGGAGTTTGTCCCCAATGTGAACTGGGACACTCGACAAGACGGATTGCTTGAAGCCCGGTGCGTCCACCGTCAGCTTATACATGCCGATAGGCAATTGTGCGAGCAGGTATTCTCCCGAGCCATTAGCGATGGCGGTGTACTTGATCCCGGTTGCTGACTGCGTGGCAACAACGGTCGCGCCAGCGACCAGTCCTCCGGAAGGGTCTTTCACGGTGCCGCCGATCTCTCCGGTGTTGATTTGTCCGAACACGGATGCCACGCTCAGGATCAAAGCACCGATCAGCATCGCTGCGGCGCGAAACTGTTTTGCCAGTTGAGCCGGTAAATGCCTCACCAATTGAGGCGATAAAGACGGAATAAGATACGTGGGCACAGCGAGAGCCATCGCGACGAATTTGCGGTGCTTAGGATACCGTCTTCTGTCTTGCTTGTTCAAGCCTCGTGGATTCGATTGCGTTACACGTAACGCACGAACCCACCCCGGGGAGTGGAATGCGAGCTAGGTGCAGTTGCCCAAAAACCCTTTTGCGTCGATTCTGCTCTGCTCTTTCCGAACTTCCGGCTCGTCCAGAATCAAATGTTCTTGACGTACCGAGTTTCAGCACGCTTGCCAGTACTCACGGTTCACGGCGAGCTGGATTTGGCGCGGGCTGCCACCGTGGATAAGGTCGGCCAAACCCGGCAAGCCGAACCGCGCTTGTACTGAAAAAGGGGTTGATCGTCCGGAATCTAGGACCTTAAGTCTGGCGGACAAGGCAATTGGGATCTAAAGTTTCTTGAAGGCCGGTCGATGTGTCCCTTAGGAGGACATCATGACCGCCAATCTGCTTGTTCCCGCTGCTCAATACATCCGCATGTCGACCGAACATCAGCAGTACTCACTCGAAAACCAGTCCGCGGCAATACAGAAGTACGCGGAATCCAAAGGTTTCGAGGTTGTCCGCACATATTCCGACGCTGCAAGGAGTGGCCTCGTCTTAAGGCACAGAACCGGGCTGCGGCAGCTCTTGCAAGATGTCGTTGGTGGAACTCCAGCTTATCGGGCAATCCTTGTTTACGATGTCAGTCGCTGGGGGCGATTTCAAGACACCGATGAGTCCGCACATTACGAGTTCCTTTGCAAATCAGCAGGTGTTCCGGTGCATTACTGCGCCGAGGCCTTCGCGAACAACGGCACCCCTCATCATGAAGGCGTTGAAGAGAACTATGGCGGGCGAGTACAGCCGCGAATTGGGCGTCAAGGTGCTCGCAGGACAGAAGCAGCTGGCACGTCTCGGGTTTAAGCAAGGGGGTATACCCGGTTACGGCCTGCGGCGGATGCTGATCTCCCCTACCGGGTTCGGAAACAGGAACTCGCGACGGGCGAGCGAAAAGCATCGCAACGGACCGTGTCATCCTGGTCCCTGGCCCCGCCCACGAGGTGCAGTGCGTCAAGGACATCTATCGGATGTTCGTATCCGAGAAGCTATCTGTCTATGCGATTGCTCGTGAACTTAACAGAAAGGGTGTCGAATATATCGGCGATTCCGAATGGGACTACCAGGCAGTGTACGCCGTCCTCACTCATCCGAAGTATGCCGGATGCCTCGTTTTCGGTCGAACATCCCGCAAACTCTACACACCGAGGGCGAGGCTGCCGAAATCGGAATGGATTTTCACGCCCGGAGCCTTCGATCCAATCGTCGATCCCGTGACCCTTGCAGAGGCGCGGAAAATCTTGGATGAGCGCACGATCAATAAGTCGGATGATGAACTGCTGGACCGGCTGCGGGCCTTGCTTGCCTCAGAAGGAAGACTGACTCTCAGCCTCATCCAGCATTCTGCCGATCTCCCATCTCCTTCGACATACCGAGACCGCTTCGGCAGCCTGCGACGGGCTTACGAACTAATCGGGTATGGCCGTGCCGACCAGTTCGACACGTTTGACCTCCGCCGCCGGATAAAAGCCCTCCGCGAGGAACTTTTCGCTCAGATTGTTGCAACGTTTCCGAACGACGTGTCGATTGTCAGACGCGGAGGAAGGTGGCGCAGCCGATTGCGGCTGCCGAATGGATTGATTGTTTCGGTGCTCGTCGCCCGGTCAGTGCGAATTCGGAAAGAGGCTGTGCGCTGGCGGATTGACCCGGTTCGGCGCGAACACAAGTTCGTAACGCTGCTGGCTCGGCTGGATGAAGGCAACCGCTCGTTCCTCGACTTTCATGTTCTCCCCTGTATCGATCGCCGAAACAGGTTCTACGTCTCCTTGCGTGACCCTTGGCTGGATCACCAGGAGCCCCTCCGTGAGGTTTCGCAGTTCTGCGAGGTTGTGATGCGGGTGCGTGCTGCCCGGAGGAGCGACCGCAAGTGTGAATCAGCCAAGAAAAGGAAAACGCATGCCGGCAGCGGGCGCCGAGCGCATTAGCACCCTGGGGGCTAAAAGGAGGCATTCTTTATGAACGAGTTGCGATTTTGTGGCTCGCTCGTCATCTCAGAACAGTGGTCTGGCTACTGCCAAAACTACCCTCACTTTTGGGGTATGTATCGTCAGGCAGTAGTCAGCCTCTTGAGAACCTCCAGCATTTGCGGTCGCATTTCGTGCGTCTCCGCATATTCAAAGGTCGCAGACTCTTCAAGGGGAATAGTGACAACGGCGAATTTGCCGGACAGGACAAGTTCTTCAGCCGAGACTTGCTCCACTTTGCAAGAAAACTGGTGCCTCTCTTCGACGCCAAAGTATGCGAGAGCAAGCATCGAAGAACCATCCTCTTTGCACTGAGCCAGCAGATCGATCGCATCCTTACGAGAGGAAAGCATACTTTGCGCGCCACTGGGCTGTTGCGCAGATACCGCACGGCAGCGTCGAAATCCTCCGTCTGGAGACCCTATGAATCCTGTGCCGCACGCCAGCCCGGCTCGGAGGCTGCTTAAACTTAGGGTCACGCCTGGGCCATGCTCGACCCCGAAGCAGGTCACTAGGTGGCGTTCAGGTTCTGCACTGCCTTCGCGAACACGGCATTGATCGCAGTCGCGACATTGCTGAGCGAGCCGATCGCGGCCAGGACGAGTAGAACCAACAAAAGAGCGTATTCCGTTAGGTCTTGACCTTCTTCCTGCCTCCAGAGTCTTTTCGCAATCCGGTTCATGTTCCTACCTCCTACCCTCAGAGTCTGGGCGTTCGGGAATGGAGCCACACGAGAATTGCAGTTGCGACCAGCAGAAGAAAGTAGAGGCTCATGGGGGTGCAGCAGGGGCATCTGTTGCACCTGACGGCTGTCCATGCATCGTGTTCTTCTTGTCCACGGCATAGGCGAATGCTCGGCACCGCAGTGATTTTTTCCGTGCCAGGACGTAAACGCGAACGTGCCTCGGACCGGCGCATACAGGGACACCACGCTAGGCGCGAATAATCACAGCCACTTATGGTGCAGTACTCCGCTTCATCGAACAGTAGAGGGTTCATGTAGATTTCCTCGCTTCTCAATGGCACATTCCCTCGCGAGAAGCCGAAAGCCGCGCATGCCTTCGCGACCGAATGGCTCCAGTCAGGCATGTTTCGAATCTCCGACGCAATTCGAAGCACACCGAGCCAGGATGGGACCGTTGTCTTGAACATCCATCATGGAGAGATTTTCTGTCTGAATGTGCTTGGATCGAAGGTTTTCGACTTGCTGAAACAAGGGCGCGACGAATCGTCCATCGCTGATGAAATCAGCCGAGAGTATGGCGCAAACCGTGAGATCGTGCGTGCCGACGTTCTCGAGTTCATTGAGACTCTCGAAAAGCACCAAATTCTCCAGCCAATTCGGTCTTCCGGTATCAGCGGAGCGGACTGAAGCAGGGCTGACATGGCCTCACTTCCGAACATCGAGCGGGATACTTACCGCCTGATCGCCACGCGCCGGAACGCTTCGGAGGTTCTTCTCGTGCCCAGCGGGTCCAACTGGCTGCTACCCAAGGTTGAGATTCTGCCGCGGCGCAGAATCGCAGAGCAGGTGGTCGCGGAGGCTCGGACGAAATGGGGATTCGATGGCTACTGCCTGTTCATTCCAGCGATTTCGACGTCCAATGGCAACGCGCCGTGCGCTGTAATGGAATCTCTTCACAACAGCAAAGCGCCGGCCGGAACCTGCTGGGTGCCTAGAGATGCCGCAAGTCAGCAGACAGGGATCAAAGAGGAGCGCACTGCGATTGCTGAATCACTCGAGGAGCTGGATTCATATGTAGGGCGAAGAGAAAGCGGTCCGTTCGCGAGCCCCGGCTGGCTCAAAGAACTCTTCCGATGGGTTCAGGAACAGATTGCTTCCCTGGGTCTGCGGGTGACGGGCAAATTCCAGCAATTCAATGCCAGCCCCACTTTCAGTCTCATTCGCCTGGAGACGAATGGTCCCGCTGTCTGGTTCAAGGCCACCGGAGAACCGAATCGACACGAGCTCTCGGTCACCGTGACGTTGGCTCGCCTGTTTCCGCGTTATGTTCCCGCTGTCATCGGCGCGCGCGAGTCGTGGAATGCATGGCTCTCGGTGGAGGTGCCGGGCACTCTACTGGGTGCCATCGGGGAGATCTCTGACTGGGAAAGGGCTGCGCTCGAGCTTGCCGAACTCCAGATTCTTTCCATCCCGAAAACGGCGGCACTGCTGGAGTGTCAGTGCAAGGACTTGAGACTCCCCAAACTCATGACACTCATCGATCCCTTTCTTGCTCGCATGACTCAGTTGATGGCGGGCCAGGAAAGACAGACTCCCGCACGTCTCACGAACTTCGAACTAACATTTCTCACTGGACAGCTGAAGCGAGCAATGGAGCTGCTCCGTGAGATCTCGCTCCCCGATACTGTCGGTCATATCGATTTCAACCCGGGAAACATTCTGGTGTCTCGGAACCGATGCGTTTTTCTTGACTGGGCCGAAGGGTGCGTCACGAACCCTCTGATCACTTTCGAATACCTCCGCGAACACCTCGGTCGTAGCCAGGTCAAAGACACCGAGGCCGAGCAGAGAATATCGGCTGCTTATCTTCAACCTTGGCACTCATTGTTTTCGCCAAGCGACCTCGCTCGCGCGCGCACCGCTTCTCCTCTGGTTGCTGTCTTCGCCTACGCCGTTGCGAACGACACATGGAATTCCACCGATGCACTCTCGAATCTCACAGTCGCCGGATACCTTCGCAGTCTTACGCGACGGATGTATCGCGAAGCGACTCAGACGGCCTAAGGGGGGCCGAGTATGACCGCTGTTTATCAAGCGCCTCCGTTTTCCGCTGCTGAACCGGTGACGGAGATTCTTCACGGCGTGCCGATTACAGACCCTTACCGCTGGCTTGAAGACCAAAACTCTCCTGGCACACGGAAGTGGATTGAACAGCAGACGCAATATGCCCGCGCGTATCTTGATTGCGTTCCTGGTCGAGAGCGAATCCGGGAGCGCATTCGGCAATTCCTTGCAGTCGAGACCTGCGATTCTTTCCTAAAGGTCAGCAACCGGTACTTCTTCCAAAAGCGTCTTCCGGACCAGGAGCAGCCTTGTATCTACACGAGGGAGGGAGCCAGCGGGAAGGACCAACTCTTAATTGACCCTGCAGAGAGTGGTACAGGGAAGTACACCGCTGTGAGGCCTCT
The DNA here is from genome assembly GCA_049644285.1 of Candidatus Acidiferrales bacterium. Classification (GTDB taxonomy): domain Bacteria; phylum Acidobacteriota; class Terriglobia; order Acidiferrales; family UBA7541; genus CAVRXT01. The sequence goes on along the minus strand of JBARRP010000263.1, from coordinate 6,166 downwards.
TCGTGCGTCAGCTGATGGAAAACTCCTTCTCTACGAAATCAAGGAGGGCGGCGAACGCACGGGAACGTTTGCACTGGTGCATGTCGAGACGCGTAGAACGCTTCCTGACATTCTGCCGCGAGGGTATTTGCGTGGCTTCGCGTTCGCTTCGGATGGAAGAAGCTTCTACTACGTCCACGAGCCACTCGATACGCAAAGGCCTTTCTACCGGGCTGCTCACCGTCATGTTCTTGGTACCGAGTTCCGCCAGGACCAAGAGATCTTCTACGCGGGCGAGGGTGAAAAACTCCGGCTTTGTCTAACGGCTGACTCGAATCGCCTAGGGTTCCTCGTCTACAAGTTTCTTGAGAAAACGCGTACTGCCTTTTATGTCAAACCGCTGGACGGAGAAAGCCCTCCCGAGTGCATTGTCGCTGACACTGACTTCAGTCTTGGTCCAGTGCTCGTCCAAGGCAAAATCCTCGCGATTACAGACCGCGACGCACCCAATTTCCGGATCGTGGAGCTTCTTCTCCGTGAGAGTCGAGAGCCCGAGTGGATCGACCTTGTTCCCGAGAGTGACAGTCGAATTCACCAGTGGATCGTTGCCGGTGACTGCATCCTCGTTTCCTACGTTCGGCCGGCAGCCACTCGCGTTTCCGTCTTTGACCTAGAGGGAAACAAAACAGGCGAATGGCCGGTTCGCACCGGCGGCAGAACCGTCCGCTTTATCGCCGCCTCGCCCGACAGCGACGAACTGGTCATCGAGTCGGAATCGTTCACACGGCCGCCCGCCACGCTCTTGTGTTCCGCACACACCAGTCAATTCGTCCTCTGGGCAAGAAAAAACATTCCCTTCGATTCCGAAAGCTACGGCCACAGGCAGGTTTGGTACACCTCGAAAGACGGGACTCGAGTCCCCATGATGCTCATGGGCCGCCGCAACGTGCTTGCCGGCGGTTGCCATCCAGCGATCATGACCTCTTACGGCGGGTACGGCGTTTCGATGACGCCGCAGTTCAGCGTGTTCGTCGCTTTCCTTGTCGAACGTGGCTGTTTGTTCGCGCTGCCGAATATCCGGGGAGGATCGGAGTTCGGAGCCGAGTGGCACAATGCAGCCAAGCGACGCAATCGCCAGACCGCTTACGACGACTTCCTTGCCGCTGCGGAATGGCTCATCGCGACCGGTAGAACGACGCCGGACAAACTTGCCATCTTCGGAGGCTCGAATTCCGGCTTGCTTGTGGGCGCGGCCCTAACGCAACGAGCAGATCTCTTTCGCGCAGTGGTGTGCATGGTGCCAATGCTCGACATGCTGCGATACCACTTGTTCGACGGCGCGCATGTTTGGCGGGATGAACTTGGAACTGCGGAGAACGCGGACGATTTCGCTGCCCTAAGTCGCTACTCGCCTTACCACCAGGTGCGCGACGGCGTCGCTTACCCCGCCATAATGATCGTTTCGGGCGATGCGGACCGGAACTGCAACCCGCTGCATGCGCGAAAAATGACGGCTCGCCTTCAGGCCGCAAACGTCTCTCCCTATCCGATCTTTCTCGATTACAACGAATTTCGCGGACATTCGCCGGTGCTTCCCTTGAGCGTGCGGATTGAAGGTCTGACGGATCGGATGGCATTTCTCTGTGACCAATTGGAACTGTCCGTATGAAGGGTGAGCACTCAGCCATGCTTTTCATCGTTCTCAGCGCGTATTCGAGACTGATTCAATTCGATCTCTGCCTGGCGAGAAAGAATTTTGCGGCGCTGTACAACAGGGTTCGCAACTGCCCGATCGCGACGAAGGCTCCCTCGATTGGCACGATCGAGCGGGTTTGCTCGGCAGTGGACACGGCCTCCATCTGGTACTGGAAAGAGGCGCTCTGTCTGCAGCGGTCGGCAGCGACAGCGTGTTTGTTGAAGCGTTATGGGGTGCCAGCTCAGCTCGTGATCGGCGCTCAGACGGTGCCGTTCAAAGCTCACGCTTGGGTCGAGGTCGATGGCCGTGTTGTGAACGACAGACCCTACGTCCGCGAAATGTATGCGGTGCTGGACAGATGCTAGGAGCCTGACCGTCAAGGAAGGTTGGACAACATGAGTGTCCAGTTTGGAGTATGGAATTTCGATGACATGCCTGCTGCACCCGAGCACATCGGGAATGCTGACGCTCTACTTGCTTCCTACGGACCCGAAGGTGGCAGCTCATATCGTAAGGGCGGCTTAACCATCCTCTACCGGGCGTTCCACACGACAAGTGAATCGCGTCCAGAAACGCAGCCAATGATCACAGCCTCCGGCCGTGTCATCACCTGGGATGGTCGGCTCGACAATCGCAGGGAATTTGTCAACCTATTGCGAAACATTCTCTCACCCGACTCGGCCGACGTTTCCATTGTGGCGGCGGCTTACGAACGCTGGGGGACCGAGTGTTTCAGCAGGTTTCTTGGGGACTGGGCGCTGTCCATCTGGGACCCTAGCGAGCGTTCGGTGATTCTCGCTAAGGATCCCATGGGCCTCCGACACCTTCATTACTCCGTTGACCAGAAACAGTTCGCCTGGAGCACAATCCTCGACCCTCTCGTCCTGCTTTCTCGGAGCCCCTTTGCACTCGATGAAGAATTCGTCGCGGGCTGGCTTGCGTTCTTCCCGGCCGCGAATCGTACTCCCTATATTGGCATTCAATCTGTGCCGCCCTCGTCGTTTGTCCTCGTCCGAAATGGAAAACACACCGTCCATCGCTATTGGGACTTCGATGCCGAGAAAACAATTCACTACAAGACAGACGCCGAATACGAGGAGCACTTTCGCGTGGTTCTTGGGGAATCGGTACGGCGACGCCTTCGCTCGGACGCGCCAATTCTCGCCGAGCTAAGCGGGGGAATCGATTCCTCTGCCATCGTCTGCCTGGCGGATGCCCTGATCGCCCTTGGATCGGCCGAAAGTCCAAGACTCGACACCGTCTCCTATTACAACGTCTCTGAACCGAACTGGAACGAGCAACCCTACTTCGCGAAGGTAGAAGGGAAGCGCAATCGAACCGGCTGCCACATTAATTTCGATTCGCCCGATTTGTACGATTTTGGGTTAGAGAGCAATCGTTTCGTGGCAAGTCCGCGCTTTTGCGGACGATGTTCGGAAGCGGACGGCAAGCTTGCTGACTGGATGGCGTGTCACGGGAATCGCATCCTGCTCTCCGGGACCGGCGGCGATGAAGTTACCGGTGGCGTGCCAACACCCACGCCGGAGCTTGCCGATCTCGTGGCAACAGCCCAATTCGGAAGGCTTGCTTGTCGTTTGCGAGCCTGGGCCGTCAACAAGAGAAAACCGTGGTCTTATCTGCTCTTTGAAACCCTGCGCAGATTCTTTCCTCCTCATTTCGCCGGCGTCCCACGGCACCGGCGGCCGGCGCCATGGCTCGACCCGCAGTTTGTAAGGCGTCATCGAGCCGCTTTCAACGGTTATGAACCCAGACTGAAGGTCTTCGGTGCACCTCCGAGCTTCCAGGAAAACATCGCAACGCTAGACTCACTGCGACGACAACTCGGGTGCACTCCGCCCGCGCGGGAGGTACTGTGCGAGAAGCGTTATCCCTACCTTGACCGCGATCTCCTGGAATTCCTGTACGCGATTCCCCGAGATCAGCTTGTTCGCCCAGGCCAGCGCCGTTCCCTTATGCGCCGTGCGCTCGTCGGAATTGTTCCCGATGAAATCCTCAGCAGGAAGCGAAAAGCGTTCGTTATCCGTGCGCCAATGATTGCCATCTCCGCGGCAGCCGCTCGCTTAGTCGAGATGAGTCGATGCATGGTCAGCTCTTCGCTCGGAATCGTGGACGCGGAGCGATTCCGTAACGCCATAACAGCTGTCCGAAGCGGCCAAGAGGTTCCGATAGTTCCATTCATGCGGACTCTGTCGCTCGAGTATTGGCTCGAACACCTCGCACGACGGAAGGTATTGCTGGGGTTTGAAGCGGCGGACTACGAGTCTGTCAGCGTAAGTGGTCCAGGATCGTTACGCATCGCAAGTTGACCAAGTGAACCAACATCGCGACCGGGGCGGGGATGAGCATTGAAAGAGAGCTCCATGAAGATGGAGGCGCAGGGTTCGTTCCGGCGATGACCGTTCTCCTCAGCTGGGGAAATAAACGAACAAAGGAGGTGATATCGATGAAATACGAAAAGCCAAACGTGGTCGCTCTGGGGAGTTCCGTCACTCTGATCCAGGGCAACGACAAGCATGGAGGCGTTCACGATTTGAAACCGTCGACGCCAGCGTACGAAGCCGACGAGTAAATGAATACCGGAGCGTTCGAGGCATTCGGGCGCTCCGGTTCTCTCTCACCATCTTCCCGGCCGACCGAGGCCAAGTGTTCGTTGCTCAGTTTGCCGCGAAAGTGTGCGGGGGAGGGGATCACAAAGCGTTTTCACTCACCTAAGGAAAGGAGGTGATACCAATGAAGTACGAGAAGCCCGAAGTTGTCCGGCTCGGTCCTGCGATCACTGCTGTCCGTGGAAATCACAAACACGGAGGGCCACTGGACCTCATGCCGTCCACACCCGCATATGAAGCGGACGAGTGAGTCAATCGCGGAGCGCCCGGGAGTCCGGGCGCTCCGATACTTCCCGTGACCCCCCACTGCAATTCAGTGCCAGAGTGAGATTCTTATTTCGAGTTTGGATGGTCGCCGACGTTAAGAAACGTGTCGAACCAAGCGTAGATTCTCTGCCACATATCTCGGATGTTTGCGGGAGATGTAAGCAAATGATCTTCGCCCCAATACCGGACAAACTGTGCCCGCTTCCTCTGCCGGTACAACGCCGTGAAGAACTCTTCGTTCTGCTGCATGGGTACATAATCAAGATCTCCTTGAATGATCAAGAGCGGAGTCTCGACCCTTTCAGCGTAGGTGATCGGGCTGTTCCGTATGTATCGCTCAAGGGTATTCCAGGGTGGAGAACCCATACTCGCGGTTTCACCGCTCCACATCCGAAATGGGTCTTCATGGACGCCCGGGCTGTAGCGCAATCGGGAATCAAACGTTCCGTACAAACTCACCAAATCAGAGAAGCCAGCAGAGGCCACGGCCGCTCGAAAGCGTGTTGTCTGTGTGATGATGCCGTACGCGCTGTAACCGCCGATGCTCTGTCCCATTATGCCAAGCCGTCGGGGATCGGCAATTCCCATGTCAATGAGCTTCTCGACAGCGGGAAGAACGCCCTTCGTCAATTCCATGTAAGGCTCGTCGACTTCGCCATAGGGCTTGAGCGGCATACTTGGCATCAATACTGCGTAGCCGTGCGCCGCCAATAGCTGCAGGTTCAGCGGACTGCAATTATTAATTGTGTCCAAGCGATATCGGGGCTCGAGAGGCTCATCGCCATACACTGTTCCAGCCTGTACCCACACGACGGTCGGGTAGCGGTGTCCTTCGTTGTATCCGTAGGGCAGAATGACCCACGCCCTCAGATCCTGGCCATCCAAACCTGAGTATCCGATTCCCTTTAGATCCCCAGCTTTGATTCCTCGGAGGAACTGGTTCGTTTGGAGCAACGTCTGATAACCAGGTTGTCCAGAGCCTTGATGGCGCAAATAGACGTACGTTCCTGTGTCATCGTCGAGTGCGAATGCAAATGTGAGACCGCGCTCGTCGAAACCAACGAGCCGCGCACTTTCAGAAGGTTTTGGGACGACGCTGATCTCTCCGGAGGCAACATCCAGAAGATAATAGTTGTCTCGCCCAGGGCGACGTGCCTTGAGGACTAACTTCTTGATGTTCCCAGATTCGGGAGATTGTGGTCGCTCAATGAGGGTGACGCGCCCTTCAATGGCCGATGTCAGATTCTTGGTTGCAACGCCTTCAGCGGCGATTCGCCATATATTTCCGTCGATAATTCCGATCAGTCCAGGCTCGTGCCAATCGGGTACCAGTTGTGTCGGGCTCCTCTTGGTGTCTTCATCTGTCCCGAAGAAATCGTACAAGTGTCCTTCTCCGTCTTGCGCCCACCACTTCTTCAAGCCCTTTTGGTGCGGTGAATCGGCGCTTACCACTTCGCCCTCAACCAGGAGTTTGTGATCGTCAAACCAAACATATGGCGGAGTTCCTACGACGTTTCTCGCATGAAGTTCGAGCTTGAGTGCGTGAGATAGCGCAGGGCGGCAAGTTCCATCCGCCACTCCACACCGAAAAACCACT
>JBARRP010000262.1:0-8203 GCA_049644285.1 Candidatus Acidiferrales bacterium | reverse complement strand
ACCGAGCCCGCAGCCCCAGCCAGCACCGCGATCAGAGCCGCTGCGCGTAGGAAGCCAAGGAACCCACTCTCGGGCCTTCCCCGGCTCGATTCAGAGGTCATCTCACCGCGCCCATTGATGCTCATTGGGGTTCTGGGTGGATTGTCGCTACTCGGAAGTTAACTTATCAGGCCTCAAACAAAGACCCAGTTTCGCTTCCTTGCGACGAGGGGAATTCGTAAGAGCAATCCTACTGGGCAAAATTCAGTCATGGTTGTTTGCCTGTGGGCGCGAGGCGCTTGAGCTCTTCGGACCAATTCAGAACTACTCGCACTTCGCCCGGAGGCGCGTTTTCTTCGCTAGCCTTGGTAAACAGGAATCGCTGGCCGTCGGCGCTTACGTCGTAGCGCCCGTTGCCGAAACGGACCGGGAGTTCCGTAGGGACATCGGCAACACTTCGTGGAGTCGAAGCATTAAAGCCAGGCTGGATCGAAATTTCTACACTCATGATTTCGCTTGGCGTGCTCGGCATCAAGTAAAAAAGCTCGCGGCCATTGCGCGCCCAGACCGGCCGGGCGCCGCCTTCGGTCGAAACCTGCCATTTGCCGCCGGGGCCTGGAAACGGCTGGACATAGACTTCCTGTCCGCCCGACTCTTCGGACGTGTAGGCGATCCAGTGGCCGTCTGGCGAGAAGCGTGGCTCGGCTGCCAGGAATGCTGTTTGAACGAAGGGGCGGGGCTTGCGGTCACCTTGCAGCGGTACGATGGAAATGGACCAAGCTTTGTCGGGAGCGAAGGTGGTGACTGCCAAGAACTTGCCGTCAGGAGACCACGACTCGGGAATCTGGATTGTGCTCTGCCCGCTGAGCAAAGTTCCTTCTGCGCCGCTTCCATCAGCAGCCTTCGAAAGAATCGCCCACCCCCCACTCCCCGCATTCGTCGTGTAGGCGATGCGCTTCCCATCCGGCATCCAGACGGGTGCGCTGCTGTGCCCGTCGAACGTCAGCCGGGTTAGAGTTCCGTGGGGGATGTTGAACACCCATACATCCGTGGTGGTTCCGGAGGCAATCATGACGGCCACCCGTTGGCCGTCGGGGGAGACGTGAGGAAAGCTGTAGCCCCGCACCGGCGCCGCAAGTGTCTGCGTCTGATTTTTTCGATCCACCCAGGCCAGGAGCCCCTCGGCCGCATACACACTCCCCGGCAGATAAACGAGTGAGCCAGTCCGGGAAATCGCGAAATCGGCCATCCCAGTGTTGGAAAATGTTCTGACGCCATCAAGAACGAGGACAGGCGGACCACTCACCTCCAACCGGTTTAATTCAAAAGGTACGGCGAACAGGCCTGCCTCGCGCGCGAAAATCAGATGCCCGCTCGGGGAATAGCGGGGATCACTCCCTTCGAGAGGGAGGATTTTCCTTTCGTGAGTGTCAAGCCGCTCAACTACAATCTTCGACCCAAACAGATAGCCAATGTCCTTTGGCTGGGCAATATTGAAGACGATTGCTTTACCTCCCGGCAAGATCTCCGGCCAGCGGTGCGACCGTTCGCCCTTGCCGGTGTCCGGCGTGGTGAGTGCCTGTGGCGTTCCGCCCGAGGCGGAAACACGCATCAGGCCACCTAAGAAAGTCGGCGAGAAAATAATCGTGTCATCCGGTCCCCAACTTGCGCCGCGCAGGTTTGAAGCATCGCAGAGGACCACCGGCGCTCCCCCCTGCAAAGAGATCTTTTTCAGCTTGCCCTCTGACCGGAACCCTAACCACTGGCCATCGGGGGAAAAGAACGATCCCTGCGCCCCCTGGGTGCCGGGAAGCGGGCTGGCTTCAAAGCGGTCCGTCCGGCGGAGATAAAGCTGGATCTTTCCTTCGTGCCGGGCGCGATAGACCAGCTCGGTTCCGTCGGGCGATATGGCCACGGATGGGTTGCCCGGCACGATGGAATCCCCGCTCGGAGGCTCGATGGAAAGCCTCCCAACCGGCCTCGGCGCGGGTGTCACCCTGTAGCTCCAGAAGATAAGCGCGGTAGCAAGCGACCCTATGAGGATACCGGCTGCCCAAGGCATCGCGCGACGCCAAGGAGACTGAGGGGGCGCGACTCCAGGTGCGGTCTCTGCGTCGTCAGAGCCAGAAAGCAACTTCTCGATGGCTATACGAGCTTCGCCGATGTCGCGTAGCCGCTGCTTGGGATCTTTCTGCAAACATCGACGCAGAAGTTCGCGGATGCGTTGCGGCGTCGAGGCGGCCAGGGAAGTCCAATCGGGCTCGGACTTGATGACAGCGGCAAGCGTGTCGGAGATAGTCTCGCCATTGAAAGTTCGTTTCCCCGTCAACATTTCGTAGAGCACGCAGCCGAAGGCCCAAATGTCCGAGCGGCGGTCCACGCGCTTGCCGCGCGCCTGCTCCGGGGACATATACGCCGCCGTCCCGAGCAGCACGCCTCCGCGACTGGCCGTCAGCGTCGGCGAATTTTGCAACTCTTCTTGGCTCGCCTCTCCTTCCAGCGCCTTCGCAAGGCCAAAATCGAGAACCTTCACTTGGCCATCTCGCGTCACCTTCACGTTCGAGGGCTTCAAATCACGATGAATAATCCCGCGCTCATGAGCGTATTCCAGCGCTTCGGCAATCTGCTTCGCAATCGGAAGTGCTTCGTCGAGCGGAATTGCCCCCTTGATTCGCTCGCTCAGCGTTGGCCCTTCGACCAGCTCCATCACCAGCGCCCGCGTGACGCCCGATTCTTCGAGGCCATAAATCAAAGCGATGTTGGGGTGATTCAGGGAAGCGAGAACTTTGGCTTCGCGTTCAAAGCGCGCCATGCGCTCGCCATCACGCGCATACGCTTCGGGCAAGACTTTCAGTGCCACGTCGCGGACAAGGCGCGTATCCGTGGCGCGATACACTTCTCCCATTCCACCCGCGCCGAGCTTTTCCAGGATGTGGTAATGCGCGATGGTCTCGCTAATCATGGCGTGCGGTTGCAGGCCATGCTACGACGGGCCGTGCCGCACGTCAACGCACGGTTGTATTCAATCAAGGCGAGGCTCACCTGCTCCGCCGCGCCAAAAGGCTTGCCTTTCGAGCAGGGCGACTTCCTAGTTCTGCGGAGATGCGGCCTCCTGTGGCCGCAAGTAATAGAGCAATCCGGCCAGCGCCAATCGGACCACGGAGCGCCCCCAAATCAGATAGCCCGCGTAGAATCGCCGTATTTCCAGTGTGTAAAGGGCAATCAGCGGTGTTAGGGCCAGCACGCATAAGCCAAAAATCAAACCATTCACGATGGCAACGTTGCGCAGTGGGTCGCGCCAAGCGAAATAGAGAAGAACGCCGAACATAACGATCAATCCTCCCATCTCCTTAAGCATCGCAAGCAGTAGCGTGGAGACTTCAGACTCGGGAGGTCGAAGAAGCAGCCGGATTATGAGCGGCTGGCCCGCAACGATCATCACCAGACCTGCAACGCAGGCAAATACCGAGAGAAGACCCAATATGATTCGCAAAGCACGATAACTTGTTCCCGGCATCGGCGTACCTCCGTTAGTGAGAGGAATTGGAGCTTCGGAGCCTTGTCGAATGCTACCTCCATGGCAGACACTCACTCAAGTGGCGGCTCTGGGCTGCTGAAATATTTTACAAGCGCCCGACCTGCAGGCAGGTTAGACTTTCTCATCGCTAAGGCTTTTCGAACCTCGTCATCGCTGTCCAATACGAAGCGATTCAGCCTTAACCTTGCAACGCGTCTCGAAGGAGAAACAATCATGCAGAAGCGCAAACTCGGAAAAAGCAATCTTGAAGTCTCGGCCATCGGGCTCGGGTGCATGGGCATGAGCTATGGCTACGGTCCGGCTGCAGACAAGCAGGAGATGATCTCGCTGATTCGGGCGGCCGTCGAACGCGGCATCACGTTCTTCGATACGGCAGAGGTATATGGCCCGTACACAAACGAAGAACTCGTGGGTGAAGCCCTCGCTCCGTTCCGTGGAAAAGTGGCGATAGCCACCAAGTTCGGGTTCAAACTCGATCCGAACACCGGCAAACAGGTCGGGCTGGATAGTCGGCCTGAGCATATCAAGGAGGTCGCCCAGGGCTCGCTCAAGCGCCTCAAGACCGATGTCATCGATTTGTTCTATCAGCACCGCGTTGACCCCGACGTGCCGATCGAAGACGTTGCGGGAGCCGTGAAGGAGCTGATTCAGCAAGGCAAGGTGAAGCACTTCGGACTTTCTGAAGCAGGGGTGCAGACGATCCGTCGCGCACATGCCGTTCAGTCTGTGACTGCACTCCAGAGTGAATATTCGCTCTGGTGGAGAGAGCCTGAAGCGGGGGTGATCCCGACACTGGAGGAACTCGGGATCGGGTTCGTTCCATTCAGTCCTCTTGGCAAAGGCTTCCTTACCGGAAAGATCAGCGAAGATACGAAGTTCGACAAAAGCGATTTCCGCAACATCGTCCCGCGCTTTACGCCAGAGAACCGGAAAGCGAATCAAGCGCTGGTGGATCTGCTTGGCAGATTTGCGCAACAGAAGAAAGCGACACCTGCGCAGATCGCACTCGCTTGGCTGCTTGCGCAGAAATCGTGGATCGTGCCGATCCCGGGCACGACCAAGCTGCATCGGCTCGAAGAAAACATCGGAGCAGTTTCAGTCAACCTCACGTCCGACGATCTCCGCGAACTGGAGACCGCAGCCTCAAAGATCGAGTTGCAAGGTGCTCGGTACCCCGAAGAGCTGCAAAAAATGGTAGGCCGCTGAGCAGCAAAAGAGAAACGAAAGCCGAGGCTACTCGCATCCGAGCGGGACGACGGACCGGAACTGGCATACCCAAACCCAAAGATTAAGGAAATGATTGTTCTGACCTCTCCCCCGATCCCGCGTTACAATCGGACCACTCGACATTCTTGTCGACATCGGCGTTCCTGCCGAGAAGGAGGTGATCCAGTGAGGTACGGTTTACGTTGACGCAGTAGAGGAGGCGCTTGTGAGGTTACCGAGCGCCTCTCTCCTTTTGTCCGGCCTCTCCGAATTCCCTGTGATTTGACGAATTCATTCTGCGTCTTATGCTTAGCCAGTCCTGATAAACGCGGAAACCGGACAAGTGACGTTGGGCGATAGTGGAACCATCGGTTTGCGGATGGGAGTGAAGTTGTTTGGCAATTCAACTGGCGTAGTTTTTGAAACGGTCGAGGGCCATTTGAGTATATTGGCCGACCTCGATAAGGTAGCCGTCGGGATCACGCATGTAGCAACGCCATTCCCAGCCGTGATTGTCTAGCGGCTCGGTGAGGAAGAACGCTCCTTTGTCGCCCCATTGTTTGTAACAGGCCCAGACGTCGGCGACGCGCAGGTTGAGGAAGCTGTTCACCCTGTTGAGATCCGGAGGGGTTTCGAGGAGGACCTCGGGCTTGTCGAGCGTCGGGCCGCCACCAGAATTGAGAATGATCCAGGAGTTGGCCAGCTTGATATAGCAGGGATTTTCCGGCTTGATCACTTTCCCGCCAAGAATTCGGACGTAGAAGTCCTTCGATTTTTCCTGATCCTTCACGGTGAAGAAATGCGTGACGAAAAAGCCTTCGTGCGCAACCGGCGCGTCGGGCAGATTCATGCGGTGGCCTCCTGTAAGGAGCTCCTTCGGTTCCAGCAGACTATGACGTACTTGCCCTTCTCGCGAGGACCTTCCGTCTTTGGGTCGCTCATCGTCATGGTGCACGCTCCACCCGTGTAGCCAAGCTCCCCTTGCGGATCAACAGAAGGCAAGCTACCACCTGCTTACCTCGTATTCAAGATTTTTACGGGCAATCGCGCGCACACAATACGCAGGCTGTTCGAAAGGAAAGGCTTTTGCCGCAGGGAGTGCTCAATCGCGCTGATCCCACTCCAAGAGCTCCCGAAGCTCTCTGTCCAAATCCCGGATGACACGCGCAGCTTCTTTTTGCTGCTCGGGGGTGGCTTGGCCTTTTTCCAAGGCAGCGACTATTTTCTCTAGTACTTCGCTCACAGAGCGTATTCTATCTCTCCGCTTGCCAAAATCGAAGGATTCTGGCAACGCTCCGCTCTTCTGAGAACATATTAGTTCTGAGACTGACACCGACGCCGCTGGCTGAACTGGCCGTGGCGTGAATTTACACCGCTGCCGCTTTCGTCATCCGGCCGGTCTTCTCGTATTTCTCGAGCAACTCACGTTCCGCTTGCAGCCAATCCTCCACATCCTGTCCATGAGCGCCGCCACGTTCTACATAGATCTCGTGTGCGCGCAGCTCGATTTCTTCACGTGTCGGATGGGCCTCGGCAGTCTGTGGTTCGCTCCCCGGAGAGGATTTTTCAGTGGTCTTGGGCATAATTCCCTCCTTCTTGGACGGAGTCCCTGATTCCAATTTTACTCTTTGGGGAGAACGCTACGCCAGAAATCGTACGCTCCTTCAAGTTCAAGTTAGCGACGCAAGATACCAGCGTGCCCTTGCAAAGATTGCTGCCAGCCGGTTGCATCAAAAGGGAATCCTTGTGGCGTCCATGGAGAAACTCGAACACCCTTGCTCTAGCAGTCAAACCTATCTTCAAGTTGGCGCGACTCACAAAACGCAGCGAGCGGCAAATGCGTTGTGGTTGGACGCAATTCTTGGGACTCAACACGCCGGATATATGGGCGCGCGCCTAGCGATTACCGGGGGCCCGAACCGCCAAGGAGCCCCGATGGCCCGTACTGCTATTGTGCCGTGCTGGAATACACCTGCGTCTCCGGGTAGAACTCGGCCCAGGCGAACCAGAACGAAGGTAGCGGAACGATGGGGTCGAGCTTTTTCCCCTTCAGCTTGCCCGTAGTGCATTCACCATAGGCCGTCCATTTCGAGCTGGTTTCTTTGTCGACCAAGGCATCCACGGCGCCGGACTTCCCCGCGCGAAACGTAAGCGTGCGCCCGTTTAGCAGGCGTGAGAAGGCGGTCGTCGTGTCGCTGGCAGCGGAGTGAAACAGCACAACCGGCGTCGAACCTACCTGGTCGTTCAACACCGCTTGTTTTCGGATCAAAGCGAGCGGATAGGCTTTCTGGCCATCGCCGACCTCGATCCCGACGACCTGCTCGTGCGGCGGCAGGCGCGGGTCTTCCCGAATCGCTCCTCGCTCCGGCGGCTGGTTCCCGGAGGGTGAGGTTGCATTCCTCCGGACCATGATCTCGTAATTGCCCTTGTAGGCAGGCTCCGGCACCAGCGCCAGCGTCTGCGGATGTTGCGCCCGCCATTCTCCCCAGGTTGTGAACAGGAAGGGAACCCTCGCGAGACGCTTCCCCTTCAGTGATCCCTCGAAGCATTCCCCCGTGAGCTGCTGCCAATCGCTGCCTGTTTCGCTGTCGCACATGAAAAAGTTGGAGCCTTTCAGCCCGACCCTGGAAAATGTCAGGGCCTTGCCATCCACGTCGCCCCTATACACGAGGGGCGTCCCGCAAAGTGTTCACCAAGTTGCCAGGATGGGCATGTTCCCGAGTTGGTCCTGGATGATGTGGTGGAACGCCATGGCATACACGAGGTACGCCTTCGCGACGCCATTCTCGCTCACGCCTACCACGCGATCCTCGCTCTTCAGGAAGTCCGCCTGCGCCGCCGGCACGAAGCGAGGCGTTCGCAGCTCGACAAAAGGGCCGCCGTTTGCTTGTGGCGCCTGCTGTGCAGCCAGTGGCGCGGCCAGCAGCAGCGCTAGCCCGATCGCTCGAAGCGACGTTTGTCCACTCATTTTGCCCTCCGCCGGATGTTCTGTAGCATCCCGAACTTCTACTGCATTCTGGCGCAATTCTATACAGCGGTCGCCGCCATGCTTCAAGCTGTTTTTCCCTCCTTGAGATAATCGATCGCCGCAGTGATGGAATTTCCAGGCACTGGCAAACAAATTGCCCCCAAAAGGAGCCGTTTTGGCCCTCCTACGATCTCGTTTTTAGCACCTTTTCCAGCTTGTCGCGGTCAAATCCTACGATCACTTCGCCGTCAACGACTGTCACGGGCGTGGTCATGTATCGCAACTTCTGGAGGTCGGCTAAAGCGGCTTCATCGGTGGTAACATCTCGTTCGACAAAATCAATTTTGTTCTGGGAAAGAAACTCTTTCACCTTCCCGCAGAACATTCAACCCGGCTGGGTGTAAACCACCACCTTTTTTGCCACGGTGTGATATCTCCTCTCAGGAAATTAGGATGGCGGCCATTGTCGTTCCGATTCAAGATAATCGTTTGGGCGCCGGGTTGAAAAATGA
>JBARRP010000261.1:0-35162 GCA_049644285.1 Candidatus Acidiferrales bacterium | reverse complement strand
GATTGAGTTTTTCAGCGATCACCCGAACCCCGATCGCCGCGTCGAGAGAGTTCAGGAAGAGGTGGATAATCTGGGTGGCCCACCCGCAAATTACAAGAAAGATTCCTCCGAGTTCCAGGAGATCAAGCGCTACATTCACTCCTTGCCTCCTCCACCAAAGCAGAAGCAGTCGAATCCCTGAGGTTGGACCGCGATTCGCCTGCCGAAATGACTGCCGTCTGGTCGAAGACTTCCTGTCACCTGAGCGAAGCGTCTCTTGCGCTCCGACTGCGTTTACCGCACATTGTAAGGACCTCCAAACGATTGCAGATCTTCCATCTCTGACCTTCCTGGTGGTGAGGGTCATCGTTGCGGCTGCCGGATGCGTCTGCGATAATGCGTTGTTGTTCTTGATCGCTGAACGCTGATAGCTGACCGCTGAACGCTACTCATGACTGGCAATGAAGTTCGCGAAGCTTTTCTGAGATTCTTCGAAGGTCATGGCCATCGCCGTGTCCGTAGCTCTTCGCTCGTCCCGGCGAACGATCCAACGCTGCTCTTCACCAACGCCGGAATGAATCAATTCAAGGACGTTTTCCTCGGACTCGAGCAGCGCGAATACCGGCGCGCCACCACCTGCCAGAAATGCGTGCGTGCCGGAGGAAAGCACAACGACCTCGAAATGGTCGGTTTCACCAATCGGCATCACACGTTTTTCGAAATGCTCGGGAATTTTTCCTTTGGCGATTACTTCAAGAAAGAGGCGATCGCCTTCGCTTGGGAGCTGGTCACCTCTCCCCAATGGTTCGCGATTCCCAAGGACAAGCTGTACGTCACCGTCTTCAAGGGCGAGGAAGGAATCGAGCGCGACCGCGAGGCATACGATCACTGGCTGAGCCAGGGCGTCGCGAAAGAGCGCATCTACGAATTCGGCTCGAGCGAGAATTTTTGGGCGATGGGCGACACCGGCCCCTGCGGGCCGTGCAGCGAAATCCACTACGATATGGGCCGCGCGGCCTCCGATGACGCCCACACCAATTGCGAGTTCGGCTGTGATTGCGGCCGCTACGTCGAAATCTGGAATCTAGTCTTCATGCAGTTCAACCGGGATTCGAGCGGCCATTTGAATCCCCTCCCAAAGCCTTCGGTCGACACCGGCGCCGGCCTCGAGCGCCTCGCCGCCGTCCTCCAAGGCAAGATCAGCAATTTCGATACGGACCTGTTCCGCGGCTTGATCTCGGAAGCGGGGCGCCTGACGCGCGTGACTTATGGCTCTCGTCCGGAGAGTGACGCCTCCCTGCGCATCATCGCAGATCACTCGCGCGCGACAACCTTCTTGATCTCAGATGGAGTGATTCCAGCCAATGAAGGCCGCGGCTATGTGCTCAAGAAAATTGTGCGCCGGGCTATTCTTCACGGTCGCCTATGGGGCGCTACCGAGCCGTTTCTTCATCACATGATCCATGCTGTCACGGCCGAAATGGCCGGCACCTACCCGGAATTATCAGAAAACGAAGAGAAAATTGCCCAAATTGTCCTCGCGGAAGAGAGGCGGTTCTCGCATACGATCGCTGTTGGTCTGAGGGAGCTTGAGGAAAGGGTTGAGGATCTGCGAAGGCTCCGGGCCGGTGATATTGAGAAATTCTTGGATCAAAAGCGGGCTATTGGCGCCGCCAAGCTGGATCGAGAACTCACGAAATACCGAGCCGAACACATCCTGGCGGCAAGGTCGGACGAAGAACTAAAGGCCGGCATCGAATACATATTTGGAGCGGACTATGCCCCAACTATTTTTGTCGAGCTCCGCAAGATTCTCAAACAGAGGTCAGTTTTTCCGGGAGCCGAGGCGTTCAAGCTCTACGACACCTTTGGTCTGCCCAGGGACTTCATAGAAGACGCGGTGCGCGACCGCGGGATGACCTTTGACAGTGCCGGTTTCGACGAGGCAATGGAGCAGCAGCGAGCACGCGCCCGCGCATCCTGGAAGGGCGGAAGCAAGGAAGCCGCGAGTCCTGTGTATGCGCGCCTAGCAGAAACTTTCCAGACCGAGCCTGATTTTTATTACGGCACGACCGCACGGGATTGCCACATCGAAGCCATCGTCACCAAAGAGGGTCAGGTAAATGAGCTGGCGCCAGGTGCCGAAGGAGAGGTGGTGCTCGACCGTACCGCTGTTTATGCCGAATCCGGCGGGCAGGTGGCGGACACCGGCTCGCTCTACGATAACGACCTCGCTCTCGAAGTAGCCCAAGTCCGAGGCGCCTACTATCCCGTAACAGGCCTGATTGCCCATCGTGTCGTCGCCAAAGAGAAACTGCAGGTTGGCGATCGTGTTGCCACGGTCGCTGATCCGCTCCGCCGCGCCCGCGATAAGCGCAACCACACTGCCACGCATCTGGTCCACGCCGCACTTCGCAATATTCTGGGCACGCACGTGAAGCAGGCCGGCTCGCTCGTAGCGCCCGACCATCTTCGATTCGATTTTTCACACTTTGCCGCGGTCGATCCCAGCGAGCTCAAAGACATCGAAGAGCAGGTGAACGAAGAAATCCTGCGCAACACCGAGATCGCTACTGACCTGATGAACATCGACGACGCCCTCGCCTCCGGCGCCCTGGCATTCTTTGGCGACAAATACCCGTCCCAGAATGTTCGCGTGGTCACGATTCTCGACCCGAATTCCCCGCACGGCTTCTATAGCAAGGAACTCTGCGGCGGCACGCATGTGTCGCGCACCGGCGAAATCGGCGTATTCAAAATCCTGAGCGAACAGTCCACGGCGTCGGGCATCCGGCGTGTCGAGGCCATTACCGGCGACCGTGCTCTATCCGAATACCAACACGCCTTGGACACTTTGCGCACCTTGGCCGCTCACCTGAATGCCGGCGAAGACGGACTGCTGGCAGCCGTCGAGCACCAGGCCCAAGCCGTGAAGCACCTTGAGAAGCAGCTCGAGGGCTTCAAACGCAAGGCGGCCAGCTCGATGGTGGATACCCTGCTTGAAGGCACTCGGACCGTCAAAGACGTTCGAGTTGTGGCCGCGCGCGTAGCCGGTTTGGACCGCGAAGCCATGCGCCAGCTCGTCGACGTGCTGCGCCAGAGGCTCGGTTCAGGTGTGGTGGTCCTGTTCGCTGGTGAAGATGGCAAAGTCTCTGTAATTACAGGGGTTACCAAAGACCTAACCTCGCGGCTCCACGCCGGAAAAATTGTCCAGGAATTAGCCCGCCAAGTTGGGGGTTCAGGGGGAGGCAGACCCGATTTGGCGGAGGCTGGCGGAAAAGACACATCGGCCATAGAAAAGGCCCTTGACCAGGTAGTCCCTCTGGTCGAGCGGCTGCTATAATCCCCTTAGCGCCAGACAATTACGCTGGGGCAAGCCCCCGAGCGTGATTGTGTCCTTTGTTTGGAAGCAGCATAGTTCTGCCTTCTCCGGTGCAGGATGAATAGGCGTTCCATAGCGATGGCAATTGCGGCGGCGGGGCTGTGCCTCACGCATGCCATACCCGTTTGCGCTCAGATTGCATCGTATGTAGATGATCGTGGTAAAGTTACTTTCATCAACACGGATCCCCCTTCGTTACGGCGAAGCACCATGAGCGCCAACAGTACCAAATCGCGCTCCACGGCCTACGACCCTTACATGACCGTGGCGACGGTGCCGCCCGATCCGCTCGATCGCATTGTGCACGATGCGGCCGAGCGGCATAATCTCGATCCGGTTTTGGTCAAGGCCGTGATTGAGACGGAATCCGGATGGAACCCGAAGGCGGTGTCGCGCAAGGGAGCCTTAGGTCTCATGCAGTTGGTTCCCACGACTGCCGGAAAGTACGGCGTCTATAACGCGTTCGACCCCGCACAAAATGTCAACGGTGGGGCGCGCTACCTCCGGACGCTCCTCGATCGCTACCACGGTGATCTCGAAAAGACCTTGGCCGCCTATAATGCCGGCGAGGGCGCTGTGGAGCGGTTCGGGGGCGTTCCCAATTACCCGGAAACGCGCGCCTATGTGCAGAAGGTTACGAACTACTACTTCCGACCCGGCAGCGGCCGTGATCCGAAGCTCTGGAATCCTCCGAAGCCTCCGGTGAGACGCGTCGTCGATGAACGTGGCCGGGTAGTTTTCACGAACGAATGAAGGTTGCGGCGCACACACACTCCGCGGAAATCCGAATCACGGTTGGGACGCTGCTAGCGAGTCTCCTGCTATTGGTCTCGCTGCTTCCTCGGGCCGGGGCGCAGAGGAGATCTGAAGCGCGCGGCCAATTCGAGCACGCCGTGAAAATGCGCACCGAGCTGGAGAGCCGGCCGCAGAAGGACCGCACCCTCGAAGACTACAAAAAAGTCGTCGCCTCTTACCGAAAGATCTATCTGACCTCGCCCCGAAACGAAGAAGTGACGCCGTCATTGATTGCCGTCGCCGAGCTTTACCAGGAAATGGGCCGGCAATTTGATCCGCAGTATTTCGATGCAGCTATCGTCACCTATGATTTCCTGCTGAAGGAATATCCGGCCAGCCGGTACAAGCCGGATGCCCTGTTTACCGTCGCCCAGATTCAGCAGCAGGACTTGAGTCGTCTGGACGACGCAGAATCCACTTACAGGGAATTTTTGAAGCGTTACCCGAATTCCGATAAGGCTGAAGATGCCCGTGATGCGCTCCAGTTGATCGCCGAGGCTCGCGATCTGGAAAGCCGCCCCGCCTCGAACGCCCAACTGGCCGAGCAGCGCGACAAGGATTCGAAAATGCCCCGGGTAACGAATATCCGCTCGTGGAACGCCGAGAGCTACACTCGAATCGTCGTCGACTTGGAAGACACAGTGAAATACGAATCCGCGCGCATCACCGGCCCGGACCGCATTTATTTCGATCTCTATCAGGCAAAGCTCAGCCCGACCCTCTCCGGCAAGACATTCCAGGTTGACAACGGCTTCTTGAAAGCGATCCGTGTCGCGCAAAACAAAGAGGGGGTCGTCCGCCTGGTCCTCGATGTGGACAGCGTGAAGGAATATTCGGCATTCCTGCTGCCGAACCCTTACCGCCTGGTGATTGACGTCCATGGGCAGCAGGCCGTCAACATCGCGAAGCATAGCGCATCACCCTCTTCGGAAACCAAAAACACCAAAGTCGCGGCGGAGAACGATGAGAGCGCCCCTGAGCGCGTGAATGGCGTGGACGCGAAGCCGGCTGTGCCTCGGCCGACCGAAACTCTGCCGATTCGCAAAGGGACCGCCAGCGAGGCGGGCGCGCACGCTGCTCTTGCAACGGCGGAACCGCAGCCCACGCACGACGGCCAGCATTCCCTCACCCGTGCCTTGGGTTTAAAGATCAGCCGGATCGTCATCGATCCGGGGCATGGCGGACATGACATGGGAACGATCGGCCCGCATGGCCTGGCGGAGAAAGACTTATGCCTCGATGTCGCCCTCCGTCTCGGAAAATTGATTCAAGAGAAATTGCCCGCTGCCGAAGTAGTCTACACGCGCAAGGATGACACTTTCGTTCCGCTCGAAGAGCGCACCGCGATCGCCAATCAGGCCAAGGCTGATCTTTTTGTTTCGATTCATGCGAACTCGAGCCGGGATCACAACGCCCGAGGTGTGGAGACCTATTACCTGAACTTTGCCACCTCCCAGGAAGCCATGGAGGTCGCCACCCGCGAAAACGCGCTCTCACAGACTTCCCTGCATGATCTTCAGGACATGATCAGGAAAATTGCCCGGAACGAAAAAATCGAAGAATCGAAGGAGCTTGCCGGCGACATTCAGGACTCGCTTTCGAAGCGCCTCCAGCAGATCAGCCATTCGGAAAGGAGTCGCGGCGTAAAGAAGGCGCCTTTTGTGGTCCTGATCGGTGCGGACATGCCATCGGTTCTCATCGAGATTTCATTCCTCAGCAATCCGAACGATGAAAAGCTTCTCAAGAAGCCGGAGCAGCGCCAGCGCGTCGCTGAAGGGTTGTTCCATGGAGTCAGCAGTTACCTCGTAAGTTTGAATAGCCTCTCATATAATCAGCAGAAGCTCGTCTCCGAGCATCAAGCTTCCTCGCTGGCTTCCGACCCGAATCCAAAGTAGAATTTCGGTGTCTAACACAAAGGGAGTCATGCTGCGCATCGTTTACACCCTTGGAGCCTTCCTTGGACTCGCGACGCTTTGCTCAGCGTCCGCCCAAGGGTCTGAAGGTTTCTTGCCTGCTTCTTTCTCGGGTTGGAACTCGCAGGAATCTGCGTCTCTGGCGCCGGCTAACCTGCAGGGCGTGCGCGACCCGGCACCGATTCTCAACGAATACGGACTGGTTTCGAGCGAGAAGCGGAATTACTCACAGGGCTCACGTTCGCTCGAAATTCAGCTATTTCGAATGAAGGATCCGAGCGGAGCTTACGGGCTGTATTCATTCCTGCGCGCAAGCGATATGGAAAAGTCAGACCTTACCGAGCACTCCTCCATGTCACGAGAGCATGCACTGGTTCTGGTCGGCAATGTGGTGCTCGACGCCCGTGGAAAAGATCTGCCGAGGCTTAAACCCGATTTGAAAGTGCTCGTCGCGCAAATCGGCCCGCGCGCCGAGCAGGGCCCCTATCCGTTTCTCTGGCAACATTTGCCCCTTGAGGGACTCGAACATCGTTCCGATCATTACGTTCTGGGGCCTGAGACCCTCCACCGCTTGCTTCCCATCGCCAGCGGTGACTGGTTAGGTTTTTCAAGCGGCGCTGAAGCGGAAGTCGCTCGCTATCGAGTTAACGAACGCGAGCTCACGCTTCTGGTCGCAGACTTCCCCACGCCGCAAATCGCCAATCGGAGGCTCGCCGAACTTCCAAATGAGTTCCAGGTCAATACCGCGAGGCGGGATGACAAACGTCCGGTCATCTACACCCGGCGCCATCTGACGCTTCTCGCGGTTGTCGTCAACGCGCGCTCTGCGGAAGAAGCAAACACTTTGCTGGATCAGATTCATTCCGCCACCGAAGTGACCTGGAACGAGCCTAGCTTCTCCCTTACCGACCCCAACATCGGGACCATCATCGTGGGCATCATCGTCGGTACAGGCGTCCTCTGCGCTTTCGCACTTGTCGCTGGTTTGGCATTTGGCGGCGTGCGGCTGGCGGTCAAACGCCTCCTGCCGGGAAAGGTCTTTGACCGCAGCGACCAACTGCAAATCCTGCAGTTGGGCCTCTCCAGTAAACCCATCGAAGCACAGGACTTCTACGGCCTCGGGAACAGTCCCAGGAACTGAAACCTCCACGCAGGTTGCAGGAAAATATCGTTAACTACAACGAAATACATATACTTAGGGATTTCCACCGTTCTCCCTTTCGCACTTGACTTCATTTGCCATGGTCCTCTAGACTGCGGCTGTGGAAAGAGTTCCGTGGTCATCCGCGCATTGACCATCGAGCTTTTCTCCCCGTGAAGGCCCGTCCCAGATTTCGGGACGGGCCTTCTGCTTTCTAGTCATCATTCAAGGAATTATCGCTTTGCGAGTCTGCTCTATGCTTCAGTCGATAGGATGAGGAAGAACCTGTCCTTCTTGAGCTTTTCTTCAAACCGCTTGGTACTCATCTCACAGACCGTACAACTCTGGATTCCACGTTGAGATCGAATGGCTTTGTTGACATCCCCGGGTTGTGATCGTGTCCAACATGGTCTGCGTCTCGAGTCGTAGTAACAGCTGACGCCCTTTTCGTGAAAAATCCCCGCCTCTGAAGAGGCGGGCTACATACGTCCCGAGCCTGGCCCGAAGCGTTATCGGGGGATGTCAACAGAGCCAGATCGATTCCGATGGTTCCGCTAACTGCCTGAGTTCAGAGTGAAACAGATTAGGACGCTCAAGAGGGTTGACTCAAAAGCGGTTCGAAAGACAGGCAGGACGCAGAGGTGGCACATGCCGCTCCTCTGGGGAGAACAGCAGTCATTCAAGCCCCGCTTGCCAGGTTGTGCCGATGAGTTAGCGGGGCGTGACGAACTAGCGGCTACCGCCGTCGTGGTCGACACCGCCAGAGGCGGATTTGGCGATTGTGGCCGATTGGGACGCTTGCGCGCCCTGCCAGCTGCGCTGATCGTTACTTTGTCCTGGAATACCCCACCTGAGCCCCGGAGCTACTTTGACGGTGCGCATTCACCGCAGTTTCATTCTGGGACCGAGAGACCGGTGCCGAGCTTATCGGGTTGACCATGGATCACCTCCCTCATTCCTCTATCGGCGGGCGAACTTTAGCCTCGGTCTTTCGAACTTTCAGTACCATTTCGCTCTTGGAATTCGCGAGATCTGGGTGATCTGCCAACTTGGCCCCCGCTTGCAGTGGGATATACTCGCTCTCCATCTGTAACCGAGGAGGTCTGATGCGCCACCGACTCCGAATTGCGATCTGCGCAACCGCCGGTCTTTTCTCCCTGGCAGCTCACGCCCAGAAACCAAAGTTCACCGTGGGCACGGCGACGGCTGCGCCCGGCCAGAAGGCGACCGGCTTCATTGAGGTCCCTGCAGGTGTCGATGCCGCGACGAAGATACCGGTGGTTGTGGTCAATGGAGCGAAGCCGGGCCCTGTTCTGGCGCTTGTGGCTGGCGCGCACGGGACAGAATATGCCTCCATCATTGCTCTCGAAGAGTTGATCGCGCGGCTCGATCCTACTGATGTCTCAGGAACCGTGATCATTCTTCCCCTGGTCAACATTGCTTCTTTCGAGCAGAAGGTGCCGCACGTAAACCCAGTGGACAACAAGAGTATGAACCGGATGTATCCGGGAAAAGCCGATGGCACGCAGACGGACCGCGCCTCGTGGCTGATCACTCGGCAAGTCGTCGAACCTTGCGATTACTTGATCGATCTGCACGGCGGCGACTTGGACGAAAGTCTCCGCCCGTACAGCTATTGGGTGAAGACCGGCGACGAAAGGCAGGACGCAGTGACGCGCGAAATGGTCCTCGCCTTCGGCCTGGACCACATTATCATTAGCGAGGACCGGCCGAAAGACCCGAACGCATCACGTTATCTCGACAACACCGCCGCCACCCGCGGCAAGCCTGCGATCACCGTCGAAGCGGGCTACGCCGGCACAACCGAGCCACCAGACATCGAGGCTCTGGTCCGCGGATGCCTGAACGTGATGCGCTATCTCAAGATGCTGCCGGGTGCGGCCTCGCCGATTGAACATCCTGTATGGATCGAAAAGATCGCAAGCATCACCAGCGAGCAGTCAGGAATCTTTTATCCGCTCGTGCGGCGCGGGACCTACGTCGCCGCGGGTATGGAGATCGGCCGGGTGACTGACTATTTCGGCCGAACTCTCTACGTCGCCAATGCGCCCGTGGCAGGTGTGGTTCTCTACATCTGTGCGGTTCCCTCCATGAAACTGGGCGACAACATTGCCAATATCGGCGTCGTCGCCACAACACCTCCGTAGAATTGCTGCGACCCCAGCCGGATTACGAACCGGTCGCGTCCCGCAAACCCCAGCGCCACGTCGGCACCGCGCGCTGCTCTAATTCGAAGCCCCACGACCAATACCAATGTTGTGCACCGTGGACGCTTCCAGGTTGAAAGTGCGAACGCTCGGCTCTTGCTGAAACAGAGAACGGAATGACTCCAGGAGCTGCCGGCCTGGACCGTTGACGTAGTTCTCCGCGTCTTGTTTGGTTTTCCAGATGCTGACACCCACAAACTCGTCTGCCTCGGTGTCTGCGGTCAGAGCGATAGCATCAACAAATCCTGGTTGTTGTCTGAGGATGGGAAGCCCTCGATCGATCATCGTCTTGACGAGTTCCTTGAGTTGGCCCGGCTTCGTTTTCACCTGAATCATGCGTGCATGCATGACGTCCTCCTTCGATTATTTGCTAGGGATTGGCTGGAATACTGCCAGTGCGAACTGTGCCATATCTTTGTTGGCGGGTTCAATCCGAATCTCCTGTGACGCATCTTCCGGATGGTTCCCCCGCCGCTGAAGGGCTTGAAGTGAATGGAGCCGAGGGCCGGGATTGAACCGGCGACCTGACGATTACGAATCGTCTGCTCTACCAGCTGAGCTACCTCGGCAATCCTGTTCGAATTTAACATCGTGAGGAAAAAACTGTCAAACAAGCCCCGGATCAGTGCGAGAAGGGATATAGCAGCCAGGCGATCGCGATGCCGATCACGACGAACAGCACAAAAGTCCAGGCGGCGGATCTCACCCGTTCGATCGTCTTGCGTTTTTCCAGCGAGCCCATCGCCGCCGAAACCAGCAATGCGAACAGCAGCATCAGTTGAAAATGAGTCAGCTTCATTCGACCTTGGCTGCCCCTGCGTCTTCCGCCGCCTTGCTGGCGATTCCGTACGCGTCCAAAACGAACAGCAGGTTGACGACTCCGGCGGTAGCGATAAATCGCGTGCCGTAATCCCCCGTTGCCCGCGAAACATCCGGGCCACCTCTTTCAATAAATCTCGCCAGATAATAAAAGATTCCCGAACCAAGGTCCGCCAGCGCTCCGAGGAAATTGAACGGGTCCGGGTGCGGATCCGTCGAATGCAGTTGGAAAACGTTTCCCCGTAACAAGAATCCGATAATCGCCAGACCGCCCACAACCACAAAGTAGATTAACGCCCGTCCCCGGCGCCCGAGCAGGAGATGTCCGCAGCCCGGCACAAGCCATGCCGTCACCGCTGCCACGACTGGGGACACAGAATTACTAACCGTAGGTTCTTTGGGGTCCCTTGCGCTCACAAAGCCTCAAGCCAGAATTGGGATGATCTCTTCCTGCACCGCGCCGGTAACGCGGGCCTCGCGCTCGCCGACATAGACATTCACTTCGCTGCGGATTCCGAACTCCGGCAGATAAATGCCAGGCTCGACGGAGAAGCAAGTGCGTGGCACGATCTTTCGATCGTCTTTCATTTCGAGCCCATCCATATTCGCGCCGTTCCCGTGAACTTCCTGCCCGATATTGTGGCCGGTGCGATGCATGAAATATTTACCGTAGCCCGCCTTGCGGATGACCTCCCGCGCGGCGTTATCGACTTCCCAGCCATGAATCGCCCGGCCCGCGACAACCGACTCCTGAACAAAGCTCACCGCGCGGTCGCGTGCCTGCTTCACGATCTGAAAAATCTTCGAATACTTCTCCGGCACCTTTCGGCCGAGATAACCCGTCCAGGTGACATCGTAATAGACGCTCGCCGGCTTTTCGAACTTTCCCCACACATCAAGCAAAAGAAGATCGCCTTCGCGGATCTGCGCCGGGGATTTCGCGCTCGGCTCGTAATGCGGATTGCCGCTGTGCGGCCCTACCGCCACAATCGGCGGGCTGTCGGTGCGGATCTGATGAGCGCGAAACTGGTCCATCATCCACTGCTGCAAATCGTACTCGCTGAGCGGTTTCCTCTCCCGAACGAACGCGCCCGCCCTCGTAAACGCGTCGCGCGTGACGCGGTCAACGATCTTGCCCGCCTCGAGATGCGATTCCAGCTGCTCGGGCGTCCAACTCGCTTCGAACTTCTGTACCAGGTCCGCCGAGCTGACGACTCTTTTCCCGAGGCTCCGCACCAGCTCGACAGTCCCCGCGTCCACCATCGCAATATAGGGGATGTTATTCCGCGGAGAATATTGCATCGCCAATGTCTTGGTCTTCGCCAGCAGCCGCGCCAGACCTCTTTCCAATTCTGTCAGTGCGACGTATTCCTGCTTCGCGCCTGGCAGGCTGTCGAGCATCCCCGCTTCAATCCGATGCACCAGCTTGCGCGGTTGGCCGCGCGCCGGGATCAGATAAAACCAACGACGCTTTGCCATCCCCTCATTCAAGCCGAGGATTCGATACGCGAGTGGATCGCGGTGAAGAATGTCGCAGAAAAGCCAGCCGTCGGTTTTGCTGGCGCGCAGTTCGGCTTGTATCGCTGGAATATCAGGCATGCGCTTCTCCAGACAAGGTGTCGCGCTCCCTAGCCCTTGTGTCACGCCGAGCCCGCCCTGAAATATCGGGCATGCGGTTCCTTTGAAAACGTCTCGCGGTCCCGGCGATTGTCATTCTGAGCCCGTCAGGGCGAAGAATCTCAACTGTCAGACCTTGCCTGGATGAGAGTTCAGGAATACGTCTTCTCTCTCGCGGGAATCAGAGCTTGGATTTGGGCCGCATCGACGCCCCGGATTGCCACGCGCTTCGTTCGACTCTTTTTGCCCGAAGCAATTCTAACAGCCGACTGCGGGATCTTCAAACGCTCGGCCAGCAGCCGGCAAAGCGAAGCGTTGGCTTTGTCATCCACCGGCGGGGCGGTGAGACGCACCCTCAGCGCCCCTTGATATTCACCTTCAATGGCATCCCGGCTCGCCCGCGGCACCACACGCACAGCAAAAACAACACTTCCCTCCCGCTCGCTCATTTCGATCATTTCAACTGCCGCTGCCCAAACAGGGCTGTGCCGAGACGGATTTGAGTAGCTCCTTCCTCGATAGCGACTTCGAAATCGTGGCTCATCCCCATGGAGAGTTCCGGTAAAAGGGACTCCTCGCTCCGATCAGTTCCAGTGGCACGGACTTCGGTCGGCGCAGATGCAGTCGACGAAAGATGCCGGCGCAGGGAATCGCGTAGTTCGCAAAGTCTGCGAAAGTAGGGACGCGTCCGCTCCGGATCATCGAAGAAAGGCGGAATCGCCATCAGCCCGCGCAAATCCAGCCCCGGCTCTGACAAGATTTCTTCAGCCAAGTGAGGCAAATCCGTTTCGGGCACTCCCGTCTTCGTTTCTTCAGGAGAAAGACGAACCTCGATCAGAACAGACAGGCGATGCTGTGCCGACTCGGCAATTGCACGAGCGAGCTTATGTGCGAGCTCGACGCTGTCCACGGAATCAATCTCATGGAAGATCTGTGCGGCGCGGCGAGCTTTGTTGCTTTGCAAATGGCCGACCAGGTGCCATTTGGCATCGAGGTCGACAAGACCCGCTCGCTTTGACTCCCATTCCTGCACGCGGTTCTCCCCGAAATGCCGCAAACCCAGCTCATACCCCGCCCGAACGGCCTCGGCAGGAAAAGTCTTCGTGACCGCAACCAGCGTGATTTCTTCGACTCGCCTGCCAGCACGCGTCGCGGCTCTCACAATCCGTTCACGGACGCGCTCGAGATTTGCGGCAATGGTTGCTGACTCTACGAGCATCGGAGGAATCTTAACATGCGGCCTGTTTACACGAAGGGGCGTGGCAGAGAATGCGTAAGGCACGGGACATCAATCGCAATCGCACATGAGTTCTCCGCGTTGAACCCGTTCGCCTGTTCTGAGCGGAGCCGAAGGGCGAACGGCCATTCTCATGTCCTCTGGTTCCTCAACTTCCTTTGCTTCCTCATTATTGCTAGACTGGCGCTCCACGGATGCCCAACCGCGGCAAATTTATTGCGCTCGAAGGAATTGACGGCTCCGGAAAGCGCACGCAAATCGAGATGCTGTCGAGCGCCCTCCACCAACGAAGCATCGCACATGCCTGCATCAGTTTTCCGCGCTACGAGGGCTTTTTCGGGCGTCTAGTAGCCCGCTTCCTAAACGGTGAATTCGGCCGTCTCGCAGAAATAGATGCGCACCTGTCAGCTCTGTTGTATTCCGGCGACCGCTTCGAAGCCAAACCCTTCATCGAAGAGCAGCTCGCGCAGGGCAAATTGGTCTTAGCAGATCGCTACATCGGCTCGAACTTGGCGCATCAGACGGCGCGTGTCCCGCCGGCAAAGCGCAACGATTTCCTGCGCTGGCTGAAGGAACTCGAATACAAGGTCTACCGGCTCCCCGCGGAGGACCTGGTCATCTTTTTGCGGCTTCCGGCATCAGAAGCGCGTCGCCTGGTGGCGAAAAAGAAAGCTCGCCATTACACCAAGCGCCGCCGGGACTTGCTCGAGGCCGATCTAGCGCATCTAAGAACAGCGGCCCACATATACGAAATGCTGGCAAAAGAGCGAAACTGGGCCACGATTGACTGCATGCCGGGGAAACCGCCTGCCCTTCTGGCTCCAGAAGCGATTCACCGGAAGCTAATGGAGATTATGGAGGCCCGGGTTCTTTCGACATTCAGCGCGAAATAGGCGGCAATGGCTTTCGATCAATTCATCGGCAACGAACGGATTGTTACGGCGCTCCGCGGCATGCTCGGGCGCGAGCGGGTCCCCAGCGCCATGCTCTTTACAGGGCCGCGCGGCGTGGGGAAATTCACGCTCGCCCGCATGTTCGCCCAGGCGGCGAACTGCGAGCGCCTCAAGGATGATTTCTGCGGCGAATGCGAGCCCTGCCGTCGGATCGTCCGCATCGCAGATCCAAAGTCCCTGATCGAACAGGGCCTGGCTGAGCGCGGGGAGAGTGCGGACACTGCCACAGTCGAACGAGTCCCTCTTATCGTCGAAACTCACCCCGACGTATGGGCAATATTTCCTGACCCGGTCCGCCTTCGCAATCCGGTGGCCCGGCCAATGATCCGCATCGGGCAGCTTCGCGCCGTTCAGCGCGCAGCGTATTTCAAGCCACAAGGCCGCCGGCGCGTCTTCATCCTCGATGGCGCCGACACCATGCGCTGGACAGACGCCGACGTGTTTCTCAAGATTCTCGAGGAGCCTCCCGAGTCCGCCACCCTCATTCTCGTCGCTCCCCGCCCCGATTCCCTGCTCCCGACGATCCGCTCGCGCTGCCTGCAATTCCATTTCGCGCCAGTGCCGGCGGAGCAAGTCGAGAGCTTCCTCAAGGAGCGCACCGCACTCAAAGCCGCGGCACGCAAACTGGCCGCCCAGCTTTCGGCCGGCTCACCCGGGGTGGCCCTCGAACTTGATCTTGAGGAATCCCAGCGGCTCCGCCGCGAAGTATTGAGGCTGATCGAGCTCTCGATCGAAGGAACTCGCTACCGTGAAGTCTTCGCTGCCACCGCTCAGCTTGCCAAGCAGGAGAAGGAATCGTTTGAAAACATTCTCGAACTATTCTATAGTCTGTTGACAGACCTGCTTGAGTTGTCCCAGGACCCAGCGGCTTGCGTGCCACGCAATCCAGATTTGCGGCGCGAGTTGGACACCTTGAGCGAGAAGGTTGATCTCGACTGGGTCGCGCGGGCTGTGGGCAGCCTCGATCGGCTCGAGAGTCGCTTACGGCGCAACATCGGCCGCCAACTTGGTCTGGACGCTGTCGCCGTCTCAATGGGGGGATAACTGAGGCGGCTTCTGAAACCGCTGGTTCAAATTTTTTTCGAAAACAGTTGGAACCGAACTGCATTTCCCGCAGTCATATTCTCAGCATCCTGAAGGAGCATCATGGTGAACCGAAAACTTTTCCGTCCCTCTTTGACCGAGGTGAAGGACCAGTACTCGTCGCGGCCGGCTCAGTCCATGCCGCAACAGCCTCCGCAGCGGAAGAAACCCGCGCCACCCGAGCAAACTCACGCGGAAAACTTCTATTACGTCAAGCAGATGCAGGCGCGCACCCCCGTCGCGGTGGTGTTGAACGATGGTGAGGTGCTCCACGGCACCCTCGAATGGTATGACCGCGACTGTGTCAAGCTCACTCGCTACGGCAGTCCCAACCTTCTCGTCTTCAAGCATTCCATCAAGTACATGTACAAGGATGGTGAGGAAGCGGCTCAAGGCGGGACAAACGGACAATAGAGGGTTTGGAAGAACTTGAGAAGATTGGGCGTTCGCTAGCGGCGTGGTTTGTTGCGACGCTCGACTGGGCCGATCGAGAACGTCATCAGCGCCTTACCCACAAGCCTTTTCGGTTTCGTCCCGCAAGTCGCACTCGACGACGGCAAGGGTTTTGCCGACACGAATCATGCGTGCATCTGCGACCACTGTTCCCTTCTCCACCGGCTCGAGGTAATTCATCTTCATTTCGACCGTAGCCACCCGCGACCCGCGCGGTACGCTCATATATGTCGCTAGGCCGCCGGCCGTATCCGCCAGCGCCGCCAAAACACCGCCGTGCACCACGCCATGCACCTGCTTGTGACGTTCGGCCACCCGCATCCGCACGACCGCCCGTCCGGGCTCTGCCGCAGCCAAAACAAAACCAAACTGCCGGGCGGTATTACTTGCGTTGAGCCGGCGAACCAGCTCCTTTTCCGCCAAGTGTTCGGGGGACGCCGCAGGCTGGGGCATTTCAGTAGACCGTCAAGCTCCCATCAAAGGTAAAGCCGCTCCCATCACCCAGGCCCGCGGCCGCTTCAATTTCCCGGAGCGTCGTGCCCAGCGGTCCCTTGAGACAACCCGCCCGCACAACCCGCGCCCCTTCTTTCGCGAACAGCAGAGCGCAGGCCCGGCCGATGCCCGTTCCTCCTCCGGTCACAAGCGCCACTTTGCCTGAAATCCGCGGCATCCGACGCCTCCGCCAGTTCGTCTAACCTCACGGGCGTAAGCACGCGAATCTACCATCCAGCGAAGCGGAGGCGCAAGGCAGTTTGCCGCCGTTCGCGATCGCTGTTAATGTCGAAAGGCGTGGCCTTTCGGTCTGTGTCCCATGTCTTTTGCCGGGGCATTGAGGGTACCGCCCCTGGTAGCCCGGTCTTCAAACCCGGGTAGTCCACGTGCAGGAACCCCAATTTGACTCACTCAATGAAGATCGGAATCACTTGCTATCCAACCTACGGTGGCTCGGGCGTCGTTGCTACCGAGCTGGGCGTCGAACTCGCCGCTCGCGGCCATGAGGTCCACTTCATCAGCTACGCGATGCCCATCCGCCTGAATTCCTCGCTCGAGCGCATCTATTTCCACGAGGTCGAAGTCACTACATATCCGCTTTTCGACCACCCGCCCTACACCCTGGCGCTCGCAGTCAAGATGGCCGAGGTGGGCGAAGAAGCCAAACTCGATCTCCTTCACGTGCATTATGCGATTCCCCACTCGGTCAGCGCTTTGCTCGCTCGCTCGATGGCGGTGCCGCGACGTCTGCCCTTTATCACCACCCTGCATGGGACCGATATCACCCTCGTGGGCAACGATCGGAGCTATCTGCCGATCACGCGCTTTTCGATCGAGCAGAGCGATGGCGTCACCGCCATCTCCAACTATTTGCGCGATCGCACCCTCAAGGAATTCGACATTCGCCGACCCATCGAAGTCATCCCCAATTTTGTCAACTGCGACCTCTACAAGCGCAGCGATGACGACGCCCTGCGAGCGCAATTGGCGCCGCAAGGTCAACCCATTCTGATGCACCTATCGAATTTCCGGCCGGTGAAGCGAATCACCGACGTCGTCGAAATCTTCGCCCTCGTCCGTGAAAAGATCCCCGCCAAGCTGGTAATGATTGGGGATGGGCCCGACCGCGGCGCCGCGGAATGGCTAGCGCGGCAGAAGCACCTGACGAAGGACGTCTGCTTCCTGGGCAAACAGGACCGCGTGCATGAAAAGCTCGGCGTTGCTGACCTATTCCTGTTGCCGAGCGACCTGGAATCCTTCGGTCTAGCCGCCCTCGAGGCGATGGCTTGCGAAGTCCCCGTCGTCGCCACAAATGTTGGTGGATTGCCGGAAGTGGTCACGCCTAGCGAGGACGGCTACCTCGTACCCGCGCGCGATGTGGCCGCGGCTGCGAAGTGCGCGCTCGAAATCCTGACCCGCCCCGACCGCGGCCGCTCGATGGGCCAGCAAGCGCGCATCAACGCGCAGAAAAGATTCTGCTCGAACGATATCGTCCCGCTCTACGAGGCCTACTACGAGAGAATCCTCGGCACCACCTCCGCTGCGCGTGCCTAGAAGATAGCGATCTTGGGGTCATTCTGAGCGAAGCGCTTCGGACTCCGAGGAAGCGCGGCGGAGCAGCTCACAGCTCCCGGAGAGCATGGGCGATGGGCCGACTCGCAGCTCGAATGGCTGGCGGTACGCCGCCAATGATCCCCATCAGAAGCGAGAATGCAATCCCGATTCCCAGCAGCAAGGGAGTGACGCGAAACGCAAACGCCAGGTGCGAGAACGTCTGCCAGTTCATCGCCCCGGTCGTAAACCCGTTCAGCGGCAGCACCGCCAGGCAGCCGAGCGCCCCGCCTACAAACGAAATGAGCAGCGCCTCGATCATGAATGACAGCACAACGCTCCCCGCTCCAAAGCCCAGCGCCCTCATCGTGGCGATTTCCCGCGAACGCTCCGCCACCGCCGAGTACATCGTATTCAACGCGCCGAAGACGGCCCCGATACCCATCACTGCCGCCACCAGGGAACCCAGCACCACGATCAGCCTCGTCAGCGCGCGCGACTGTTTATCGTAATACTCGACCTCTCGGCTCACGTCCACAGACATGCGCGGATCGGAAGTGACGGAGTCCTTGAATTGCTGGAATGTCTCCGGCGAAGTCAGGTGCACGGTCACCGATTGAAATATGTTTTCCGGCCGGTGGTAAATCTGATTCAGAACGCGCCCATCGCACCAAACCTCCGAATCGAATGCGCTGCCACCCGCGTCGAACACCCCGACAACGTGCCACGTCCCGCCACCGAACTTCACCGCATCGCCGAGTGCAAGACCGGAGTAAGTTCGCGTCGCGTTGCGACCCACGACCAGTTCCGCTAGCCCCGGTTGAAAGAACCGGCCCTCGATGATCTTGATCTTGTTCCGCACTTCCAGCGCCTTGGGCGACACGCCGCGAACCTGCACGTTCGCGTCGGTCCCGGTAGTACGAAGTGGAAAGGGCGCGACTACCACCACTTCCGGCGTGACCAGTGGGCCGTCTGCTCCGCGAGCAACTCCGGGCGCATCTTCGATCACCCTTATTTCGTCGAGTGTTACCGCCCCGTTCATCTCGGCTGTAGCGCCGGCGCGCATGATGAGCGCATTGCCCGCTGATCCGGAAGACACGAGCGTGGCCTTGAAGCCGCGCGCCAGCGACAACATGGCAATGAAGACGCCGACCGTTCCGGCGATCCCCAACACCGCCACCACCGCCGACGTCCAGCGCTCCCTCACGCTTCGCAAGTTGTACACCACCGGGATCGCCATGCTCATACCCTCCGCAGCGCATCTACGACGCGCAACCGCATCGCCCCAATCGCAGGCAGCAGGCCGCTGGCCGCTCCCACCGCCAGCGCCAGGGCCAGCCCCACGACCATCATCTCGCCCGGCAGGTAAAAGAACGGCAACAACCCACGCGTCGGATCTCCTCCGAGCGTAAAGAGCTTGGCGAGCCCCAGGCCTAACGCGCCTCCGATGGCCGCGATCACCAAGGACTCGGCGAGGACAAGCAGCAACACAAACCGGTCCGAAAAACCCACCGCCTTCAGCACCGCGAGCTCCGCCGTTCGCTCGCGCACCGCAATGGCCATGGTGTTCCCGGTCACCAGGAGCAGCGTGAAGAACACCACGCCTCCAATCGACAAGATCAAAAACTCAATGTTCCCCATCTGCTTCACCCAACCCGCGGCAAAGGCTTTCTCCGTGTCGGTGCGCGTCTCGTACGGAGAATTGGAGAATTGCTCGTCGATTGCCTTGGCGATCCGCGCTGAGTCGTCCGGGTTCTCGACCTGCACGGTGTACCAGCCGACTTGACCTTTCAGCCGCTCGGGAAACCGTTCCTCCAGATAGTCCCATTGAAACCAGAACTGCGTCTCGTCGTCCTCCCGCCGTTTCCCGTGATAAATTCCGTCAATATTGAATTCCCATTTACCCGGGATGAATGTACCTTTGATGGGAATTCGGTCGCCGATTTTCCAGCCGAATCGTTTCGCGGTCGAGGCTCCCGCAATCGCGCCTTGCCGGTCCTTGACGAACACTTGCCACTGATCCTCCGGAACCTCCAGCTCCGGGAAGACTTTGCGCTGGTTCGCCACATCGATGGCAAACTGCGGAAAGAAATTTCGTTCGTCCTGGTAAACGCCACCAAACCAGTTATCGTAGGTGATCTCTTTTACTCCCGGAATTCGCAGGATTCGGTCTCGGTACGAAATCGGGAGCGGCTGAATAATCGACACCCGGTTGATGACCACCAGTCGGTCCGCACCCGCCACGTCCACTCCCTGGCTGAATGCCCCTCTCACCACCGCCAGCAGCCCAAACAGAAACAGCGCCACCGCGAACGAGCCGATGGTCAGCGCAAAACGAGTTTTCTTGCGGAACAGATTGGCCAAGATCAGTCCCTGATATTTCATGCCATCCCTCCCGCTGGCACTACCTGCAGCTTGGTCGCTTCGACCAGCACCCCTTTCTCCAGGTGCAACGTGACGTCCGCCCGCTGCGCCACCACCGGGTCATGCGTCACCGTCAACACCGTTTTCCGGTACTCTT
This sequence comes from Candidatus Acidiferrales bacterium, assembly GCA_049644285.1. Taxonomy (GTDB): domain Bacteria; phylum Acidobacteriota; class Terriglobia; order Acidiferrales; family UBA7541; genus CAVRXT01. The sequence goes on along the minus strand of JBARRP010000261.1, from coordinate 14,998 downwards.
TCACCAGCCGCTGAATCAAATCCATGATCTCGTCTGCGCTCTTCCGGTCCAGGTCGCCGGTCGGCTCGTCGCAGAGCAGAAACGTCGGATCGGCGACGATGGCGCGCGCGATCGCCACTCGCTGTTCCTGCCCGCCGGAAAGCTGTCGTGGATAGTGCTTCATCCGGTCGGCCAGCCCCACAATTGATAGGGCCGCCTCGACGTGTTGGCGCCGCTCCGATTTCGTCAGCTTGGTCAGCAGCAGCGGCAACTCCACATTCTGGAACGCGGTGAGCACCGGAATCAGGTTGTACATCTGGAACACGAAGCCAACGTGGCGCGCCCGCCATTCCGTCAGCTTGCTGCGGGACATGTGGGTGATTTCGTCTCCCGCCACCCGAATCCTCCCTCGCGAAGGCACGTCCAGGCCGCCCAGCAGATTGAGCAGCGTCGTCTTGCCCGAGCCGCTCGGCCCCATGAAGGCCACGAACTCACCTTGACCCACATCCAGATTCAATCCCTGCAGGACATGGATTTCTTCGCCTCCGCGGCGATACGTTTTATCCAGCCCGCGCACCTCAATGAGACTGTTTGATGGCCCCCCGCCTTCGACTCCGACCATAGTTATGAGCTCCTGTTTTTGATCTCGACTGTCTGCCCGTCCCTCAGATTGGCAGGCCCTTTCACGACCACCGTATCGCCCGCAGCGAGGCCGGCGGCGATTTCCACGTCGGTGCCGCGTGCGCCACCTACAGTTATAGCTCGACGCTCGAGACGGTCATCTCTTACGAGGAAGATGATCTTTCTGCCGTTGTCGTCCCGCACCGCCTCCCGCGGAATCAAAACTGCCCCGGCTGCGCCGCCATTCTTCTGCTCCGGCTGATCCCCCAGGAACGCCACTTTGATGCCCATATCCGGCAGAATTCGCGGGTCCAGCTTCAGAAACGAAATGCGCACCTTCACCGTCGCCTTCTGCCGGTCCGCGGTGGGGATCACCGTGCGAACGCGCGAAGGAATCTGCCAGTCCGGATAGGCATCGAGAATGGCCGTTACCGGCTGCCCGGGTACAACCCGGGCGATGTAGGCCTCGTTCACATCCACTTCGATCTCATTCGAGTTCATGTCCACGATCGTGGCAATGCCCGTGCGCGTAAAGCCCCCGCCGGCGGAGATAGGCGACACCATCTCTCCCACTTGCGCATCCTTCGACACCACAATGCCGTCGAACGGCGCTCGGATCACGCAATTGTCCACGCCTTGCTGCGCCTCGCCGATTTTCGCCTCTGAAGCGCCCACCTGCTGCTTGGCCAGCGCGATCTTGGCTTTCAGGCTGTCCGCCGTGGCGCGCGCATTATCGAGCGCCTCCTGACTCTGCACCCCTTCGGACTGTAGCGTCTGCGCTCGCCGCAGTTCGATTTCAGCGTATTTCAGCTGCACCTCGAAGTCTTGGATGGTTGCTTCGGTGGCGTCGCGGTCCGCTTTCGCGGAATCGAGCGTGCGTCTGGCATCGGAATCATCGAGCGTGGCCAGCTCCTGCCCTTCATGCACGTGCATCCCCTCGTCGAAGAACACGCCCGTGACGCGCCCCGTGATTTTCGCTGCGACCGTGGCGCGGCGGCGCGGTGTCACGTAGCCGCTTGCATTCAATAGAGCCGGACGCTCAGTCCCTGCTTTCTGTGCTACACTCACTTCTACTTCAGGCTTTTGTTTTCGGAAGGCGAAGATACCGCCGCTGACAAGTACCAGCGCACCAAGCACCGCTGCGGCTATGCTTAAGAATCGGCCGGTCTTTCCACTCCTCCGCTGGCCCTCGCTGATGCGCAAGGAGCCCAAGTCCGGTTTGGGTGGCGTCGCCATCAAGATCCCTGTCCCCTGAAAGAGACCTTCAACCTCTATAACTTCTATTACGCATCAGAGTTACGAGGAATTACCCGAGATTTCTCATCACACGCACTACCATTGTATCTTGACTTGGTTGCTTTCGTGACCTTCGAAGGGATCACTGTAGAGTTGGTCAAGGAATCGGTACTAATAAGCAGTGCGAGAGCTTACGACAATCTGGTCGATAATCTCTTGCGTGAGTTTGGCGCCCGAGCCGGCCGCGGTCACGAACAGGAATGGGAATTGCCGGTCGTGATTATCGAACGCGCGAATGGCAACCGGGCCCTTTGTCGGATCCCCAAACTGGATCCCGCGCAGGCCGCCCCAGTCAAAGGTATAGATTCCCGGCCGCGCGTCCAACCCGAAGGACAGCTTCCACAGCAGCAGCATATTCAGACGTAACGCATCCTGGCGCGGCATCAGCAACGCTCCCTGCGCGGGGCTGGCGCTGTAAACCGCGTTATAAAGCGCGTAATTCGAATCGGGCGGGTGGCCGGCGAAGACCTGCGTGTAGTTCCGCGCCAGCGGCGTGCTTCCCGATTTCATGGACTGCAACATGTCAATCTGCGCATCCGGATTGAAGAACACGACCACTTCGCCCGTCTTCGCCCGAATCTCCGCGTAGGCAGGATTCTCAGTGTCCTTGTCGATCGGCTTCCAGGGCACGTAGAACTGATAATTGAAATGCTCGATCCGCGCGGAGGCGGGCGCTATCCCCGTCGGCGGAGCCAGCGGCTGTGGCGTCTCATTCAGGAACGGGTTTGCCGAAGCCCATTGCCGGGCTTCGATGACGATCAGCGTCTGCAAACCATGCGCCAGGGAATACCACGCCACCACAACCAGAACGCCCAGCAAAATGATAGCAGTCAGACTCGATTCTTTCTTCTCGGGCTCTTCATTCATTCGGCAGGCCGTCGCAGGGTCGAATGCGCATTGTACGATACCTGCCTGCAATTCGTGCCGGATTCGTGGGCGCGTACAGCAGTACGCCCTGCGCCTCCCTAACGAGCCTTATTGCGCCATGGCCTGCAGCTCGCTCTCCTCGGCCAGCCGCTTGATGTGGCGAAAGACTCGCAGGTGAATCTGGTGCACAATCGCGTCTGACCACAGCCGCCAATACGCCACCGGCCACATCCGATTCCGATAACGAGACGTGCCCCTCAACAAGGTATGTCCGTTCGGCAGCGGCGTCAGCAGGAACTCCGCATCCTGCGCCTGAAAATATTGACCATCGATATGCCGCGTGTGGATGTGCCCGTAGGGCGATAGCTCTTCCATCACGGCAGGCTCACCAGAGATCGAAAATCGCAATCGGCGGTTCTCCTCCCAGATCTTGATCGGCTCCACAAACTGCCCGCTCGAAAACTGGCATTCCCGCCGCGCGCCGAGACCCCACCCCCTCAAACTCGACCGAATCGGGTAGGCGACTCCAACTCGGAAGGGCCATTCGGTAGGAGGCGGCAGTGTCGGGAACGACGCGAGAAGATGCCACACTGTCTCCGGGGGAGCATTGATCTCGATTTGTGTACTCACTTGAAGAAGCGGCGCCTCCGGCGGCTTCAGGGCTTCCGTACCCATGAGAAACGACACAAAAACCAGCATTGCAGTGAACGTCGCTTGCGTTTGGAGCCGGCTCCAATGCCGGCGTTGCATCAAATAGCCCATCGACCCGCCCATCAACCCGAGGGGCAGCGCAATCGGCGCCGCCATCGCGAGACAGACCAACCCCTCCACGGCAAGCGCCAGCAGGATGCCGCCCAGCAGCGCAATCGAAAGACTTGCCACAATCAGGCAACTTGGCAAGCTCCGTGGCCGGTGATAGCCGTGCAGCAAAACTGAGAGCAGACCCAGGCAAAATGGGAGCGCTACAAACAGTCCCCAGCCGTACACCGCAAACGCGCTGATGCTCAGCAGCGTCGCCGCAACTCCGAGCACCGACGTGATCAAGAGCGCCATCGCGGCACTCCCCAGGTTATTTTCCGGGATGATCCTCTTCAGCATCCGGTTTTCTCGCTCGCGCGGAGGCTTCGACAGGTCCTCTGGGCTTTGCGACGGATAGACGCACAGAATGACGAAGAAAAGCAAATTCAAATACGGCGCGAAGAAGAACACCACAAGCCACGCCGGCAGCCCCATCGCCCGCAGCCGCCGCATCGTCAACACCACTCCCACCCAAATGAAGGGAAGCGAAAGCAGCAGCATCGTGAACAGGAAAGTTCTGTCGGCAGGATCAAGCGAAGTGATGCGCACCGCGCGATCAAACGGTATCCAGTAATTGAACAGGCTCCATCGGCGATGAAAGATAAGCGTCGCCACGACCCGGTCCAAATTGTGCTTGATAGCGAACCCGACCAACCCAACGAGCGCGTACGGCCCGCGGTCAATCGTCCCTTCCCAACTCCACAGGTCGGAGAATTTCATCCTCCCTCCTTTCGAATTGCTCAGTGATTCAAAACTTGCCAGACGACCAAGCCGAGATTCGTGGCCGCCAGATAAATGAACAGCAGAGTCAGAAGAATGTGCCCGATGACAAATCCCTTTCCTCGCGGCCAGTCCGCGTGATCGTAGTAGAAGAAATCGACGGCAATCCGCAGCGTCCAGTACACACCGATGAAGAGAGCCACGCCGAGCGCAGCGCGGTCCCCTCGGAGCATTTCGCCGTGCAACATCAATGTCAGAATTCCGAAGGTGACAATGGTGAGCAACGCAAAGCCGCCATGCGTCCACATCAGCTTGCGATTGAACGGCGTAAGCTTCTGGAGGTCGTCCTTCCAGTGCAATCGCGACGGCACTTGAACGCTGGCGATCAAAACGCAGAAGTGCCCGATGCCCGCGAGCCAAAGTGCCAGGCTGAAGATATCCTGGGTGTTGCGCAGCGCGAACGCCGAGTCAAACAGATGTGTCATGAGCGTCTCCTCTGCAATCCGCGGCTAACGCGCACCAATAGCCTCCAGGAAAGGCAGAATCACGCCACGCACGAATGGCGGATGAAAAAGAAGGAACGCTGGAGCGCCGGCAAAAATCGCGACAAAGAGCCAGCCGCGCACTCCAGATCCGAACCCAACCCGCTTGCCCAGCGCGGAACGCTCGAACAGCACGCCGAGACCCTGCAACACGAAGTAGCCAGTAGGCGAACCGTAGCCGCCGCCCGCCGGGAATGAAATCACCAAATCGTGGATCAGTCCTGAGGCAAAGAACGAGAGCAGAATTGCGGCCACAACGCCGGCGCGCGTTCGCGCTGGCTCAAAAATCAGGCGATGTGTCAGCTGCCGAAATCCCAGGTTCCACCGGCGACCCCAGAAATCACTCAACGATGTGGCCGAAAGAGGCGAGCGCATGATCGGCCGCGCGTCGATACCGGCGGATTGCCACGCTAGCGCCAACAGATGAAACGTCCCAAAATGCAGAACCAGAATCACCCCCAGCATCCCCACCCATCCCGCAAGCAGTTCGTGCCCCTCCGGCACCCGTCGGGCAACACCCCACAGCACCACACCGCCAGCCACCGTCTTCATGCTCGCCGAAATCCATGCGCTCACCTTCGGGCGCTGCGCGCGCCTCCTTGGATCGAGAAAGCTTTCGGCGTCCATCCCCGGCCACGCGAAAAGATATCCTAGAGTTCGGCCAAAGGACGCATTCCCCATCGCGCTCCGTGCGTCCCACCACGATTGCCACTTGCACCCAAAGAAAATAGCGATCGCCAGCGTCCACATGAACACCCACGCAACCACGCGAGATCGAAACAGGATTGCGACTGCCGGAAGGACTACCAACAGAATCCAACCCGGCCAAGAACGAAGCTTCGCGGGGTAGGAAGATTCGGGCGTAGTTCCAGCCTCCATCTCGGAATCGATTGCGATTTTCACTCCGCGACTCCCTTCCCTGCGACTGCTCCGCGCGCCGAAAGTGTCCAGCCCAAGAGACCGCAAACGGTGAAACCGAGTGCGTTCGCAGTTCCGTGGAACCTCGCCATCTCCGCGAGATGAACGAAGGGCTGAAGCGGGAATTCTCCGATGGCCCACACGCCCGCGAGAGCCATCGCAAACAGGAGAGACGCGGCCGATAAAGTCACGAGAGCTTGCGCCAGCCGCGGACGCATCGCCCGCACCACCGACAGAAAGAAGATCGCGAGTCCGATTTCGCTGCCTGCGAGGAGCAGCGCCGCGGCCAGCTTCAGACGCGGTCCGATGACAAATCCCGCTGCTAATAGACCCGGTCCAGCCAGCACTCCCTTCGCAACCAACTGGAAAAGTCTCTGCGCCGCAACCCTCGCTCCTCCGAGCGCGGTTGCCGCTGCCTGTGTCAGAAGTGGTGCTGCAAACCCGGCATAGTGAAAATGGATTGCCGTTAAGAGTACGATCGGCTCCTGAAATCCCATTGGTGTGAGCCCGCCGCGTGAAGCAACCAACCATATGCAACCCACACCTATGTAACCAAACGCAACGACAGGGCACGCCTCCCTGAGACTCCTGAAACCTCCGCGCGCTAGGTGCGCCCCGCAAAAGCTCAGGAAACACCCGAAGCCGAACCATGGCAGCGTGAGAACGGTTGCGGCCCACCCCGGAGCGAAGCCGAATGAAGCTGCGACACACAGGGCTGACGGCAGTTGCAGCCACTCCCCCTCGCTCACTGCCGCATCGATTGCCCTGCCTTTCCCAAATCGCCTCGAAAACTCCAGCCCGAGCGGCACAACCACGAGGGGCGCCAGCAAAAACAGCAACTCGATGGTGCCCAGCGGGTGGAAGCGCGACACCGAGCTCACTGCGAGCCCTGTCCACAGAATTCCGCCAATGACCGCGCTTCGCCTCATCGAAGTACCTTCAACGCGGCAGCCGTGAACACGATGCCGAGGTATGAGACCGCTGCAATAAACACGGCATCAGCCAGCCGATTCTGCCGGCGAGTTTCGCGATCGTAGAAGAACAGTTGCACCGGAAGCCTTAGCAGCCAGAAAACTGCCATCACCGCGGCCAGGAATCGGCCCAGCGGGCTTGCTCCAGCCAGCTCCGGAGCAAACCAGAAGCACAGCGACGCGAAAATCCCAAGCACGAAAACGATGTAGACCCAGTGCACAACAAATATTTCACGAATGATCGGCGAAACGCTCGCGAGGTTTTCGCGGCAGCGGAGCTTCTTCGGCAGCACGAAATTCGCGGCGATGATCGCTACCTGCACCACGCCTGCGATCCGCACCCACGCAAGCGGGGAGCGCATGGCCACCTCGTGTGTCGGGAGCAGAATCCCGCAATTGTGAACAGCATCGATGAAGGTCATCGGTAATGCCTTTCGAGCTCGGACGCGTATTTGGTCCCCAGAATCGACGCATTCTGAGCCAGCCACTCGCTAAACCGGGCCCGCCCCGTTGCCGGTCCCTTCGAGACGAGTAAATTCGCCATCAACCCTGCGATTTCCTCTCGCGTTAGAATGACGTCGCCGACGAACGGCCCCGTGAGGCGCAGCATCCAAAACGCGACTCCCGGCGAAACATGAATAAATCTCGCTTTGCTGCCGACGCCGTGCGCAATCTGCCGCACCAGGTCCTCGAACGTGTATGCCTCCGGCCCCACCGCATCGAGCACCACACTCTTCCCGTCGCCGGCAGCATTGACGGCCAGTTCAGCGATGTCCTCGACAGAGATCGGCTGGACTTCGTATTGCCCGGACCCGGGAATCGCGAACAACGGAAAATGCCTCACAAACCACGCAATATTGTTGATGAGGATGTCTTCGGAACCGAAGATGACCGTGGGCCGAAGAATCGCATACGACAACCCCGAGCCGAGGATCGCTTCCTCTACTTGAGCCTTGCCGGAATAGTAGCCGAGGCGCGAGTCCCTCGATGGATTCGCGATGCTGAGGTGCACGATTCGGCGGACGCCTGCTTCTCGAGCCGCTTGGATCAACAGCTTCGAATTCGACACAGCTTTATCAAACGTCGTTCGGCCGTGGCTGAATCGCACCCAATACGTGTTGTAGAAAACCGAAGCCCCTCGCAGTGACTCAGCCAGGCTCGCAGGATTCCGGAAATCCAGCGGCGCGATCTCCACTTGCTCGCCAAAAGGATTGCCGCGGTTCGGATGCCCGATGATTGTGCGCACCCGCCTGCCCGCGTTCAGAAGCCGACGCGTAATATGCCTCCCGGTGTAGCCGAACGCCCCGGTTACTACGTCGAATTCAGCCATGTCGCGCGCTCGTGGCACGGCCTTCAGGCTGTGCGGTTTCCCCTGGCACACATACCCGTTGACCCCTGCGGCTCGCGGTGTGCAGAGCGCTCCCTAACCCTGCCCGGCCGTTCTCTGTGTCCTCTGCGTGCTCTGTGGTTAATTCTCTTCTGGCGAGCTTAGCGCTGGTCCCGCCCCCACCGCTCGGCCGTTCGCAAGCGCCAGATGCGCAATGCCGATGATCTGCAAACCAACGATACCCGGCACGAAGAAGATGTCGCATGCCGGGGAATTTCGACCCCAGATATAGCGGCCACGCCCACCAGATCTGCCGCGCCAGGAAAACCACCGCGTCCGCGCCGCCGTACAGTTCGTCCTCGGTCGTCACAACGCGCATCTCATGCAGCAACTCATCAGGCGGCAGCCCGAGCAGAGGTGCCACCCGCGGGTCCTGCAACGCCGCCAGTCCAAAACCTCGCTTCTCCAGTGTGCGGCGGAAACGCCGCGCCAGCGAAATGCAGACCGTGCAGTCGCCATCGAAGAAAACCCAGCCGCGGGCAGCGCGCGTTCCTTTGCTATCAGTTATTTCTGAAATAAGAGAAATCATCACTCATCAAAAAAGGGCGGTTCCCCGCCCTTCCTCGCTTAACCGTGCAGCAGTTTCCGAATCCCGCCGCGCAGCTTCACCAATCCCTTCATCGCGCTTGGTGCAAGATTCCGGAATTCGTCGAAGACCGCGCTCATCGTGACAATGAATTCGAGCAGCTCTTCCATTCGCTCCCGTGCATACACATCCGTCCCACCCGATTTCTTTGCCTCGGCGACGCACTCCCGGACCACCTCAATCGTGGGATCAAACTCGCGCCGCTTCCGCTCTTCCACGATCACGCGAAACATCTCCCACAGGTCCTTCATGGATTCAAAGTGCTGCCGCCGGTCCCCAAGAACTGAGACACCTCGCACAATCCGCCAACCCTGCAGCTCGCGCAGGCTGGTGCTGACGTTCGACCGCGCTACCCGCAGGGTTTCCGCAATCTCCTCCGCAGCCAGCGGCCGCGGAGAAAGAAACAAGAGCGCATGAACCTGGGCAACAGTGCGGTTGACGCCCCACCGGGTGCCCATCTCGCCCCAGTGCAGGATGAACTTTTGGGCGACGGGCGAGAGCGATTTAGCTTCTTCAGTCATTTCAGTCTGTACAGAATATACAGTATCTCACGCCCTTTGTCAAGCCTCGCCTCAACCGCCATTCATAGGGGCACGGCAGCAATGCCGCAAGTCATGACCTCTACAGGGGTTGCCGACACAATTCTTTAAAGAGGCGGGATGGAGCGGCTACTTGATGAAATCCAGCAGCGATCCTTGGCCCAGGGTTTTTCCCGCGGCTTCCAACAAAGCCTGCAAGGCGACCTGAGTCGTGGCCAGATGGGCCGTCGCGGCAGCCAAGTCGGCCCCGGCTATCTGGTTTCCCTGAATGTTCAACTGTAATTTGTCACTTGCAAGAAACGAGTCCGTCTCCTGCACCTGCCGGAGCGTATTGCCGAAAAAAACGCGGCTCGTATTCAAAGTCGTGAACGCCTGGCCCAAAGCGGCATTCGCAGCGACGATCCCATTTCCTGTCTGAAGCGCCGTCAGCAGTTGATTCAACGCGCCAAAGGCATCGCCGGCAGCATTCGTAAATAGCTGGGTTCCGGGCGAGTTGATCTGAGCCGTCTGCCCATTCGACAGTTGGATCGAGTTGACGGCATTGTTGCCCTGATAATTGATATACACGTCCACGACGTTCGTCATCGTGTCGAAGGAAAGATTCCAGACGTGTTCGATGATCATCGGCCGGGTTACACGCCTTCCCGTGTTGCGTGCCAGATACTCGAGCAGGGCGAATTCCTTGGGAGTGAGCTCGATGGTGCGGCCGGCACGCTTGGTCGTGCGCTCGATGCGATCGATTTCGAGATCCTCCACCCGCAGCACGGAATCTATGCGATGGTTGCTGCGGCGCAGCAGCGCCCGGACGCGCGCGGACAGCTCCGAATACGCAAACGGCTTCAGCAAGCAATCATCCGCCCCTTGGTCCAGCGCGCGCACGCGGTCCTCCAGCCGCGCTCGTCCGGTCAGAATCAGAATCGGCGGATGCGCTTGATGAGCCCGGACGTGCTTGAGCACTTCCATGCCGTCGCGGCGCGGAAGACTTAAATCGAGAATCACAAGATCATAGTCATGTTCGTCAGTCAGACGCTCTGCTTCTTCGCCGTCGGCCGCCAAGTCCACGGCATAATGTTCCGCATCGAGCCCCCGGCAAAGGAAGGTCCCTAAGGCGGCATCATTTTCCGCCACGAGCAAACGCATAAGAACTCCGTTGGAAGGGGGATGATGAAATCTTTAGGAGGGGAGCGCAGTTTAGCTAAGCGATGATGTGCTGTCAAAAACTTTCTTATATTTCTGTCATTTTGTTTCCAGGCTTGAAAAGCTTGCTCTTTTTTCCGGCCCCGAGACTGTCGAGGCAGTTGCGCATTTGAATCTCAGCAAGTCTCAGGACTGCTGCGCCTTGCATCTTTCGCGGGCAGCACAAAAGCGAACCAAAATCAAACACTTTGCGAAAGCGGTATGAACCCCCAACAGCGTATGAGTGGAACACTGGCCCAAATTGCACCTTGATCCTTCCCTAACCTGCGCGATGAGCTCTAATGACGACGGTGCCGCCGGTGTATACTCCGGCGTTCATTTGTCGCCTGGAATCGTGGAGGATAATCGAACGTGATCTCTCTGCGGCGCTCGTCGTCAATGTTCCCCGCTGTCTTTGTGGCCTTTGCAATAGTGATCTACCTTGTGGCTCAGCCGCTTGCAGGCCAGCAGTTCAGTCCGAATCTGTTCGGAGAAATGCATTGGCGCCTCATTGGACCCTTTCGCGGTGGACGTGCGCTGACTGCAGCGGGTGTCCCGGGGCATCCCAATCTGTTCTATTTTGGCGCAGTTGGCGGCGGAGTTTGGAAAACAACCGACGCCGGGCGCGTTTGGAAGCCGATCTTCGATCAAGAGCCAATTGCTTCGATTGGCGCCATCGCCGTGGCACCATCGAATCCCAGTATTATCTACGTTGGCGCTGGCGAAGCCGACATGCGTTCGGACGTCTCCTATGGCAATGGCATGTACAAGTCCACCGATGCCGGCGCAACGTGGCTGCACGTCGGCCTTCGTGACACCCGCCAGATCGGCCGCGTCCTGATCGACCCTCGCAATCCGGACGTCCTCTTTGTGGCCGCCTTAGGGCACGGCTACGGGCCAAACGCAGAACGCGGCGTTTTTCGCTCAACCGATGGCGGAAACACTTGGAACAGAGTGCTCCATAAAGATGACGACACCGGAGCCATTGATCTCGCCTTCGACCCCCGCAATCCGCAGACAATTTATGCCGCCCTATGGCAAACCCGGCGGCCTCCGTGGAACGTTTATCCCCCTTCCAATGGCCCCGGCACCGGGCTTTACAAATCTACCGACGGGGGCGAGACGTGGATCCAGTTGACGGGCCATGGACTGCCTTCGGAAGGGCTGGGACGAATTGGCATCGCTGTCGCGCCAGGCGACCCGAATCGCGTCTATTTAATTGTCGATGCGAAACAGGGCGGCGTGTATCGCTCGGACGATGCGGGCCAAAATTGGCGGCGCATCAATGATCAAGAGCGCATCTGGAAACGCGGCTGGTATTTCGGCGGCATAACCGTGGATCCCAAAGATCCAAACGTCGTATACGTTGCCAACACCTCGCTGTATCGCTCGCGCGATGGCGGAGCGGCGTTTGACGCTATCAAGGGCGCCCCAGGGGGCGATGATTATCACAGTCTGTGGATCGATCCGGACGACTCGCAACGCATGATCCTCGCAAGCGACCAAGGGGTGACCATCACCGTCGATGAAGCGCGGACGTGGAGTTCGTGGTACAACCAGCCGACAGCCCAGTTCTATCACGTCATCACTGACACTCGCTCTCCCTACGCGGTGTATGGCGCGCAGCAGGACACCGGCGCGGCATCAACCACCAGCCGCAGCTCCCACTGGCGCATCGATTTCCGCGATTGGGAACCTATCGAAGTGGGCGATGAAAATGGCTACATCGCGCCCGATCCTCTCGACCCAGACGTTGTCTACGGCGGAACCGTCACTCGATTCGACCGCAGCACACGGCAGAATCAGGTCATTCTGCCGATGCTGGCCCATCCCGGCTGGTATCGACGCACCTGGACGCTGCCGCTCGTCTTCTCGCCCCTCGATCCCCATCGGCTCTATTTCGGTTCGCAGGTGCTCTTCCGCACCACCAATGCGGGACAAACCTGGGATGTCATCAGCGGAGATCTGACGCGCCAAGATCCTGGCGTTCCCGCCAATCTCGATCCCGCGACGGCAGCCGACTTTACCGGAAGCAAGCGGCGAGGTGTGATCTACACGATCGCCCCGTCTGCGATTCAACCAGGGTTGATTTGGATTGGCACGGACGATGGCCTGATCCGGGTGACCCGCGACGATGGCAAAACTTGGGACAACGTCACACCGGCTGAGCTGACGCCATGGAGCAAAGTTACTCTGATCGAGGCCTCGCATTTCGACGCGAACACTGCCTACGCTGCGGTCGACCGCCATCGACTCGACGATCTGCGACCTTATATCTATCGCACGCACGACGGCGGGAAGACCTGGCAGAGAATCACGCACGGCATCCCCGAGGGAAGTTACGTCAACGTTGTCCGGGAAGATCGGGTGCGCAAAGGCCTGCTATTCGCCGGCACGGAAACCGGCGTCTTTGTCTCCTTTAACGATGGCGACGACTGGCAGCCACTGCAACTAAACCTGCCCAATGCCTCGGTTCGCGATTTGGCTGTCCATGACGACGACTTGGTTGCCGCCACCCATGGCCGCGCGTTTTGGGTGCTCGACGACATCACACCGTTGCGACAACTGAATGAGCAAGTCTCGGCGTCTGATGCATGGCTCTTTCAGCCGCAGACGGCCTGGCGCCTCCGCCCAACTTCCGACGAGGGCACCCCGTTGCCGCCCGAAGAACCCGCAGGCGAAAATCCGCCGAACGGCGCGATCCTCGACTACTACCTCAAGTCAGCGCCCACAACTCCGCTAACAATTGAGATTTTCGACGGTACGGGAAAGCTGGTGCGACATTACTCAAGCGCCGATCCAGCGCCGAAAATCGACCCACAGAAGCTCGACATTCCGGCGTTCTGGATCCACCCGCAGCAGCCACCTTCACAGGCCTCCGGGATGCACCGATTCGTCTGGGACCTGCGTTATCCGAGCCCGCCGAGCGGCGACTCCTCGTACTACGCATATCTCGGTTTCGGACTCAGCCCCTCGGCGGTCCCGGGCGAGTACACGGTTAAACTCACGGTCGGTGGCCGCAGCCTCACGCAGCCACTGAGATTGAAGCTGGACCCGCGGGTGAAAACACCCCTCGCCGATCTCCAGAAGCAATTTGATTTGGACGCCCAGATCGCCAAAGCTCTGCAAGAACTTTCTGCGGCAACCAGCGATCTGAGCAAATTGCGGGACAAGCTCGATTCGCTGCGTTCCGGCGCAGACACTTCACTGAAGCGTGCTGTCGAAGACCTCCGGAAGACAACAGAAGCTGTCCTCGGCCCGCCGAATCCAGAATTCGAAACTCTCGGCTTCGAGGAGCCCGCGACCCGCCGAGACACGTTGAGATTCCTTGCAGGCGCGCTGCGAGGTCTCGAACGAATAATTGAAAGCGCCGATGCCGCGCCAACTCCCGACGCCGTCACTGCCTTTGAGCAAAACCAGAAAATCATGCAAGAGACGCTTGCTCGATGGGAAGAAATCCGCGCGCAAGATCTGCCAAAGTTGAACTCACTCTTGCAGAAAAACAGTCTGCCTCCGATCTCGCTCAAGGACTCCAACAAGTAGCCGGGCTTTGCACAGCTGATTCAATTCACTCTCTCCGATTGAGGGTTGTTGCCGTCTCGCCTCCGACCCCGGCCCGAATCGGGCCCGAAGGGCTAAACGCGTCCGAGGAATGCTTGGAGCGCCGCCTGCTCCTCGCCGTGGATTTCGAAGAGCATGTGTAGTCGGGTGATCTGAAGCAGGTCTTGCACGCTCTTGCTGACGTGGACAAGCTTCATCTCGCCTCCCATCCGCCTGACGATGCCATAGCACCTCGCCAGTTCACCGATGCCGTAGCTGTCCGTCAAATCCACGCCCGCGAGATTGAGCAAGAATTTCTTGTGACCGTTACCGGCGAACACATGAATCAGGTCACGCAGTTGGGTGCGGCCATCACTCAGCGTGAGCCTCCCGGCAGCGTCCACCACAATAATGCGATCGACCTCCCGCGCAACAACCTGAAAACCCATGGCTGCCTCGCAAGCGTGCTATTGTACACAGCGCCCGATCCCAGCAGACCCTACATTCTCCTTGAAAAGAAGTGACCGAAGCGGGAGGCAGCGTGAGTGAGACCGCATCTACGCGAGCAGGCCAACCCAGCGATCTTGCTTCAAAAACTTCGAGCCCTTCCCCGATGCCCCCTTATAGTGACGCAGATCGATAGATAGGGAGCGAGAGATTTCCACAGCAGTTGTCGCGCCGCGCAGCTGTGGAAATCCTTGCGGATGAAGTTTTCTGCTGGTGCTCCGTAGAATTGGCAGCCAGCGGCAGGCGTCCCGCTGCTACGAGTGATGCCCCCAAACACCAGATGTTTAATCCGAGACTCTCGAGCAGCGGGATACGCTTTGTTCCCAGAACGAACACTCAGATGTCGTGTGAAAAAAGCAACACTCTCCTATAAGGGTTTCGCACGGAGCAAAGCCGGCCTTGCGCATTCGGATGCCAAAAAGGAGGTTAACCTGAATCCTGCGTCATGATGACCAAAAGAAGGCCAGAAATCTTTGCCGAAAGCCTCGATGATGGCTATATTAGCCTTTGTTGTGTAACTTCATTAAAAATGCGGTTCTGCAACAATGCGC
>JBARRP010000260.1:0-17021 GCA_049644285.1 Candidatus Acidiferrales bacterium | reverse complement strand
GATGCATGGGAGCAGGTCAAAGAGGGTGCAGTGATTTTGCAGTGGTTCTCGGTTCAGATCCGTTCAGAACGAGTACAAACGGATCAACCCATCCATCTTGTAACGGATTGACGGGTATAGTAGAGTCTAAGATTTTCAGAACCAATCACAAAAGCGTTCTGTTTTCCTAAACCGCGTATCGGGAGTTCGACTCTCCCCAGGCCCACCATCTTTTCAATAGGTTGGAGACATCCTTCGTTTCGTCTTTTCCTACTGTGGGGACTTTGTGACACGCGTTCGTTGTTTCTGAAATCCATATATGCGAACTCGGATTCCCACGCAAAATCTGTATTTTTGATGAAGTAAGTGCATATATTTCAACACTGTACTTGTCCGTTTCCTTGGACCTAAACTTGCCTGAATGTGGAAGGGGTATCGTGTTTATTCTGCTTGGGGCGTCTTTTTCTCCCTTCTTTGGCGCCAAACTAGGAGGAAAGTCGATGAATTCGAAGCGTTTCGCCGCATTTGCCTTCGCGATCCTGGCTGTGATTTTCTTTGCTAACCAGCCGGCATGGTCGCAAACAACGGTTTCCACAGGCAGCATCCAAGGTACCGTGACTGACCCACAGGGTGCTACGGTGCCTGAGGCAAAAATCACTGTCACAAACAAGGGCACCGGACAGGCCACCCCGGTGCCGCTGAGCTCG
This sequence comes from Candidatus Acidiferrales bacterium, assembly GCA_049644285.1. Classification (GTDB taxonomy): domain Bacteria; phylum Acidobacteriota; class Terriglobia; order Acidiferrales; family UBA7541; genus CAVRXT01. The sequence goes on along the minus strand of JBARRP010000260.1, from coordinate 16,335 downwards.
GCTGGCACATACAATTCGGGACAACTCAACCCGGGAACTTACATTGTTCGAGTGGAAGCTCCGGGCTTCAAGACCGTGCAGACAACGGTCGAAGTGCAAGTCGGCGGGGTCACGGCGAACAACGTAACCCTTGCGGTGGGTTCCGCAACTACTATCGTTGAGGTAACCGCGGAAGAGACGCACGTCAACACGGAGCAAGCAACTGTTCAAAGCGTCTTGACGGGGGACCAAATCGACAACCTGCCGGTGAATGGCCGCAATTTCCTGGACCTCGCGCAGCTTCAGCCCGGCGTTCAGATTCAGGACGGCTCAACGTTTGATCCCACGAAGAACGGATACTCGTCGGTGTCTTTCGCCGGCCGTTACGGCCGCGCCGCGCGGATCGAAATTGACGGTGTGGACATCAGCGACGAAAACGTCGGAACGACAACGCAGAACATTCCGCAGAGTGCGATTTCCGAATTCCAGGTGGAAGGCTCGTCGCTGGACATGAGCACGGAAATCAGCGGTACCGGCGCGATCAACGTGGCCACCCGCTCGGGAACCAACCAGCTTCACGGTGAAGGATTCTTCGGAGGCCGCAGCGACCAGCTCGCCGCGCGGTTTGCAACGGCGGCACTGCCCTTCGCGCGCAAGCAGTATGGCGTGCGACTGGGTGGGCCATTCATCAAGGACAAATTGTTTTTCTTCGGGGATTGGGAACGCACGCAGCAGGATCAAGCAGCTCCCGTGACGTTGGGAGCTCCGTTCTCAGCGCTCACTGGCAGCTTTAACTCGCCGTTCCGGGATAATGAGTACCTGGGACGCCTCGATTATGTGGTTAAGAACAACTGGCGCGTATTCGCTCGCTTCAACTATGAGAATAATCTCAGCGGGCGCGGGTTCGTGCCGAATGTGTATCAACCGTTCAGCAACATTGACCACACCAGGGTTTATGCGGTCGGAACCGATTTCAATACGGGCACGTTCTCTCATAGCATACGTTTCGGTTACACGAAGTTCCACAACCAGATCGCCGATGGCACGTCGGGACTCAGCGGCGGTTCCAATCCGGTGCCCGGCCTAGCCATAAACATCGGGAACGACTTGATCTGCCTGTCCGGCGTCGATAATTACTGCTCCGGCCCGAACTTCCTCGCGCCGCAGGTGACGTACCAAAGCGACAAGCAGATCAAGTATGACGGCAGCAAGATCATTCGGTCGCACATCCTGCGCTATGGTGCAGAATTCAATAAGCTCCTGGGCGGCGGGTTCGCTTCGTTTGTTGGAACTGGACCGATTGCCAACGCCACCTTGACGCAGGTGGCAGTCCCGAATGATCCCAATCCGCTCCATTACTTTGCGGATCTTGTCTTACTCGGGAACGGCTTCGGCTTTGCCTCCGAGATTCCCCAGTTCAACTTACCCGCTGGCGGCTTGTTCGACTCGCGCTTCGAAGCTTATTTCGGGGATTCCTGGAAGATGTGGAGGCGGTTCACGCTCACCTACGGCGTGCGCTACGATCGTGACACCGGCCGCTCCGATGCCGATTTGGCAGGGATTCCGCAGTACGCCGCGTTTGACAACCAGTTTATCTCCGGGCTAGAAAAGCCAGTCAGGCAACCGAATAACGGTTTCGCCCCGAATCTCGCTTTTGCCTGGGACCCGAAGGGCGACGGCAAGACCGTGATCCGCGCGGGCGGAGGGCTTTATTATGACAACTCGGTCTGGAACAACGTACTGTTTGATCGGTCCGTCCGTCTGCAGAATGGCTTTTTCCTATCCAACCCTGCAGCCTGCGCCGGCGGTGCTCCGCTTCCCGTATTCGTGGGTAAAACGAAGCTGCCGCCCGCGACTTTCTGCGGGCAGCCGATTGGAACGGTCGGATCCCAAATTATTGCCTACGAAAAAGCGTATCAGGCCGCGGTGAAGGCCGCCGGCCCTCAAAGCAATATCAACTTTATCGGAACCTCGTTGGCTGCCGGGGCCGCGACCGGGACATCTCCGCTGTTTCCGGGATACAAAGCGCCGAGGACGTGGCAAATGAACGTGGGTATTGCGCGGGAGCTTCGTCCTGGCACTGTACTCAGCGTGGACTACGTTCGTGCGGTTGGGCTGCACTCGCTTCTCCAGTACGACACCAACCACATTGGCGATGCTCGTTTCCTGAATATGCCCGCCGCGGTGGCTGCCATCAATAAGACTCTGACAGCCTGCGGCGCTGGGACAATCAATCAGGCCATCGCTGCCTGTCCGGGGTTGCACCCAACCGGTGGAGCCACGATTGGGGATTTCGCCGGCAATGGCCTTGACTCAAGCCTGGCGCTCGCCAGCGGTTTTCCGTGCGCGCCCCCGGGCTGCGCGTTTGCAGGCGTAAACCCGGCCGTCGGCATGAACCAGATGTTTTTCCCGATTGGACGTTCCGTTTACAGTGGCATGCAGGTCGGCTTGAAGTCGGATGTGAAGCGCCCCATGGCGGGCGTACGCAATTTGAATCTTCAGGTCGGATACGCCCTTTCCCGTTACAAGGCCACGGCACTGGACACGGACTTCATTACCGGGGCGACGGATTTCGCGAACCCGAACAAGTTCTTTGGTCCAAACGGCCTCGATCGCACACACCAACTGGGCGTCGGTGCGATAATGGATCTGCCTCTCGGACTCCGTTTCAGCACAGTGACGCACTGGGCCACCGCGCTGCCCCAGACGCTCACGCTGCCATCGGGAAGCATTTTCACGAATGACATCATCGGTGATGGCTCGTTCGGTGGAAATACGAACGGGAAACCCGGCGACCCTCTACCCGGAACGAACCTCGGTTCATTCGGGCGAAGCATCAAAGTTGGTGATTTGAACAACGTCATCAACAACTTCAATACGAATTTCGCTGGAAAACTCACACCGGCCGGTCAAGCATTGGTGAGTGCGGGTCTGTTCACGCAGGCTCAACTCACTGCGCTGGGAGCGGTGATTCCGGCTATCAAGGACGCCCCGGCAGGGGAGGTAGGACTTTCGCCGGCGTACACGACGGATGTGCACCTTTCCGTGCGGCTGCGCCCGAACCGGATCTGGCATCGACTGCCGGAGCAGTTTGTAATTGCGCCCGAAGCAGCCTTGTACAACGTGTTTAATTTCCAGAACTGGGATGCTGCTGGAGCCGTGACGAGGGGTATTTTGGATGGCTCGCAGGGCTCGTTGAACGGCACAACAGCGCACGGCGCAACACCTCGGACGAACCTGGTCTCACTGGGGTCCGGCACGTACGGCTACGGCGCGCCGCGTCAGGCCGAGTTCGGAGCGAAGATCAGCTTCTAACCCGCGAATAGCGGCGGATGTTCCGGGCCGCGGCGAGAGTTCAGATCTCGCCGCGGCCTTTTTCTTTGGCACGACGCTACTAGCGTCGGCTGGTGTCAGTCGCGCACGCGCGTCGAACCACGAGCATTTGGGTGTAACATTCGTGCAGAGACGTTCCTGCGTTCAAAGGAGGAAAACGCCGATGCGATCCCTTGTCTTGTGTGTCTCGCTGTTGAGCCTTGGTGTTTGCTTGGCGGAAGGACAAGGCCGCCCTATCCCACCCGGTGTGAGGGAAGGCGACAAAATCGCGAATCAACCGCTCCCGCCCCCCATACCGACGGGAACCCGGACCGTCAAACCGGCTGACCTCAAGTCCGAGGCAGTGCAAATTCAAGCCTTGGCGAACAGCGTAGCGGATCAGGTGAACCAGCTTAACCAAGGAATGATGTCGAAGGATCTCGCCGAGAATCTCAAGAAGCTCGAGAAGCTAGCGAAGCATCTGCGTTCGGAAATTACGCCGTAGATGCGAGACTTGACGAGGTGCTGCAGGCGGGGTTTCATTTCATCGCGGCGGCGACCGGCTCACCTCCATACAGAGTCAATCCGTGGTTGGCATACCAACATCCTCGGTTTGTTCTCGGGTGGAAAGTCGGGCATTTTACCGTTGCTTACGCCACCCTCGGCAACTTTCGCCTCGACTTCAACGACCCGCCAGATCGACTTGGGTTTATAATTCCAGAATTAAGACGTGCATTAGGGGGCTAGCCATGCGTTACCTCGCTCTGGTTTCCGGGATTTCTTTTCTTCTGGCATTGTCAACGCCGGCTCAGCGACACGCGCATCCTCCGGATCTCAGCAAAGTCGTGAAGCAGGACCCCCAGCCACTGGATCCTCCGGCCGTCGTTCGCAAGGGAGTTGACCCGTCGGAGCTGAAACGTGACGCGGCGGAGCTTCAGAAACTGGCGGTAACAGTTTCGGAGCAAGTCGATCAAGTAACTCAAAATCAGCTGCCAAAAGATTTGAACGACAATTTGAAGAGGATCGAGAAGCTCGCCAAACATCTGCGCTCAGAAATTTCGCCCTGATTTCGCCACTGAGCGCCAACTGAAGGTGCCGCCTTTGATCTAACCGCCGTCGCTCGACATTCGAGGCATTCTGAAACCGCACATTCGTTTGCGGTGTTGCACTCTACGGCCGAATTGACTATTCCCAAAACTCGTATTCCTTCTCTCTATGTCCACGCAATTGATCATGGCTCCGTTCTACAGAAACACGAATACGCGAATTCCACATCGCTACGATAAAGACCTAAGCCTCCAAGTTTCCTGTAGATAAATCGTCGGTGCAGATGGGCGTGAAAGTGCCCATGTTCACAGGCCTTATCAAGCTCTGTCGCAAGCATGTGGATGTTCCATTTTTTTGGATTCAGCGTATGAGGAGGAGTTCGATGAATTGGAAGCGCTTTTGGTTGATCGCCTTGGTCTCCGTGGTGACTCTCGGACTCGGAACCACCAAACTGGCCGCCCAGTCTCTCACGACTGGCGATATCACCGGCACCGTGACAGATCCCCAGGGTGCGATAGTCCCCGATGCCAAGGTTACTTTGAATAACGCGGATAAAGGCATCACGAAAGAAACGAAAACGAATTCTTCGGGAGTGTATCGCTTTTCGCTGCTCCCGCCCGGAACCTATTCGATTTCCGTTGCCCTAAGTGGCTTTCGGCCAGAGAGCCGAACAACTTCCGCAAGTGTTGGTCAGGTGTCCACACTAAATGTCTCATTAACAGTGGGCGCGGCAACCGAAACAATCACCGTGACGGAGCAGGCCCCTCTGGTTAAGGTTGATAGCGGTGACGTCGATACGACGATCGGCGAGCAGCAGGTTTCGCAGGTGCCGAACCCCGGAAACGATGTTACCTATCCCGCGCAGTTGACGCCGGGTGTCGTCGGAAACACGGCAGGCGGCGGATTGGGAAATTTCGCCGCGAACGGGATTTCTGCCAGCTCGAATTTGTTCGTCCTGAACGGCATGGACAACAACGATCCGTACCTGAACCTGAACAATTCCGGCGCGACCAACCTGACGCTCGGACAGAATGAGGTTCAGGAAATCTCCGTCGTGACCAATGGCTATTCCGGCCAGTACGGCGGTCTGGCGGGCGCGAATATCACCTACAGCACTCGCTCCGGGACCAATCAGTTTCACGGACGCGCGATTTACTACTGGAATGGGAGCGCCCTCAACGCCAACAGTTTTTTCAACAACAAGAACGGCGCGCCCAAGTCATTCGTGGACGCAAACCAATGGGGCGGCGATTTCGGGGGCCCGATCCTCAAGGACAAGCTCTTCGGCTACTTCAATACCGAAGGTCTGCGATTGGCGCTTCCCGTCAGCAACACGGCGCTTATCCCCAGCCCGCAATTCGAGGCCGCGACGCTGGCAAATCTCGCGGCGAGCGGCGGCAATCCACATCCCGCGTCCATCCCGTTTTATCAGACCATGTTTAATCTCTACAACAACGCTCCGGGTGTGAGCCGTGCGGTTCCGGTCTCGACTTCGGGTCTCGGTTGCGGTTCATTCAAACAAAACGGTTTCGGCACCAGCATACCCTGCGCGGAAACTTTCCAGTCCACCGCAGGAGCACACACGCACGATGCTTTGTATACGGGTCGCGTGGATTACAACCTATCGAACAGCGACAGAATGTTTCTGCGCATTAACAGGGAGCATGGGCTTCAAGCTTCAATCACGGACCCGATCAATCCGCTGTTCAACGTGACGAGCGATCAGCCGCAATGGCAGGGTCAGTTCAACGAATCCCACACCTTTAGCGGTGCAGCCGTCAACCAGTTCGTCCTGGCGGGGCAGTGGTACTCCGCCATCTTCGGCAATGCCAAACAATCCGCAACTCTCGCGGCGTTTCCGACGACCCTGCAAATGGGAGACGGAACGCTCAGTAACTTGGGCGGCTTCGACAGCACCTTTCCACAAGGGCGGAACGTGACCGAGTATCAGATCACGGACGACTATTCGCGGGACGTTCGAAACCACACGCTAAAGGTAGGTGCGAAGTTCCGCCGGTACGACGTCAGCGATTTCGTCTACGGTCAAAACTCAATCGGAACACTGAACGTTGCCACGCTGGGCGCTCTCTTTGACGGTGGTTTTGTTCCAGGGGACGCCACGCAGGTTACACAATTGAGACAGAACTTCCCGACCGCTCTCGTACAACCCATGGCGTTCTACTCGGTAGGTGGTTACGCACAAGACGATTGGCGGATCAAATCCAATCTCCTGCTTTCATTTGCCCTGCGGCTGGACCATCCTTCAAATCCAGTCTGCCTGCGGAACTGCTTCGCCCAGACCATGGTTCCGTTCGCTCAGCTCGATCATAATGTCAATATTCCCTACAACCAGGCGCTTCGCAGCGGTGTACATGCGGCGTTGCCTGGCCTGACCAATCTCGAGTGGCAGCCGCGTTTCAGTTTTGCCTGGCAGCCATTCGGTCGGAATCACGATACCGTCGTCCGCGGCGGCGTCGGAATTTTCTATGACGCGTTCCAGGGCCAAGTCGTGGACTTCATGTCCACAAATGCGCCCCTTCTGAACGCGTTCTCAATTGTGGGCAACAACCTGGCACCCACCGAGGCCAGCAACCTGTTCAAGGATGCTGCGAATTCAAATGCGGCGTTCCTCAACGGGTTCAAGAACGGGCTGACGTTCAATCAGATCGCGAGCTCGGTCCCCGGGTTCGCCCCGCCGGGAATTACCAGCACGGACTCCCACAATCTCGTCCCGCAGTATCAGAAGTGGAATCTGGAGATCCAACAGGGCATCGGGCACAATTCTTCGGTCAGCATCAATTACGTAGGCAACCATGGCATCCACGAGCTGACCGGCAACAGCGCCGCGAATGCCTCTTGCCCTCCAGCAACCTGCCCGAATGGTTTTGCAGGACTGCCTGCTGCCACGGTGGATCCGCGCTTTGGTCCCGTTACGATCCTGCAGAGCCAGGGCGTCTCGAATTACAACGGCCTTCAGATTTCGGCTCAGCATCAGTTCACTTCCGGAGTGATTCAGGTCAGTTACACCTGGAGTCATGCCCTGGATATGATCTCGAATGCCGGAATCAATGGGTTTTCCCAGGCGCTATTCGGAGCAAACTTTACCAGCCTCGAAGCCCTGGAAGATCCCAATCATCCGCGTCGAAACTACGGCAATGCGGACTACGACGTTCGGCACTACGTCAGCATGAACTACGTCTGGGAACTTCCGATCACCAAGCTTACCTTCGGGCATGGGCCGAATGCTTTGGTGAAGGGATGGCAGGTGTCGGGAACCTTGTTCGCCCGCACCGGTCTCCCCTATTCCGTGTTTGATTTGGCCGCTTCGTCGGTCCTTGCGGGTAACAACTACGGGACGGGCGCCAACACCATCTTCGGAGAGGAATTGTTCGCTAATTTCAAGGGTGGCTCCGTCGGTTCCTGCAACACCAGCACGTTGACCTGCCTGAATCCTGCTCAGTTCAGCGCTATAAATCTAACAGCCGCTGGCGTGGGGTTCGGCAACACAGGGAAAGGGGCTTTCCGTGGGCCGTCCTACTTCAACACGGACTTTACGATCATGAAGAAGACGAAAATTCCCGGATGGGAAAGAGGCGAATTCGGAATTGGGGCCCAGATGTACAACGTTTTCAACCATCCGAATTTCGATCTCCCCGTTTCTAACGTGGCGGACGGAAGGTTTGGGCAACTGACCCGCACCGCCTCACCAGCCACCACGCTGTTCGGCTCCGGGTTGGGTGCGGATGCTTCGCCTCGGTTGGTCCAGCTCAAGGCGGAGTTCACCTTCTAACTTTGCGAGGCGCGTAAGCGCCGCGTCACTGCTTCTTAAGGCGGTCCGGTTCTTGGGTCTCGGAGCCGGATCGCCATCACTTCACACCTTCAGTTTCGCCAGTGAGTCTGAATAAGGAGCCCTCGCAACGCCGCGCTCGGTGATGATCGCGGCAATTAGCCGGGCAGGAGTTACGTCGAATGCGGGATGGGCGGCCTTGACGTCCGGGGCGAGGCGCACTCCTGCAAGATGCGTCACTTCGGCAGCAGAGCGCTCTTCGATGGGAATGTGTTCCCCAGAGGGAATTGAAAGATCGAGCGTGGAAATGGGTGCGGCGACGTAGAATGGCACGTGGTGCTCCCTCGCGAGTACCGCCATCGGGTACGTGCCGATCTTGTTGGCAGTGTCACCGTTGGCGGCAATGCGATCCGCGCCCACGACAACAGCGCCTACATGGCCTGTTTTCAGGAAATGGCCCACCATGTTGTCGGTTATAAGCGTCAGCGGGATTCCGTCTTGATGTAACTCCCAAGCCGTCAAGCGAGCGCCTTGCAGATAGGGGCGGGTTTCGGGCACCAGCACTTCGATCTGGTGGCCACTTTCGACTGCGCTGCGGATGACCCCCAGTGCGGTTCCAATGCCGCCGGTGGCCAGCGCCCCGGCATTGCAGTGCGTCATCACGCTGCCATTGGCCGGAAGAAGCTCAGCGCCAAAACGTCCAATGGCCTCATCTGCAGCCCTTCGCTCTTCGTGCACCTTTTGCGCTTCGGCAACGAGTTCGCAGCGGATGTGATCGAGGCCGCGCGCGCCATCGTTGGCTGCGGCGGCGGCCAGCGCGTCAAACCGCCGCTTGAATCGCTCGATGGCCCAGAAGAGATCGACGGCTGTGGGCCGCGTGTGCGCCAGTGTGTTGCAGATCAGATCAAATTCTGCGCGAAGCTCTTCGAGATTCTGAGCCTTCGACTGCTCGACCCCGAGAGCCACTCCCATCGCCGCCGCCACGCCGATCACGGGCGCGCCGCGGATTACCATATCCTTGATGGCGCAGGCGAGCTCCCGGTAGCCTGTATAGGTGTGGTAAATGATCTCGTTGGGCAAACGCCGCTGGTCGAGAAGGACGACGCCTTCGCTCGTCCATCGAATGGGTTCCACGCTGCGCAAGCAATAGTCTCCTTGCTCTTTTCCGGGGTACGGACTGATTGTTACCAATTGATTCTAACTCATTCCAGTGCAAGACATTCTTCATCCTCGCCTTAGGCAGGTATTGCTGCCGACTAGCGGCCCATCGGCAGACTACGATAGCCATTGGGCAAGAGCAGGAAAGCGAGCGCGATGAATGAATTGTATCCGAGGTGAAGCAAGTAGCTGGCAGTCACTGTCCGGCTGACTGCCCGCGCGTACGTGAAGAAGACGCCGACGATGATCAGCAGAGCGATCTGAACCCACCCTCCCCACAATTGCGGGGCGTGCAACAGGCCGAAAATCGTTCCGGTAGCGAGAACGCCCCAACCGATTCCAAAAGTGCGCGCCAGAACTGGGTAGATGTACCCGCGGAATATCGTCTCCTCGACGATTGGAGCGATCAGCACCGCCATCAAGATGAAGATCATCGAGGTCCGTCGATCCTGGAACAGATTCTGAATCGGCAACTGGGTCTTATTTCCGTAGGTGTCAGAAGCGAAAGTGACGATGACACAGAAGCAGCTGCCCAACAGGATGCAGCCGGCATACACGGCGCCTCGAGAGAGCGATCCTGTGTTGATAGGCCGCCAGCCAACTGTCCGCCAAAACGGTGTTTCACTCCCGGGTCCAGTTCGGATATAGAGGTAGGCCAGCAGCGCAGCGTACAGAATTGCCTGATTCAGGAGTACGAACAAGGAGCTTTCACTCCCAGACTTCTTCAACGCGGCGGGACTAATGCCGTGTGCGTAGAAAGCCAAAGCCAGGAGGTTGCTGAGGAATAACGAGGTAATCACGGCGGCGCAAAGGAGAAGAAACAGGTCGGTCCAACCCCACCGCGTCCGAAGGTCTTCGGGGTAGTTTTTTCGGGCGGGTGGCAGCGCTCCAGGGGACGCAACCGTTTCGAGCGGATCGCTCGAGGGAAGCGGCGAATTCGGCTCCGGAGAATTCATCGCCTGGAACGGCCTCGGCTCCCGCTGGTTTCAACCAGCGCTGCTGCCAGCAGCGGCATCAGGATTTCGTGGTGCCCCGTGATGGCATAGCCTTTTGATTTCATCGCCCCCCGTGAGCCTGCCGTAGGACGCTTCACCACGTTTTGCAGCGGCCGATAATGCTGGATGAAATCGAAGTTCGCGGTCGTGATCGGATGGAGCAGCGTTCCTAAGTTGCGCGCTACTGTCACTGCCTTCAGAAAAATCTCCGGCAACATGACCGCCGAGCCCCAATTGAGATAGATGCCGCCGGGGTGCATCTGTTTCACGAGCGCGCAGAAAAGCCGGAAATCGTGATGCGTGGCGGCGCCCAGCGCCTGACCTGAAGCCGCTCGGTGCATGTGCGGGATATCCGCGCCGATCGCGAGATGCACCGTCACTGGCACGCGCGCGCGATAGGAGCGTGCGAGGACACTCGCGTCAAGATTCTTCGCTCGTAGCCGACCACTCGTAAGCAGCTTTCCGGCGGCTTCGCCCATTCCGATTCCACTGCGCTGCGCCCCGACTGCAACCTCGTTGAGATAGAGCCCCGTCTCTTCCGCCATGCCAAATTTGCCGCGGCCAAGCGTGGCATCAACATCTTCCGACGTGCCTCCGACTAAGCCTATCTCGAAATCGTGCACCAGCGCCGCCCCGTTCATCGCCACCCCGGAGACGTAGCCGCGCTCGATCAGATCAATCAGGATCGGCCCCAGTCCGACTTTAATGACATGTCCGCCGATGCCCCAGAGGATTGCTCGGCGCTTCCTACGCGCTCCGTGGATCGCCGTGGCTATTTCGCGAATATCCTGCGCTGCCAGGATTCGCGGCAGCGAATTGAAGAATCTTCCGAAGCTGGCCCCGCGCCGAAGTGGCCGCGCGAATTGGCCAACGTGAACTTTGCTTGGCCGGCTTGCCAGCGGATAAGTTCGAAGCTTTTCAAAGCTGATTGGCTCGGTGGTGTATACGCTCATCCCTGCCGCAGCACTCTACTGGGACTCTAGGTTCCACGCAAGCCCCGGGCCGAAGCGAACTCCCGATGAGAAGCCCTCTAGTTACGACTTTTCGGCGGAGTGAGTTTCAAGTCGCCCGCGCCATTCGCACCGAGGGAGCGTGCGAGGACCTGGCCGGTATAGGACTTCTTAATGCGCGCGACCTGTTCGGGCGTGCCTTGCGCGACGATGCGGCCGCCCGCGTCGCCGCCTTCCGGGCCGAGGTCAATGAGCCAGTCGGCCTGTTTAATGACGTCAAGATGGTGCTCGATGATGATGACGGTATTGCCGAGATCCACCAGGCGGTTCAACACGTCGAGAAGTTTCTTCACATCGTCGAAGTGCAGGCCAGTGGTCGGCTCGTCGAGAATGTAAAGCGTGCGGCCGGTCTGGCGGCGCGAGAGTTCGCGCGCGAGCTTGGTGCGCTGCGCCTCTCCGCCGGAAAGCGTCGTCGCTGACTGGCCGAGCTGGACGTAGCCCAATCCCACGTCAACGAGCGTTTGCAGCTTTTGCTGGATTGCTGGAATGTTTTCGAGCACGCGCAGCGCTTCTTCGATGGGCATATCGAGCAGTTCCGATATTGAAAAGCCCTTGTAGTGGACCGAAAGAGTATCCGCGTTGTAGCGCTTGCCGCGGCACACCTCGCAGGTGACGTACACGTCCGGCAGAAAATTCATCTCGATGCGACGCAAGCCATCGCCCTGGCAGGCCTCGCATCGTCCCCCCTTTACATTGAAGCTGAAGCGCCCGGGCCGGTAGCCCCGCTCGCGCGATTCCGGGAGCATTGCGAAAAGCTCGCGGATCGGAGCGAAGACACCGGTATAGGTGGCCGGATTGGACCGTGGGGTGCGGCCGATCGGCGCCTGGTCAATCTGCACGACTTTATCGATCTGCTCGATTCCCATCAGCGCGCGATGTGGCCCGGGCTTTTCCATCGAGCTATACAATTTCTGGGCCAGAGCGCGGTAGAGAATGTCGTTCACCAGCGTCGATTTGCCCGAGCCCGAGACCCCGGTGATGACGGTCAGCAGCCCCAGCGGAAACGTCACGTCAATGTTCTTCAAGTTGTTGGCGTGTGCGCCCAGGATTGTTAGCGCCTTGCCATTCGGCACGCGCCGCGTCGCTGGCACCGGAATCTTCATTTTGCCGGAGAGGTACTGGCCAGTCAGCGAATCCGGATTGGCCGCGATTTCGTCAGGTCCGCCCGACGCAACCAGGTATCCGCCCGCTTTGCCCGCGCCAGGGCCGAGGTCCACGACGTAGTTCGCGCGCCGAATCGTCTCCTCATCATGCTCGACGACGAGGACGGTATTGCCCAGGTCACGCAAGGTTTCAAGCGTTCCCAGCAGGCGTCCATTGTCCCGCGCGTGGAGACCAATCGACGGCTCGTCCAGCACATAGAGCACGCCGCGGAGCCTTGAGCCAATTTGCGTCGCTAAACGGATTCGCTGGGCCTCGCCTCCGGAAAGAGTCGCGGCGGACCGATCCAAAGTCAGATACCCGAGGCCGACGGCAAGGAGAAAATCCAGACGCTCGGCCACTTCATGCAACGCGCGTTCGGCGATCTTCCGCTGCCGGTCCGTCAATTGCTTTAGAATTTTCTCGACAGCCGCACGCGCCTCGGTGAGCGGCAGCGCGGTAAAGTCAGCGACCGAATATCCGCCCACCTTAACCGCAAGGCTCTCCGGTCGCAGGCGCTTTTCTCCGCACGCGGTGCAGGGCGCTGGCGACATATACTGCGTCAGCCATTCGCGATAAGTGTCCGAATTGGTCTCTCCGAGATTTCGCTCGAGGAATCCGAGAATCCCCTGGAACTCGAGGCCCTTAGCGCGGCCGTTTCCTGGGTTCCCCTGAAGCAGCAGGTTTTGCGCCTTGCGCGGCAGTTTTTCGAATGGTGTATCGAGATTGATGCCGTGCGCGTAGGCTGCGAGTTTCAGCGTGCGTTGGAGGAATGTCGAGCCCGAGCCTGGTCCCAGCCCCCCCTCGAAAAGCGGCTTCGACCAGTCCACGATTACTTTCGCCGGGTCGAAATCGTATTTCGATCCGAGACCGTGGCATTCCAGACAAGCGCCATACGGAGAATTGAAGCTGAAGGAGCGCGGCTCGAGCTGCGGGATGGAGATGCCGCAATCCGCGCAAGCGAGCTTTTCGGAATACACCAGCTCCTCGCCGCCAACGACCGCAATCGTGACCAGCCCCCCGGTGAGTTTCAGCGCGGTTTCGATCGACTGTTCGAGCCGGTTGGCGATGCCGTTTTTCAGCAACAGCCGATCCACTACAATTTCGATGGTGTGATTCTTGCGGCGGTCGAGCGGGATTGGCTCGTCGAGATTCAGCAACTCACCGTCTACCCGGGCGCGCACGAAACCTTGCTTGGCAAACTTCTCGAATTCTTTCTTATATTCGCCCTTCCGGCCGCGGACCACCGGCGCCAAAACCATAACGCGATCATCAGGCTTCAGTGCCATCACCGCCTGCACGATCTGTTCGGTCGATTGCCGCTGGATCGGTTTGCCACACCTGGGACAGTGCGGTGCGCCAATGGAGCTGAAGATCACGCGAAGGTAGTCGTAGATTTCGGTAATGGTGCCGACCGTCGAACGCGGCGAACGCGTGGTGGTCTTTTGCTCGATGGCGATCGAGGGCGAGAGCCCCTCGACCGAATCCACCTCCGGCCGCTCCATCTGGTCGAGGAATTGCCGCGCATAGGCGGATAGTGACTCGACGTAGCGCCGCTGGCCTTCGGCGTAAAGCGTGTCGAAAGCCAGCGAGGATTTCCCAGACCCGGAGAGACCCGTAATAACCGTCAGGCTATTGCGGGGGATTTCCAGGTGGATGTTCTTCAGATTGTGCTGCCGGGCTCCCCGGATGACTATTTTTTTCAGGCCCATTGCCAAAGGCCTACCTGGCCCAAAGGTTTTCCTACAGGTGTGCGCTACGCACGCTGAGTAAAGTCCGCCCAGCGTAACCTCCCACCTTAGCAAGCGGGGCTTCCTGGGGTCAAGCAGACTGCTTCTACGTCCGCTTGAGAGCCTGCCTATGAGTCCTAGCCTTATTTGTCTTCGGAATTTTTACTGAGGGCGTTTCCTTTTTACCCAGCAGCCTATAAATAAACGCCGTGATTTCAGCATATTGCCTTTGGTTTTTCGCGTGCCTACGCCCGGAGGTCAGGGGGAAGGATAGCCGAGGATCCCTTCGGGGATTGAGGGCTGGGCCGGCTCCCTTCCCCTAGACCCTATCCCCGCCGCGCCGTCAACCACCTACCCCGAAACATAGAGCGGCGGGGTATGTCTGCACGAGTTCCTGCTGCCTTGCGACCCCCCTGCGCCATTCCGCGACGATCTCAGGGATTTTAAAAAAGCCCTCGCGTCTGACAATCCCGGCGACAATGTCTGTTGATCAGCGACGCGTCGACCTCGGCCCTCGAACTCCACATTGTCGGGATCGTCCCAATGAGCTGACTCTTCCCCACCCGATGGCGCCACCAGCGGAATGATGCGCCTCAGTAACCAGCGGTGGCCAGCACGGACTGCAGCACAAAGCAACTCAGGGTACAATGCCGTCTACTCGGGATTCCTAAACGGAAATCCCGGCGCAAATGTGTGGGGAAGCGTGACTGCGACTCGAACAGAGGCTTTAACGGACGCTGGACAGAAGACCGTCTTTAAGATTTTGGCGGCCATCAGCGTTTGTCATCTTTTGAATGACATGCTCACCTCGCTGCTGCCCTCGATTTATCCATTGCTGAAGAGTTCCTTTCATCTCGATTTCGCAGAAGTGGGTCTAATTACCCTCACGTATCAGTCAACCGCATCTCTTCTGCAGCCCTTAGTGGGGCTCCAAGCCGACCGGCGGCCACGGCCGTATTCCCTGGCGGTTGGAATGGGATTTACGCTTTTCGGGCTGTTGATGTTGTCGATGGCTCGGACTTTCGCCACGATTCTTGTAGCCGCGGCTTTCGTGGGTACAGGGTCCTCCGTGTTCCACCCGGAGTCATCTCGGGTGGCCCGAATGGCGTCAGGTGGACAGCATGGACTGGCGCAGTCGCTTTTTCAGGTCGGCGGCAATGCGGGACTCTCATTGGGGCCCTTGCTGGCGGCGTTCATTGTGCTACCGAGGGGGCTATCCAGCATCGCCTGGTTTTCGGTCGCAGCTCTGCTGGCTATGATCATCCTCGCGAACGTCGGTAGCTGGGCCAAAAGGCACAGATTGAACAGGACGAAATCCCACGCAACCAATGCTGAGCAGCACGCAACTCTGCCGGTCAAAAAGGTCGCGCTATCCATTGCTGTGTTAATGGCTCTTCTGTTTTCGAAATTCTTCTATCTGGCGAGTCTAACGAGCTACTACACATTTTACTTGATGAGCAAGTTTCATGTATCGGTGCGAAGCGCGCAGATCCACCTATTTGTGTTTCTGGGCGCGGTCGCGCTCGGTACGATCGTTGGTGGACCAGTCGGTGATCGAATTGGCCGTAAGTATGTCATCTGGTATTCGATTCTTGGCGTTCTCCCGTTCACCTTGCTTTTGCCGTATGCCAATCTCTTCTGGACCGGCATTCTCAGTGTGGTGATCGGCGTGATTCTGGCTTCGGCTTTTCCGGCGATTGTGGTCTATGGCCAGGAGTTGATCCCCGGAAGAGTGGGAATGATCTCCGGTCTCTTCTTTGGATTCGCTTTCGGAACGGCGGGCGTGGGCGCAGCTCTTCTGGGCGAGTTGGCCGATCTGACCGATATCAACTTCGTGTATCTTGTCTGCTCATTTCTTCCGGCTGTTGGCCTGTTGGCGGCATTCTTGCCAAATCTGGAGCGAGCTGGACTGCACACTGCGCAGGAATCCCCCGTCTGATTCCAACTGGACACCTCGCCCAACTGCGATGTTGCTACTGAGCGTCGATCCAATTTTTGTTCTGAATCTGTCTATGGCGAACTGGTAGCGCTAACCCATCTTCCGCAGTTTTACGAATAAGCCCTGTATTTTCAATGGGGACATGCCCAGTCTTCACTACGCTCAGGTCATTTCCAGCGAGGCGGGGAGCTCGAGACCGAGACGTTGGAGCAGAATCGCCTGGTGCTCCGTCGGGCGA
>JBARRP010000259.1:0-8778 GCA_049644285.1 Candidatus Acidiferrales bacterium | reverse complement strand
CCATCGTGGATGTTTTGAGGAACGAACTCCCGTTCGATTATTTGACCCCGAGCTGGCATATCGAGGACGCGACTGACAACTTCACCGTTGGGGTCTCCGGGAGATGGGGCGAGAGATACCACTCCCTGATGATTTACACACATTATCTCGATGAACCGCCCGAGCCGAAGGAGATGTACCCACCAGACTGCTGCGCTGTAGGGACACTTCAAATTTCTACGTCAGAACCTTTGCCGCCAGAAGGATTGGAAGTTTACGGCACTCCTGAGCGGTGGATGGTGCATCACAACGACAAGTGGGTGCCGCTATCAGCTTCCTATGTCGCCTTCCTAATGGGCAAAAATCAAACGTCCCCAAGCGCCTCATGATTCGTCTCACGAACAAAGACGATTCGCGGCTTCCGTCGTTGTGGTGCCACTAAAATCCATGAAAAAAGCCGTGCCCGACAGAGCCGCGAGCGCGATGTCCACGTTCCCGATTTCCTTGCTCAGTTCTTCCCGCTTCTTTTCCAGGGTGTGAATAACGGAGGATGCGTGGATTCTACTTGCGCAGAAGAGACCGGTCAAGAAAAGGTGGGATGCTCCTTGACTCCTCACGTTGACTTGCCTCAGCGTGCGGCCTAATATTCCCGCACAGAGGCGGTACCCTCCGCATGATTAGCCAGACCATCTCGCACTATCGCATCCTGGAAAAACTCGGTGGCGGTGGGATGGGAGTGGTCTACAAGGGCGAGGACACCCGGCTCCATCGTTTTGTGGCTCTCAAGTTTCTGCCAGAGGCGGTTGCGCGAGACCCTCAGGCTTTGGCCCGTTTCCAGCGCGAGGCGCAGGCGGCCTCAGCCCTGAACCATCCCAACATCTGCACGATTTATGCGACGAGATGCTGGAGATGGGCGGCATCGTATCGTCGCCAGACGGCAAGCTGTGGCGAGTGCTGAAGGTCGATGACGAGAAGGTCGTCCTCAAGAAGATTCGCGGCTGGAAGCGGATCGAGGTGGAGTGGAAGGAGTGGACGGCGAAAGGATGGGAGCTAAAATTTCCATGAGCATCATCGGCACGCGGTTCATCAGCGACGCGGAAACAATCGCGGAAATGGATTTTTCGGACTTGTGTACTGCCTTCGTGAAAGCCGAGCGGAGGTTCAGGAACCTCGACGAGCACCCGGACGTCGTAACCGACCCGAAGCTCAACGTCTGCTGGTGGAACGCGATGGAAGCTCCATACGTATGCGACAAGGCGCTGTGGGAAATGTTCATCGGGAAAGACCGCAGCGTGAAGTCGAACAGGATGTACAACGAGTTTAGGGCGAAGCTTATCGCCGGGAAGAGCCTCCGGGCGGACGCTTAGCTGAGGAGCCTGCGGCAGCCCTGAAGGTGTAGCTGTCTTCCATGTTCGCCGCGTTTCGCGCCCGCTGGTCTTTCGCCCGCAGGCTCCGGCAAAGTCCTCCAGCAGCTTGATACAATTACAATTCCCTGCGAAGGTGAGTGGACTATGCATTTCCATCTTGGCAAAGTCTTTATTTCACACACAGCAGCCGACAAGCCTTTCGTGCGCCGTCTAGCTGCACGTCTGGAGAAATCGCACTTTCATGTTTGGCTCGATGAACACGACCTCATCGCAGGTGATCCGCTACCAGAAAGCATCGGCAAAGCTCTGCAAGCGGCAAAGGTCATCCTAGTTGTCGTCTCAAAGGCGTCGGTCACCTCAAAGTGGCTCCGGTATGAACTTAACCTCGCGACTGCAAGGATGATAAAGGGCGAATGTCGCGTAATTCCCATCGTCATCGACGAGACTCCATTGCCCGCTGAAGTGCTCGGTCTTCTTTATGCCGACTGTCGGAAGGGACTAGCGTCGGGCATGCCATCCATTCTTACGGCACTCAAACACGAGGCTCGTCGATCCGACATGGAACACAGCTTCTCGTCGCGCGTTAACAGACTTGTGGACGAAATCTTCGGAGGTCGTAGTTTTGTTGGCACGACTGAATACAGAGGGCAAGATTGGGAGGTCGTCACGATGCCGATTCCTGATCTTGACGGTGACGAACGAGACGCCTTTTATGATACCGTCCCGGACTACAGTCGAAGGTGGAGCGGGAAATCGGAACCGCTAGATGAACGCTGGCTTGATGAGTTCCAAAGAGGGGTCGAAGACACCCAGACGGATTTCGCGCTGATTGTTTCGGAGCGACCTGTGCAGTTCAGAGTAGACCAGCGTTCTTCGGCATTTCCCAACGTCGCTGTGCGTCGATTTAAATGGGAGCAGTTAGGTATGACCTATCGTCAAATCGTCGTGGTCGATTTCTCAGAAATGAAAGGGGAAGAGCAGCAGAAGCAAGCTCTACGTGAAGCGAAAGAAATATTGATCGAATGCGGCGAGTCAAAGAATGTTGAGACGGCGAAATTGCGTGAAGACAATGCGAAGAAATAATTTCAGTCTGAAAAGTCTAGTTCGCCGAACCCACGGCTTTCACGTAGACCGTTTCCTTTGCTCCCTCTGGCAGTTGCCCTTGATACGAATGCGGAATCGTGACCACAAATCCGTGACTGCGAGGAATGACAGCCATTTTGTACTTGGTGTCAATAATTCTGAAAAGACCCTCGCAATAGCCTGAGACATGATCGCAGTATGATTACAACTTCATGTTGAGTTCGCGTTCTGTCACGTCCTTTTGTATCTCCTGCTCATCGAGCGTAGCCCGCTGCGCGGGTGCTTGGACATCCAACGGCGGCAAGACATGGGCGATGAATGCGTCAGTAGTACCATCGTGCAGCGTCACGACGACCCCGGCAAACTGGTGGGACAAGTTTCGGTAATCTCGAATCTCTTTGAGCAATGGGTCGTCGTCTAACGCTTTGACAAGCGCATCGTACCGTTCCTTCGTTACAATGTCCTCTCGATAGCAGCGTTTATACGCCAGTCGAACGAGTTCATCAGCAAGGTGGTTAAGCTGCCAAAGGACGCCTGCAAAGTGTGCACGAAATACAATCACATCTTCCTGAAGACAGTCGCGGTCAGCCTGTGACATCTGCTGCAAGATTGTTTCACGACGCCTGCTACCAGCTAAGCGCATCGCGGTAGAGTCGGCGTAAGTCTTCACATACGCCGCGTGGTAAAGGCAGATGTCCAACCCTAACCAGATTTCGCAGACCATGCCCTCGAAGTCTTGTTTCGGGAACGAACTTGTTCGATCCATGCTGGCGTCACCTCCGGCGACCGCGATGCCTAGAAGCTTTGAACGAAGGACATCATACGGGAGGCGTACTGCTCCGGCGCACAAAAACGACATGCTAGGGTTTTTCATCTTAAGATTACCCTCTCCCGCTGCCGCAGAATTCCCAAGCTGACGAACGTAACCTTCCGTCGATCCTTTGTCACGGTGGTCTTGCCCGTGAACGGGATTTTTCTAAGAATGCCCGGCTTGTGCCGGACGGAGAACTTGCCGAAGCTACCCAGCTTTAGTGAGAATCCGTCCGTTCCGAGGTTGTTGAGTAGCGTCGCTTCGAGCGCCTCGACCACGGTTTCCACGACCATCTCCGCTTCTTTCTTGGTTGGAAGCGCCAACGCCTGCTGAACCCGCGCAACTATCTCCTCCCGACCTCTTAGGCTTGCTCGCATGCAGTTCATCTCCTTTCGAAAGGAAGTGTCTCCATGCAGAGCAATACCGGCCTTCCGGAGCGCTAAGGAAATCATTCTAGCTCGGCTTCGCCCGTTGAGGGAGGTGTTTGACTGAGCAGCCGCATCTCATGGCTCTCCCACCTATGATCGCCCCGGACGCTTAGCCTTCAGCCTTCTTCTATGGCCAATTTTCTGGCGTTCCTGTTAACGGAGTATCTTGCTCAGAAGAGACACCCCTATCAGAACCTCTTCGTGTGGGTTCTGAAGAAACGTCGCCGTATTTCGCCTCCAATCAAGGCCACGGGACGGCTTGGCCTATTCAAAGTTCCAAGGGCGGCAAAACGTCGAATCGGCGGGCTGCTGCACTTGGGAAGCTGACGTGATTTTTAGAGGAAGGTCGGTTGCTCAGGTTAGTTCTCGCTGCAGGAGTCCGTGGAGAGCCTCGATGATTTCATTGGCAACTGGTGTCCACTTTTCTGGCGGAATTGAGAGAAAGAGCTCCTGGTAATCTGTGGGAACCTTCAATCCCCTGAGCTTCTTGAGCTCCTGCCCTAGGTTGTCCCTGAATTTCAAAGCGGCCTGGCTGTCACTAAGCTGGCCGAAATTCGCCACGAAATGCCCATTAGTTGTGACCGTATACAGCGACCTCTTCGAGACTCTGTCAATATGAACGCTGAAGGAACCGTACGTGGTGCCCTTGCCCCAGCTCAGCCAATCCGTCTGATGCTTAGAAAAGTCGTACAGGGTGGTCACGGCAGTTAGTTGTTCCTCTTTCAGCTTTCGCTTCGCCTCAGCAAAGAAGCTTTCGAAGTTCCAAGCGACCCTCTTATTGTCCCCGGCCGGAAATTGACCAAATTCTCCATGCAACTGCGGGACGAGAATCTCTGTGCCATCCCCGACGTATCGCTGCAACTCAATCGCCTGGAGTCGAACACCTGCACCACGTTTGCCGAGGAAGGCAATGATTTCTCCAAGCTGCTCGTTCATTTCATCAACGGCGATAATCAGGTGGAACTTCCCAGTCTTCAAATTCTCAGTGGCAGCCTTGCGAAACGCTTCGAATTCCCAACCCTCCGCAACGCTCTCAGTGAGCAACTCCTTTAGCGTTTTTCCTTTGCGTTTCACAAACAGACGGTCGAAATCCTCGTAGGACATCTCCCAGAGAAAGTAAGCGTATTCCAGAATTTGGCCAATCACCTCACGGCGTATCTCCGGATTCGTGGCCAGCTTGCATTCAACCAAGTAGATTTCGCCATCGTTATCCACTCCTATCAAGTCACTGCTTCCCGAGCCTGGCAACCCGGCTTCATCAATGAATATCCGTCTTTTGGTTAGCTCTCCTTGAACGGGAATCAGCTGTGGCGAACTATAGAGCATCGTTTGCAAGTCGCGTTCGTCGGAATAACGAAGAATTTTGGCCTCCTGCCATTCGCCTCCTTTTCCCTTAACCAGAACTGCCATCGATGGCCTCTCAGCTCATAAGGACTGAGCCAACCTGAACAGCTAATCTGCTCGTGGTGTTTCTGCTCGTGGAACTCTACAAACTAGCGCGTGGCGAATCAAGACCAATTCTTCCGCGCGCTGGGCAAGAGGGTTCGAGATTTGCGCAAGAAGAAGCGCTACAGCCAGGAGGACATGATTTCCTTCGGTTTCTCAGCGCGGCATTGGCAGCAGATCGAGGCAGGTCGACCGATAACTGTCCGTACCTTGCTGCGGATTTGTCAGGTATTCAAAGTCTCGATGGCACGGCTTGTTCGAGGACTCGATGGATAAGCCTCATGCGTTGACTGGCCTCAAGGTGCAGCCTAATGTGCTCGCACAGACGTGGTACCCTTCCGATGATCGACCAGACACTCGGCCATTACTAGATCGTTGAGAAAACTCACTGACTAGGGGACTTTTGAGTCAGGAGCTAGCGAGGTACAAGCCTTGCCATGAACCGCGTCATTTGGGGCATTTTGTGCGGTATTGTGTTCGGCCTGCTCGACTCAGCGATGGTGGTCTTCGGCAGGCACCCAGACAAGTCGCTGACAATGCTCTTACAGGCTTTTTTTCAGCCGCTTTGCCATCGGCTTTCTTGCTGCTAACGTCTCGCTCAGAGTGCACCCAGCAATCTCCGGTGCGCTTGTCGGTTTGCTGATAAGCCTTCCCGATGCATTTGCCATGAAGTCCTACGTCGGTATCCTCGGAACGGGCTTGATCGAGTCCATAAATTTCATTCTACCGACATACAGACTCGCCGACGCACGGCCGCCGCTGAAAGCAGTTCAACCGCGCTGTCACCACCGAAGCCAAGAAGGGCAGGACTTCGGGCCATCCACGGCGCGCCCAATGACACCGCTGCCTCGACGCTCATCCAGACGAGCGTAAGACACTGAACCCGAACTAGGTGGAGAAAGGGCAAAGAGTATCGCGTGCTGAACGGAAAAATCTGCGCCTGCATCCCCGACGACACCCCCGACATGCTCCGCATCAACTTCCTGACCTTTGTGGCGTACCGTCTTTCAACTGCGAAATCTACCTCCCCCAGCCCGTACGTCCAGGACATGACGGGCACAGACATGATTGACGGGACACTCGGCATGCTCGAATCCGTAAAGGTTCGCCTCCCAGTAAAACTGGACTCGTTCGAAGAACTCGACACGACCACGTACGTCAAAGGCATCGAGTCGATGCACGACTTCTTCTTCCGCCAGGGCTGGACTGACCAAGAAGAGTGGCGGTTCGGTGTCGGTGATAGTGGTGAAGGCAAACTCTCCATAAACTCCGCGACCATGCGATTCTCTGGCTACGTCCCGCTGCTCGGCGGAGTCTACGTCACGGGGAAATGCGAACGGGTCTTCCGACGCACTGTGTACGAAAAAGAATCGAACTCGGCGGAGTTCGACCAAGAACTCCGAAACCAGGGCATCGAGGTGAGGCCGTGAAGCGCCCGTCGCGGTCTCGGCTCCGAGGAATCAAAACTGGCGCAACGAAGACTGTCTCGTGACACGAAACGTCCACATTCTCGGTACAGACCACGAGATTCAGACTTTCGACGGTAGACGCACGCCGGAAGACAAGACTGAATTTGAAAAATTGCTTCGACGATTGATAGTCGAAAGGCGCATCGATTTCCTAGGAGAAGAAACGTACCCGGATAAAGATGCCATAGCCAAATTCGTTGCGAAATCATTTGATATCCGTTGGGAGCCAATCGAAATGTCTGACGACTAGGCCCACCAATGCAATCAGGGCCAGATATTTTGGGGGGAAAATCGCAGCGGAGGATTTCCGATGAATAAATGTCTTGTACTACCTTTTGACCTCCGGGCCAGTACCTAACTCACTGATTCCGCCTGCACTCCCACCTTTCCTCCAGCGTCAGGTGCCAACCCGCCAACCGCAGTCCGGCCACTCACCTTCGTCTCTTCGCACATATCGATCATCTTGGAGACAATCTCTTGCATGATGTTCCGGTCGACTTCATCAAACTTCGCTGCCTCCTGCGCCAGCGGGTCTAGTTCTTCTGGTGCTGGCTGGGGCACCGATCCGCCAGGATAAGGCCCCGGAAATGGCGTGGCTCGGCCGCGCATCCACTGTTCGCCGACTTCGAACTTCCTGACATCCGCGGCTATCTCGCGGAGAACCTCCAGGTTCCTTTCCCCGCTGGGAACCAGCATTCTGAGCTTCTGCTCCATCTCGACCATCATGTTCACCCTGCGCTGCTGAACGACAAAGCAGTACTTCAGCATCGTTTCCGCGCGCAGCTCGCGCGCTGCCTTCTCGACCTCTTTCCAGAGTTTGCGGGCCGCAGGATCAACCGGGTCTTCATCAGGCGCAAGGACTTCTGCCTGGCGAAGGAGCTCCCTGACCACAACGCCATCAAGCACTTCAACAGGTCTTCCGGCCTTGATCCGCATATGCAATGGCGTCAGGTACTTCCTCCAACCGTGCAGCCCTAAGCCATGAAGCTCGCCTTCAGGGTTCAACTCCACCAGCCACTTCGCTACCCCCATGACTGACATGCCAGCCACGAGCCGCTTCACGATCTGATCGAAGCAATTGAGCCGGCGCAGCCTAGCGATCCATACCCCTTCGAGCTTCTCACGGACTGACTTCATGGCCATGGCGACCACCCCACACATACTTTAGCGTGTAGACTCATCGCTTCGTTCTTCATCATCGTCATCCGGACGAGTCTTCAATTCTCTCACGCCGATCGCGGTTCATCGGCTGAGTCTCAGCTCTCAGAAAAACGCCGCTCTTTCGAAGCCTATTTTCACACATTAAGCTGTCTAATTACATTCGGTTAGACATTCTCACGTGAGTCTCAGTTTCGGGCTTCCGACGGTCTCAGGGTCTGGGCAACAACCGTATCTTGGCCACTGCATCCTCGATCTCAACGCTGCCATAACCCTCGATCCGGGTCAGCGGCTCAGTCAGGTTGTCAGGATTACTGGCTTCTCAGGCATAACCACCTTTAATTACAGGTTGCTAGCTCCATTCTTGATTCTCAGTTAACCGTGTTTTTGCTTCTCAAACCACGACCGCATGTTCCAGGTCGCCACCACACGGATCGTCTAATTGGTTCCGGGCCGTTACCTCTTTTGGCTGGCCCTCCACAAACGCACAGCGTTCAATACATCAATTGTAGGCGAAGCTCTCAGAGGCTTTGACAGCTACGGCGGAACAAACACAGGTTGTCTCCGTCTGACTACACTGTGTCCCAGACATCCCCTCGGCCACCTGCCACCTTGGGGCGAAACGACTTAATTCACGACACTTGATCTCTTGGCCTTTCGCGTGCCATGCACTAAAGTGGAGGCAAGGTTCTGATGAGAGTATTCGTTGCCCTTTGGCTTTGTGGGCTGTCGATCACGTTGTCCGCCCAAACTACACTGCAAACGTTTACCAGCCAGGATGGGGTCTTCCAGTTCAAGTATTCTCCTGTGCTTGTTCATTGCGCACCAGAACGAACAGAAGAAGGCTATCCCGGTTCGTGGGTTCCTGCGGACTGCTCGATCCAGGACGTCTGCGATGACGTTGGAAGCGCTACCACCATCGCTTGCTTTGCCTACCCGAAGGACAACTTCAAAGACAAGCCCACGTTTCTTGCCGCAGCGTTTTTCGTAGCCGAGGTTCCGGCAGCGACAACCCCGAGGACTTGTCTGGAAGGGTC
>JBARRP010000258.1:0-7265 GCA_049644285.1 Candidatus Acidiferrales bacterium | reverse complement strand
GACCCTTCCAGACAAGTCCTCGGGGTTGTCGCTGCCGGAACCTCGGCTACGAAAAACGCTGCGGCAAGAAACGTGGGCTTGTCTTTGAAGTTGTCCTTCGGGTAGGCAAAGCAAGCGATGGTGGTAGTGCTTCCAGCGTCATCGCAGACGTCCTGGATCGAGCACGCGTCCGCAGGAACCCACGAACCGGTGTAGCCTTCTTCTGTTCGTTCTGGTGTGCAATGAACAAGTACGGGAGAATACTTGAACTGAAAGACCCCGTCCTGGCTGGTAAACGTTTGCAGTGTAGTTTGGGCGGACAGCGTGATCGACAGCCCACAAAACCAAAGTGCAATGAATACTCTCATTAGAACCTTGCCTCCACTTTTAGTGCATGGCACGCGAAAGGCCAAGAGGTCAAGTGTCGTGAATTGAGTCGTTTCGCCCCAAGGTGGCAGGTGGCCGAGGGGATGTCTGGGACACAGTGTAGTCAGACGGAGACAACCCGTGTTTGTTCCGCCGTAGCAGTCGAGCCTCTGAGAGCTTCGCCTACATATTGATGTATTGAACGTCGTGCGTTTGTGGAGGGCCAGCCAAAAGAGGCAAGGGCGCGGAACTAATCAGACGATCCGCGTGGTGGCGAGCTGGAATGGTTTCCTTTGGCGCTCCAGGAGCCGAAGGCGTGCCGGGGAGTTGATAGAGGCGGAAATGCGGTCGTGAGTTGAGAAGCAAGAACGCGGTTAAACTGAGAATCCGAGAATGAAGCTAACAACCTGGAATTAAAGACGGTTATGCCTGAGAAGCCAGAATCGGAATGAGCCGTAAGAACGTGAGAAGAGAAAGCGCGGAAGTGCAGCACGACGGGCTTTTCCGTGCCACCCTGCAATGCGTAAGCGTGGGCAAGGCCGAGATGGGCGAGTGCGCCGATGGGTTCGTTGACTACAACTCCGCGATGGTCGAGGATTTTCTGAAACGACAGGCTCACCGCGCGTCCCGCCCATCGATCATACGCTCAATCTCTCGGGCGAGAGGTTCGCGTTTGGCACCGAAGAACACGGGAATGTAGAATTGAAACAAGAGGCCACGTCGCTTCTTGAGACTGACTGCGTAGCCGCTCCAGACACCGCTGGTGTCAATGTCTAGAATCTCCTCGATCGGTATGAAAAGATTGTTGAAAGGGGCAAAGAGGGCCACACCCACGCCTGGCTTGATTTCGACAGCATATGGAAGCATCGCCCTCACGTTGCCGGGGAAATAGACCAGAATGGCGCTGATGAGGCTGAATGCCGATAGACCGAGCGTTGAGGCGCTAAGCCGAGAGAATCCGCCGCCGTGCAATGTGTTGGACACATCTACGAGGAAGAACGAAACCGCCAGCGGAATGACCAACACAGCCCCGTAGAGGTTGAAAACCCACAGCATCGCGGCTCGAAAAGTCATGGGCCCCTTCGCGGTACCGGTCTCAGAGGTATCGGTCTCACTCGTCATTGTTGTTTGCCCGCCGACGCCATTCGGCACGCGCCTCTCGTAGCTGGATAGCCGGGGCGGGTTCGACCGAAGATGACAAGAGTTGTGTGGTTCTGCGATGCTGAAGCCGTGAAGATGCGCACCTGTTGATATCGTATGGCCTGACACCGAAGGCACATTCAATTTCGAAATATTGTAAGCGTGGGCACGACCGCTTTCTGCCGCATCCGGCCGCGGCGGCAGAACTCCCGGTAATCAATCTGATCGCGCAACATGATCCAGAGTCGGATCCCCAGTTTGCGAGCGGCGGCGATCCTCGCCTTCCCCCATCCTTTCTGCGCCAGCTTGCGCCCGTAGAAGTACTTCAGGCATGGGTCTTGGCGTACGGCGTGCATCGCTGCGCCGCATGAGTGTGGAAAATACTTTTTGTTTTTGAAAATTTTTCGCGCGTTTCAACAAGGGGGGTGGGGCAACTCCGGAACCGACAACTTTTTGTGAAAATTTTTGCGGCTCGCTTTTTTTCTAACGCATGTAGAGGGTTCAGTGGGCCCCGGCCAAAAAGGGACCCGTTTTTTAGGATGCATACTACCTCCCGACCGTCGGATATCTTTTCAGGGCCTACGCTTGACCGTGCCGCTCGTTGTCCATGTTGCCGATCGGTAAACGACGGCTCTCGTCGTGTGAGTTTCCTCTTCCGTAACACCTGGACATCAGTACAGCTATTCAGGCGCACGCCACTCCTGAGAACGTAAGTCCATAGCTTGGGCACCTTCCCGTCAACGGGCAGGTCGTTCAAAGGAGGCAGTTCCTATGAAGCGATTCATTGCCGCGGGCCTCGCCGTGCTCTTTGTTCTAGCGATCCCGGCGGAAGCAGGTTTGGACAGCAAGAAGGCCATGTATGTAGGGGGAACAGTCACTTCGATCAAGGAGGGAGTGCAGGGAAGTTCCTCGACGAACGACGAAAACGTTTTTGTCTTCAACTACAAGGACGGAAAACTGAAGATACCGTATGACCGTATCAACGACCTTGAGTACGGACAAAAGGCCGGTAGGCGGCTCGGACTCGCGCTCACGGTTTCTCCTTGGTTGCTCTTCTCCAAAAAACGGAAGCACTTCCTGACGGTTGGCTACCAAGATGAGAACGACAAGCAGCAAGCAGCCGTGTTTGAACTGGGGAAGGACATTGTGCGGACTACGCTCGCTTCTATGGAGGCTCGCACTGGGAAAAAGATTGACTATCAGGATGACGATGCCCGCAAAAGTGGCTTGGGGAACTAGGGAGAGGCGGACATGGGATTGATCTTTATGTTGGCCGGTCTCTTCCTTTGTCAGAGTGCTCAGCCCAGTAAATCACCAGGACCGACTGGGAGCGTTCCACCCGACTCGGAAACCACCGCAAAATTGGCCAAGGTCAGACGAGTTTACGTGGACAGCTTTGGAGAAGACAACGCAGCGAAGCAAATCCAGGCGATGGTGGTTGATGCCTTAGCTGAGGCGAAACGCTTTGTTGTCACGGAAAACCAAACTAATGCCGATGCGATCCTGAGAGGCCACACGCTGGAGAAGGCCCATCGGGAACTCCGTAGTTCCAGCGAGGGGACGGCTGCAGGTCGGGGTGCCATTTTTGATTCTTCCACCTCTACAGAGACCGTAAGCGAAGCCAGCATTGCAGTGCGATTGGTGGATCATGACGGGGACGTGATATGGGCCACAACCAAAGAGAGCAAGGGAGCAAAGTACAAAGGGCCTAGTGCGGATGTAGCAGACCAAGTGGTGAAGCAGCTGCTTGGAGATATGGCTAGGGAATCTCCGAAATAGCCGACGCGTTGCAGGGGGTGGGTCCTTAACCCGCCGCCACTTTGCCAGCGGTTTCCTGTTCCTGGTACCTGCGCATGAGTCCCGGAAAATCTTTTTGTTTTTTGAAAATTTTTCCCGCGTTTCAACAAAAGGGTGGGGGTAACCCGAAAGCCGACAACTTTTTTCAATTTTTTCGGGCTCGCTTTTTTCGAAAGTATATGGAGGCTCTACCTGGGCCCCGTCCAAGAGACACCTTCGTAAAAGGACGTTATACCTGTCAGATGGGACCCATTTATATGCAGACAAAACAGAAGAGCAATGACGAGGAGGCTGCAATGGATTCGAACAAGATCATACAAGACGTTGGCCCTTTCGTCTCTGTGCCCATAAAGGCGCGAGAGAACGATGCGCACGAAGAGAACGCGACGGAGGCGCTTGTGGTTGAGGCGAGAAAGGAAAGACGGACTGACCAAATCGAAATGGATACCAACGAGCCGGGGATTTTGAATGTATCTTACTGCCCACCCGAACCTTCCTGTTTGTAAATAACTGTTTGAGCAAGAACCATTGATCCCGCCGATCCTAGCCGCGAGCCTAGTAATGAGGGGAAATCCGGCAACGGACCATTTCCCCAATCGAGGGCATGGGGGAGATTATGAGACGCGGGGTTTCCATTCAAGGCAGCTTCTTGGCTCTTGTTCTGTGTGCAGTTCTTGCCGCATGTGGTAGCTCTGGCGGAAGCAGTTCTAGCAATGGCGGTGGCGGCAATCCTCCACCGACTTCTAACGCAACCATGCAACGACAATGGGAAATTTCCACTTCCCCCAGCAGCGGAGGCTCCACGCAGGTCTTTCTCGAAATGAATTTGCAGGGCGGGCCTGATGTCTATTCGACTGTGACGAATACGATGACCCTCTACTATCAGCCGAACGCGGCCTTCAATCTGCCTTTCACTACTTGTACTAATTGGACCTTCAACGGCCAGATTCAGGGACAGAAGATCACAGCCAATTACGCTTCGCCCGGTTCGTCACCCGGCGTAAATGATGTGAGTCTCACCGGAACTATAGCGACAACCGGGCAGTCCCTTTCAGGAACGTACACAGGTGGGACTTCCAACTCCGGTGACGGCTGCGAACCTTTTGAAAGCGGCACTTTTCACGGCTATCCGGTGTCTCCGCTCAATGGCACATTTACAGGCACACTGACCAGTAGCATCTACGGACCAGACCTTGTGACTGTTTCGATTTCTCAAGATGCTAATTTCGACATCATCGCATCGGGAACTGCCACCGAAGCGGGAGTGACAACGAATCTTTCTGTTTCTCCGGGAAGTGGTGCGTGCGCCGGATGCAGCAATGTAATCGGTGCGACACTTACGGCAGTAAACGGTGTCGCAACAAACGTCAACGGTAGCTCCAAGTTTCAGGCAGTCGGACGTTTCAATGCGGCTGCCACACAAATCACGATAGGCACCTTGAACCTTTCGACGGGTGAAGTGAATACTGGCACGCTTACAAAACAGTGAGAACACCTGCCGCTCTGCATCGTTTGCCTGCGGAGCTGTCCATGATGCTCACGGAAATCACACCGGTCACGTCGGGGATGGAGCATTTACTCGTCATCAGATTGAAATACCATCGAGCCGATGGGCACGACCTGCACTTTTGCAGGAGTGGTCGCCAGCAGTAGCGACATCCGCTGAGCACCGAGTGCGTTTTGTGAATGAATCACAACGTGCCCGGCGAAGCGTTGCTCCACAAGAAACTTCGCAACGCGCTCACCAGTGCCCTCTCCATGCAGGTCAAAATCGAGAAAAATTGTGTCGAAACGCTGAGTTTTCAGCAACGCGATAGCCCGGTCGGCTGTTCCTGCGAATCTTCCTCGAACGCCCATCCTGAGGAAATATTTCGCTCGCTCCAAGCTGTCTTCTACAATCAACACTCGGCCAGAAACTTTGACAGTCGTGGGTTCGTGTTTGTTTTTCGGCATTTATTCGGTCTCCGCAATTCCACATTACTTTAGAAACTCTAGGTCATCCCGCAGTCGCGCTTTGAAATTCAGCGGCTCAAGATGCGGCTTTCAATCGTTTCACGAGCAAGGCTGGACTGACCTTCATCGAGCGTGCTACCGACCGCAAGGACTCGCCGTGCTTGATGCGATGCCGCACTGCGGCAATATCAACATCAAAACGTGCTCGACCGAACTTCACACCTTTGGACTTGGCGTGTGCCATGCCAGCTCTAACCCGTTCCACTATCAGCGACCGCTCTAGCTCTGCGACGGCACCAAGCACAGTGAATGTCATCTTCCCAACGGGCGTCGAAGTATCGATGCCTTCAGTGAGGCTGACGAACTCAATGCCCAAGGATTTGAACTCTTCGAGTGCTCGAAGCAGATGGCTGACTGAGCGAGCAAACCTATCAAACTTCCAAACGAGCACGACATCGAATCGTCGGCGTTTGGCATCCGCCATCATCTTGTCCAGCTCGGGACGTGATTCCTTCGAGCCCGTCATGCGGTCAACGTACTCCGTTTGAATAGCCCAGCCCCGCCGCTGGCAGTACTCCCGCAATTCGGCGAGCTGCATCTCGGGGTTCTGACGTTGCTTCAAACCGTTGACCTGAACTGTGCTGACCCGGGCGTACACTCCAACTCTGATGTTCCACCTCTGCCATGAGTGTACACGAACCATTTGCATTGTCAACGCCTACTCGTGTTGACGGCGATGCTGGAAACACACAGGGTTACGGAGAGTCAGGAATAGGCCCTTTGTGAACACCGAACTGTTTCAGCGGGCAACCGAGAGAGCCGAAACCACGTATAACTTGGCTAGAGCGGCGCGCGTTCCCGAGCGGGTTCCCAAGACGGCCCGGCGGCGCGGCCGGGGAACCGTCAAGGGGGACCGTCTGGGCAAACTCCCCGCCCCCGGCGTCTCATCCGAGGGTCGATCCCTTGCGGATTTCCTCTCGCTGTAAGGCGCCGAACACGCTGATAATCCAAGCGCTTAGCCTAATATAGAAACATAAATGCAGCGGTCGGTCCTCCATGTTGCCCCGAGGATCGATCCCCCCAGCCCGTCCGGCGGCTAACTCATTTATTCGCCGGCGCTTATCATCGTAGTTCCCGAGCCGGCGCCTGTCCGAAAATCGAGAACCATTCGGGTCCCATGGGGTAGCATCTCATTGAGGCCCAGCGATTTACTGGCATTCATGAACGTGCGGAAATGGGATTTCGCGATTTGCCCGGCGCGCGGAGCGTTCATGATGAAAGCACCCGTGCAAGGACAGCTCTCTGCCCGGTGTCGAAGTCGGAACCGTCAGTGACTCCCACACACCCGAACCGAAGTAGCACGCACCCAAACCGAAGTACCATTACCCTCGACGTTTGTTTTTACTATTGTGGAAGGGCGGAGAAGTCTGGCTCGATTTTTTCGGGCTATTGCCGGGCGTAGGAGTTTGCCCGAATCGGCCTTAACTCTGCCCGGCATCTCCCAGCACCAATCGCAACACGGCATCATAGGCACCGAGGCTTCTGCAGCACAGCCCTTACCGGCTTTCCGATGCGTTTTCCCCGGACCTGTTCGCATAAATAAGAACGGGCCGTCTTTCTTACGAAGAAGGATATTCCTATGACCGGCACAATCGTTACTTGGCTTGCGTCTCGACGGTACGGCTTCATCCTTCCTGATGTAGCTGGACCAGAAGTTTTTGTGCACATCACAGATCTGCCGCCAGAAATCCTCGCACTTTCTACTCCGAAGGGCTGCCACATCCAGTATGAAACCGCCACTTTCAACGGCCGCATAAAGGCCGTTCGAATCACGCTCGTGCTCCCGCCAGTGTCTTCTTTGGGGGTGCGCCCGTGAGCATCACTCAGCCGATCGAATCTACAATGTAATGGCTCGCGATTTTCCCGCTCTTAGCCAGTGGTTTTTCTCGAATTAAGTCCTGCGTGGACGGCAGTCTTCTTGGAACCCAGACGTGGCGTAATTTGATGCTGGCGCGGGATCGCGCCGGGTT
>JBARRP010000257.1:0-3915 GCA_049644285.1 Candidatus Acidiferrales bacterium | reverse complement strand
GTCGTGTACTTGGGCCGAACCACCCAGATACAGCTCTTTCTACATACAACCTTGCTTGCTTCGCGGCGCGCGAGGACAAACGCGATGAGGCGATCTCGCTCTTGCGCGAGGCGATCGACCACGGACTGGCTCCAGAGGCGGACTTGCAGGTGGAAAAGGACCCCGATCTCAAATCGCTTCACGGAGACCCGCGGTTCGACGCGATCGTCACTGATGCGAAGCAGCACGTCGCCGCAGCACAAAAGCCAAACTAGAGGCTATTCTATTGCGGAAAAGCTGGCTCCGACAACCGAGCGGAGCGACAATTCCGTAGGGGCCGAGTTTTGTTCCAGTCGTGAGCATCATTGTTTGTTCAGCAGCGCCGGCCAGTTCGTGATCAGGGTGAGCGGCTGGGCGGTTTGGGGTGCGCCCTGAGAGACGACAACGAATTTTTTTCCGTCCGCCGTGGCATCGTAAGGAGCACCAATTGTGACGCTCCGACTCGCGTGAAACAGCGCCGAGACCTTGCCGATTCTCAGGCTCACTCCCTGCTCGGAGATTTCCGCAGCCATGATCTTATCGTCGCCCGCGAGGTAGTAGAGCTCTCTGCCGTCGCGCCGCCAGCGCGGAAACGCGCCGCCATTCGTCGAGACCTGCCATTTTCCACTACCGCCGCCGAAGGGAATTACATAAATCTCTGGTCTGCCTGATTCGGCCGACCTGTAAGCTAGCCATTTTCCGTCAGGTGAAAGTTCTGGCTCGTCCACGAAGAATTGGCCCTTGACCACCGAGAACTCCTTGCGGTCGCCGAAGAACGGAAGGGCCCAGATCGCGAAATTTGCTCCCTCCTGCGGCCCAGTACGCGAGAAAAGCAAATAGCGACCGTCGGATGACCAGGAGGGATACTGCTCCACGTCATCGTCCACGACCAGCGGCGAAATAGCTCCCGTGCCGTCGGCGGGCTTCTGGTAGAGGTGCAATGCACCACTCCGATTCGAAGAGAATGTGATCGTCCTGCCGTCGGGCGACCAAACCGGCGTTGCGTAACCCGCCGCGTCGTCGAACGTCAGGCGGGTCTCGACCCCTCGGGAGAGGTCATACACCCAGATGGCAACCTCCGACGTGTTCCGTGCGATCATGGCGATGGCCAGGCGCTGCCCGTCGGGCGAAATCCGCGCATCGGCGTAGTTGCCGGGTGTTCCCGTCTCACCAATCTGCTTGCCGCTCCGGTCAAACCACAGGAGCCGATTGCTTGCTGATTGATTTGCAGCCGAATACGCCAGAAGACCATTCTGAGAAACGGTGAACTGCCCGCAGCGCAGGGGACCATTGACCCCAACATGTTCAGCCAGCGGCATCGCATCGCCGATCAGTCGCGGCGCAGTCGCGTCGAAACGCTGGGCCATCAGCGTACCCTGGTGGACGTAAAGCAAATAGCCCGGCGGGACGTACACTGCGCCGGAATTCTCCCGAATAAGCAGCTTTGGGTCGCCGCCGTCGAGCGTACCGACATACGTACCGCTCTTATTGGGGACACTCGACCAAACGTAGTAGAGAAAATGCTGGCTGTCAGGGAGAAACTGTGGCCAGCGATGGGCGATGTGGTCGGTAGCGAGCTTCGTCACGGGCTGGGGAGTTCCGCCCGATGCGGGCACGCGGAAAAGCGGAGAGTTGACAGCTGGACTGAAGAGAACTGTGCCTTGGCTGCTCCACGCCGCTCCGCGGCCCAGCGCAGCCTCGCAAAGTGCAAAAGGTGGGCCACCGGAGGCGTCAATCCGATTGAGTTTCCCATTGGCAATAAAGCCCAGATTGCGGCTATCGGGCGACCAGAACGGAAATGTTGCGCCGTCAGTCCCTGGGAGTGGCTGCGCTGTTGCGGCGTCGAGGGGCCGGACCCACAGGAACTGCCTGCCATCTGTGCCCTGCGCCACGAAGGCCAGCCGCTTGCCATCCGGAGAAAGCGCGGACGGACCGCCAGCAAGTCCAGAGAAGACAAAGCTGGCGCTTTCAGGCGGCGCGATTTGCGACACGATGGGCTGTGCGGGAATATCGGCAACCCGTAGGTAAGCCCACGCGAGCACGGCAACGGCGATCACGACGCCGGCGGCGATGGCCCAGGGAAGCGCGCGAGGCCATCTATGCGGGGCTGCCGCGGGGAGGGCGGCCTGATACGGCACGCCTGCGATGGTTTCTTCAAGCACGATGCGGGCGTCGCCGATGGCTTGCAGTCGCTGGCGCGAATCTTTCTTCAGGCAGCGCTGAACTAGATTCCGAATCGCGGGCGGCGTGCTCGTGGGAAACTGCGACCAATCCGGCTCGCTTTTGAGGACCTCCGCCAGCGTGTCGGATGTCGTCTCCCCGGTGAAGAGCCGCTTCCCCGCGAGCATTTCAAACAGCACGACGCCAAAGGACCAAATATCCGCGCGGCGGTCTGCGGCTTTGCCTTTGGCTTGTTCGGGCGACATGTACGCCGCAGTGCCGAGCAAAAACCCCGCGCTCGTCGCCATGGCGCTGAGCGTCGGCGACCCGTCTGTGCCCGCAGAAGACGCATCACCGGAGAGCGCCTTCGCCAAGCCGAAGTCGAGAACCTTCACTTGGTCATCGGGCGTGACTTTTACATTCGACGGTTTCAGATCGCGATGCACAATCCCACGCTCATGCGCGTATTCGAGCGCGTCGGCAATTTGCTTCGCAATCGGCAGAGCCTCGTCAAGAGGAATCGCGCCGGATTGGATGCGGTCGGCGAGCGTTGGTCCTTCAGCCAGCTCCATCACCAGCGCGCGAGTATTGGCGGAATCTTCCAGCCCGTGGATCGTGGCGATATTCGGGTGACCGAGCGACGCGAGGACTTTTGCTTCGCGCCCGAACCGCGCCATGCGCTGAGCGTCAGAGGAAAACGCTTCGGGCAGAACCTTCAGCGCGACATCGCGCCCGAGCTTGTTATCGCGCGCTCGATACACTTCGCCCATCCCGCCCGCGCCCAACGGCGCGACGATCTCATAGGGCCCGAGTTTTGTACCCGGTGCCAGCGTCATTAGTGCTCAGGATTATAACCTTAGGGAACGATCGCACGATACATTCAGCCCCACGTGTGACGCGTTTACCGAAAAGTGAGCTCTAATGTGAAAACCATTTTGTGAGGGTGCTGTAATATAGGATGGACGGGGCAATCGGAGACATGCGGCGGCAACCGCGACAGGTGCTCCGCCGACCTTGCGCTCGCGAACCGTTTCGTTTCACCGGACTTAAACCAGCACCGCAGCGGGTGCAACGGAAGAGCCAAAGCGACTTGCCTCGGTTTTCAGAGACTTATGCAAGCGACAAAGAAGGAAATCCGAATATGCCACTTTCAATAATTCGGATGACATTTTGAAGCGTTTGAACCGATTTGCCCGGACGACTTAATGACCGCACACTCGCATAAGCGGAGACTGGCTTGATTTCTTTTCAGGAGCGCATCGTCCGAGGCAGCAAGCGCTAGCCACACGCAGGCGCGAAGTTCAGGCGTGCATGGGCACAAGGCCGTTCGCTCCATGGTAGACCGGCCGGAGGGGGTTGCCACGCAGCAGCTCGGCCAGCTTTCGCGCATCAACCTTGTCATTCAGTTGCCTTCTTTCAGCAAGGTATTCCTTCGGGGATCGCACACCACGATTTTCGCGACGTGCCTCCCGCCAGAAAAAAGACAGAAAACCCTGCAACCCTCCCAGGTCAAGCAGTTCAATAGTTGTGGCAAGTTGAGCTTGCGGATCAACGCAATCCGGCGGATTTGAGGATCACGCGGAAGGCGGGCTCGTAGCTGCTGTATTCGGTGGCAGGCGCGACGCAAACGAAATATAGCAAGTTGTCGGGGCGCAGTACGGTCACTAGCCAATCCAGTTCGCGGCCGCCTGCGGGTGAGTCGTTGCTGAGATATGTCGAGAGGGCTGGCTGGCCGCC
>JBARRP010000256.1:0-2554 GCA_049644285.1 Candidatus Acidiferrales bacterium | reverse complement strand
ACTCTGCGAGGCGCAAAGTCGTCAAGAAAGAATCGACGAGCCCCTGATTTTACGCGCCATTTTCAGTTTCGCGACAGAAACTAGCTAGCTAAAGGCTGTCGCAAAACCCAGGGCTCAACCCCTTGATTGACGCGGGTCGCGGGTGCAGGAGCGTGGCAGATCTGCAGATTCGCTTCTCTTTACCCGCGAGTTTTCCGTCAAAACAAAATGCATGCTCCGCACTCTTTTTCTTGACAAGATTAATATTACTCGATATATTCGAGTACGATATGATCTCCTCCTCCTCCCACCAGGCCTGGCTCTTCTACTCCCCCTTGGCCAAACAAGCGGCCTTGCTCAAAGACGATTTGCTGGATCCCGTCGACCAACTGTTGGACGATCCCGCTCTGCTCGACATGGTCCGTCAATGTCTGGCCACACGCAGCCCTCTATCGACCCGCACCGGGCGAGACGGAATCGCTCCCGATCGTCTGCTGCGCTGCTGCGTCATGAAGCACTTGAAGGGCTGGAGCTTCCGTGCTCTGGAGCGGGAACTGCGCAGTAACCTGGTGTACCGGCGCTTCACCCACTTCGATGCCGAGGCCACGCCCGATCACGCTACCTTCGGCCGTACCTTTGCTCTGCTCGGTCCAGCGGTCACCGCAGCCATTCATCAGCGGGTGGTGGGTCTGGCCGGCGAGCAAGGCGTAGCCCAGGGCGATAAGTTGCGCACGGACACGACTGTTGTTGAAAGCAACGTGCACTATCCTACCGACAGCTCGCTTTTGGGGGACGGCATCCGTGTGCTCAGCCGCAGTCTGCAGCGGATCGCCGCCGAGTGTAAGGACGGAGCCCTGGAAGCGGTCGATCACGGGCGGGCGGTGAAACATCGCCTGTTGGAGATCAGCCGCGCCGCCAAGTGCCTGACCAAGACCAACCAGGAGCGGATGCGCAACAGTTACCAGAAGCTATTGGGGCTGACCCGGGGCGTGGTGCGGCACGCCGGCGAGGTGATGCAACGATGGACCAAGGGGCGGCTGAAGGTGGTGGGCAAACTACTCCGGGTAGAAGCGCAGATCAGCCAGCTGCGGCACTTTCTTCCTTTGGTGGAGAATGTGATCCGGCAAACCAAGGAACGCGTGTTGGGTGGAAACTGCCACGCGGAGGAGAAAGTTTTGAGTCTGTTCGAGCCCCACACCGAAGTTATCCGCAAAGGGAAGGCGCATAAGCCGAACGAGTTTGGTAGGCTGGTGCGGATTGACGAGGTGGAAAACGGCATCGTGAGCGGCTACCACGTTCTTGCGGGCAACGCGGCCGATACCACGGCCTGGATGCCGGCACTCGAACAACACCAAGCTTGCTTCGGGCGAGCGCCGAAGATGGCCACCGCCGACCGAGGATTTTTCTCGGCGCAGAACGAGCGCGAGGGGCAAGCTCTGGGAGTGAAGGTGGCGCTGCCGGCGCGGGGACGACTCTCGGCCAAGCGATCCGAGCAACAGAAGCAGCGCTGGTTCCGGCGCGCGCTGCGCTGGCGTGCCGGCTGTGAAGCCACCATCAGCACATTGAAGCATCCCTTTTCCATGTGGCGAGCCACCTATAAAGGAGAGCCTGGCTTTGAACGCTACGTGGGTTGGTGTGTGATCACCAAAAATCTGTTTTCCATCGCTCGCTATCAACTGCGTTGGAGGGGCCATGGCCAGGTCGAGTGAGGCGACTGCGCAACGACGTAAACTGCTGGGCGAGATTGAGCGTCTGGCCGAGATCGCTGTCTTTGGAACGCTCTCGGAAACTTATCGCACCTGCGGACGAGCAGGCTGCCACTGCCAAGGAGATGGGCCCAAGCATGGTCCGCATCTGAATGTGAGTTACCGCGGGGAGAAGGGGAAGACCACCGGCTACTATGTTCCCAAGGGAGCGGAGGAGTCCACGCGCCAAGGCGTCGCCGCGTGGCAACAAATGCAGCAATGTTTGCGCGAACTGGCGGAGTTGAATAAGGAGCGCAATTTGCGGCGTGCGCGCGAGGTCGATTCATGATGAAGCCATGGTTCCGTCTCGCTCTCCTCTGCTGGGTACTGGTGTGTCTGTTACTCAGCCTGGCTCAGGCAATCGGTCTGAACCACCCATCGCCGGTTGTCGGCTCGGGACCATGGTTCGATCGAGGGAGAGAATCCGCGTCCGACTGGTCCACCGCATCGGTTGTCCGAAGCATGGAATTCGATCCGGTTCATCCTGGATCTCTGGCATCTGTTGTCCTCGACTGTACTGGAACTGCGGGCAATCTTGCTCCACCCGGCCTGGAGACCCATGGCCCACCGGAACCGATCGGGCCGCGGCAAGTTGCCGGTCAAGCAGGCAGCTCAGAGCAACGCCATCGAGCAACTTTCTCCTCGAAATTACTGGCCTTCCACCGCCGAATTACAGAATCGAGGTTTTGCGACAGCCTTTAGCTAGTTTCTGTCGCGAAACGGTTTTTTTGACGAAGGATCGGATTTTCAGTGAGGCGTCGCACTCGTTTCATCGCCGTTGGCGGGGGTAGAGGTGTGCGAAAGTGGCCTGTAGAATGCGGCATGACGAG
>JBARRP010000255.1:0-1820 GCA_049644285.1 Candidatus Acidiferrales bacterium | reverse complement strand
TCAGCCCTTGAGCGTTTTCTATCTGGTGCCGGTCGCTTTGGCCCCATATGCAAGCAAGACAACCCCGCCAACCAGCAAGAGTCCACCCAGGACGGGAGGCAACGGGATTGTGTGCTTTTCGTCCTTGGTTGCGTGGAGGGATCCAACGTCTACGACCCTCTTCTGCGTCGTATAGGTGATTCCCTGGTAGGCAAGGGACACAATTCCGAGAACGACGAGAAGTATTCCGGCGATTGTGGCCGTTTTCATATGCATCCTCTCACACTTTAGCAGCTTGTTGAAAAACTCTGATTCCTGCAACTTCTTCGCGCGCGAGTCGTCTCATGGATGAGCGAGGAGGCGAAGCGATGCGCGGAGAAGACAGCAAGCAGGAAGCGATATTCAGTTATTTGTCGCCGGAAAAGCGAGTTCCGGCGGAGCATCCGTTGCGGCCGATCCGGGCGCTGGTGGACACGGTGCTTGACGAGATGTCGCGCTTTGCAAAGCTGTACGCAGCCGTGGGCCGGCCGTCGATTGCGCCGGAGCGGCTGCTGCGCGGGTTGCTGTTGCAGATCTTCTATTCGGTGCGCAGCGAGCGGCTGTTGATGGAGCAATTGGACTACAACCTGTTGTTCCGCTGGTTCGTGGGCTTGGCTATGGACGAGCCGGTCTGGAACCACGCGGTGTTCAGCAAGAACCGCGAGCGGCTGCTGAACGAAGAGATCGCCGAAGTATTTTTCCAGCGCGTGCTGGGGTTGGCCAAGCCGTTTCTGTCGGACGAGCATTTCACCGTGGACGGTACGCTGCTGGAGGCGTGGGCCAGTCACAAGAGTTTTCGGCGCAAGGATGGAGGCGATGGACCAGACAACGGGAATCGCGACGTGGACTTTCACGGTGAGAAGCGGAGCAACGACACGCATCAATCGACCACCGACCCGGACGCACGGTTGTACAAGAAAAGTTCTGGCAGCGAGGCCAAGCTGGCGTATCTGGGCCACGCCGTGATGGAGAATCGGCACGGATTTTTGGTAAAGACGCGGCTGACCTTGGCGACAGGCACCGCCGAGCGTGACGCGGCTCTGGCCATGGCCCAGCGAATCCGCCGAAAGAAAGGGGCGACGATGGGCGGGGACAAAGGCTTCGACACCCGTGAGTTCGTGCGCCAGTTGCGGCGCATCGGCGTGACGCCGCACGTGGCGCAGAACACCGAACGCCGTGGAGGCAGCGCGATTGACGAACGCACGACGCGGCACGCGGGCTACGCCATCAGCCAGCAGAAACGCAAACGGATCGAGCAGTCGTTTGGCTGGATGAAGATCATCGGGATGCTGAAGGAGGTGAAGTTGAGAGGATTGCAGAAAGTGAGTTGGTTGTTCACCTTCGTCGGCGCAGCCTACAATCTGTACCGGCTCGGGCGGCTGGAAGGCCAGGCGGTGACATGAGCGCACACTGCGAGGAGTTCCCGCAGAGCGCCGCGAGGGCCTAGCGGGCCATGGCACCAACCGCTGGGATCGGCTCCTCCCCGCCGCTATAATCCAATCTGAAGCGAAAACGAACGTGGAAATCATCATCAACTCGAATTCTTCAACAAGCTGTTAGAGCACAAACGAGCCCTTCGTAAGTCAGCCCTCGGG
Organism: Candidatus Acidiferrales bacterium; assembly: GCA_049644285.1. Lineage (GTDB taxonomy): Bacteria > Acidobacteriota > Terriglobia > Acidiferrales > UBA7541 > CAVRXT01. The sequence continues at coordinate 207 of JBARRP010000255.1, read as the reverse complement.
CACTCCTATTGCCCCTTGCGGTGGCCCTTTTCCTTGTGCTGCTTCAGGACGGTCCGAGCGGCCACTTCTTTGGCTCGCTTCCCGTAGCGGCCGGACCTTTGAGCGCTCTCCTTGATGTGCTCGTACTGGCGCTGCTCCTCGCTGCCAACGCCGCGTAGGTGCTTCTTCGTGGGCATCACGCATCTCCTATCTCAATGGTTTCCTTTT
>JBARRP010000254.1:0-2804 GCA_049644285.1 Candidatus Acidiferrales bacterium | reverse complement strand
GTGTGACATACCAACGACCATCAATGTACTGAATATCTCCTAGAGCGACAGAAAGGGCGTACCTCGCTGTCAGTTCCTCAAGTCCGTTCCGTGCCGTTTTCGGTAGCCGCCCCCAGGTCACTTTTGCGAGGTTAATGTTCAGCCGCAATGCCTTCTCTTGTTTTTTCATGAGGCTCCCTCGACGCTCCCGCCTGTCGTGTCGGTGCTCACTTGATGCGTAGACGCCTACGCATACAGTAGATTATGCGTAAGCGCCTACGCATTGTCAAGTGTTTTCCTCTTGATTTTTTAGATCGCGCCGGGCATATAACTTTGAGGCGATGCGAGAAAAGAATCCTAACGCGGTAGCATTAGGCAAAATGGGAGGCTCGAAAGGGGGGAAAATCAGGGCCGCAAGGCTCAGCCCTCAAGAGCGAAGCGCTAGTGCTCGAAAGGCCGCCCTCGCGAGGTGGGCAAGGGTGAAGCAGTCAAGCGAGAAGAAAAAGCAATAGCTTTACTGAATTGGTCAATGACGGCTGTCTCGCCGATCCATATGTATCCTTTGCCACGGGTTCTCGGTTTCCGCCCCGTAAGGAAACGCCCCGAAATCACGACCCGCTAAGTGTTTTTCTCTGGTCTCCGGAACCATCTCTCCGAGTAGAAGAGAGGCCGGTGCGCTGTAGGTCTTCCTTGGCTGTGTCCGCCGTTTCCAGCTTCGTGCCCGTTTAGGTCGACCATGGCCAGACCGACACTCTCTCCCCTCACAGAGCCCACCGTGCAGATTTCCATGCAGCGGGTTCCTCAGGCGCTACTCCCCGACCCGTTCCAAGTATGTGCTATCCGTGGGAGCAACAAAGGATGGCGACGGAGGAGTTCTGCATATTTCTCCCACGTCATCCCCTTCCCGCGAGTTCGGCGACTGAGCCACTTCCGCCAGATGCTGCGGACTTCCCGATGGAACTGCCAGGTGCTCCTGGAGTTCGACGGTCGCCCGTAGTATTGGTAGTGGCCCCGGAGCTTGGCATTGAGGGTCGTTTGCTGTTTGTCCACAGGCTCGTGTCGGTTCTCCTGGCACCATTCGGCTACTGCCGTCAGGCCCCTGCGGAGCCGCTTCTTCATCGTCCGCACGTTCACTGTGAACTTCCCTCTCCGGCTGCGTGCGCAGATGTGCGTGAAGCCGAGGAAATCGAACGTGGCTGGTTTCTTCCCCTGCCGCTTCGCATGTTCCTCAGCGTACCGCCCAAAGTCCACCAGCCGGGTCTTCTCCGGGTGGAGCGTCAGACCGTATTTTGCAAACCGCTTCGGTAAGACCTCCATCACCTTTTCGGCATCCTTCCGATACTGGAAGCACAGCACGGCATCATCGGCGAAACGTATCTCGTGTGCTGCCCCCTTCAAGCGGGGCTTCACTTCCTGCTCGAACCATTCATCGAGCACGTAGTGCAGGTAAATGTTGGCAAGAAGCGGACTGATCGTCTGCCCTTGCCCTGTACCCGTTTCGCTCACGAGTAATCTACCTTCGTCGATGACTCCGACTTGAATCCACTTCCGTATCAGTTGGAGTATCCTGCCATCGCTGATTCGCTTCTCGATCATCTCCATGAGTTGCCCTCTCACGATCGTGTCGAAATAGGCGGTGATGTCTATTTCCAGGATCCAGCTAGTGGGTTTTGTACAGATGACTCGTCCCACCTCGTCCAGCGCCTGGTGCGGCCCTCGTCCAGGTCGAAACCCGTACGAGCATTCGAGGAAATCCTGCTCATAGATGGCGTTAAGCACTTCGCCCGTCGCCTTCTGCACGATCTTGTCCTCCAAGGATGGTATGGAGATAGGTCTCTCCTTCCCATTTTCCTTGGGGATGTAGATCCTGCGCAGCGGTTGAGCCCGGTACTTGCCCTCTTTGAGCCGCTCATGAAGCTGTTGGATATTCCTCGCGGCGTCCTTTTCATACATCTGGTACGTGACGCCGTCCACTCCTGCGCTGGCTTTCTTTCGTAGTCCCCGGAAAGCCGCATACAAAGCCGCGGGCGTGATCAGATGAGCGATCGAAAAGAATTGTCGCTTCGGATCCTCCTTGGCCAGTTCGGTTATTCTGTCGATTTGTGGGGACATAGTGTGTCGAGGTCTGAGCCTCGCCTATGTTTCCTTTCGTCAGATACGTGCACCTGTTTCCCCCTTCCCTCCAGTGGGTCCCGTGGCCGCTCCTTGCGGAAGCCCTGCGGTTCCCCACCTTCGCCGGTACTACGGGGTCGTAAGACTGCTCATCCATCCGTGTGCGGTCGCCTCCGGTCTCCCTTGGCGACCGCGTTTCCGCTCTTGCGAGCGGAGATGGTGAGCTCTCCTGGGTTCCTGGGGAATCCCTTTGGAAGCATGCCCCGAGCTAGGGACTCCGGCGACCCCGGCGCGACCTCGCAGTATCGGTCGCCCGGATGCTGCCTTCCGCCTCGTTAACGGCGTCGGCATCGCAACGAGCCGAATTTCGGAGCTGAACCTTCGCGGCCTGCTTCCTTGCTGTGTACGCTTCGCATCCACCAGTCACCCGGTGAACGGCAACACTCACTCCCGGCCTGCATGCTTGCTTTGGCCGTGCGGGACTTGCACCCGCTGGACTCCGTCAAGGGGTTTCACCGTCTCATCTTCGGATCCTCCTCTTCCAAGCTTTTCCCAGCGCGATAACGACGTCGACCCCGTCAAGAGATTGTTTTGCCTGTCCACTGACACCCCGACGTTCAATGTGCAGATCCGCCTTCTCTTCAGCGGATGTTGTCCGTCACCGTCGATTTTTTCCGCATGTCCAACCTACTCGCTCGGCCCATGTCACTTCA
>JBARRP010000253.1:0-2060 GCA_049644285.1 Candidatus Acidiferrales bacterium | reverse complement strand
TTATCAACCCAAGGTTATTCGCCGATTTCAAACGACGGGCCTTTGTACGCATTTCCATGACGGAAACATTGGGCGAGTCATCGATGTAGATCTGCGCTTCTGACAGCGCACCCATCGCCTGCGCGATTCGGGGCCACTCAGCGTCTTTGAGTAGGCCGGTCCGGAGACGATACGAATCAACAGACGCTTCGCTGCAGAGTAGTCGCGTGACGAGTTGCTGCTCCGACATTTCGAGCGAGAAGATCGCAACCGGAACCTTGTATTGAATCGAGGCGTGCTGCGCGATGTTGAGAGTCAAAGACGTGTTATGAAGGAGTACGTCTTCTGCGACGAAATTCGCGCCCGACGGGACCATCAGATCATAAACCTGCTGTTGGCCGACGGGCTCAATCGAAACGATCCGGTCCCAATAAATTTCCGGATTGGCTAGCTCACTTAGCCACCGATCCTCGAGGACCTCATTGAAGATTCCGAGGCGTCGCTGCGACAGGCCATGATTCGTGCGAGGGTTGTAGGTTTCAAACTTCGAGGTGCGGGGTCTTTCTCCCGACAACACCGCGAGCTTCGCCCAACCGAGGCCCTGCATAGCCGCTGCAGTGCCAACCATGTTCCACACGACAAGAGGTAGATGGCCGTTGTTGCTGCGGAAGGTAGGCAAATCCGAAGTGAATCGTGTGGTCTTCTCTCCGATCCAACCAATTTCCCGCTGATACGTGGCGACCGACTCAGAGTCCGTAATCTGCACTCGCCAGCAACGCTCCGACTTTCTGTATAGGCGCGACAAGACACCGAAGCGCACAAAAGCGTGGTGCACGTCTTTAGCAAGGCTTTCCGACGCAACAGCGAATTCGATCCTAGGCCGTCCGTTCGGAAGGCTAAAAATGCTCCCATCACACGACATCAAACCGCGAACGAATTCTCTAAGGGTCTCTTTGTCCCATCGCCACGCGACGTCGGGAAAGTGCTTGAACTCGGCCTTCTTCCCCCATAGGCCAAATGCTTTGAGCCAGCGGACGACAGGATTGAACTTCTGCTTGAGCGGAACATACGTTTTTTGGAAGTAACCGCACACGACGTAATGAAGCCCCCTCTCGTTGATATGACAGGTTGGGAAATGCTCACCGATGGCAGCTCGGAAGTCCGCAACAATCTCCGGGTCTGCATTTATGAACTCAGGGGTCCCTCTAACGATTGAGCCATCTCCGACAAAGTAGCCCAGGAGACGCGCCAACTGTGCTGGCATGTGCTCACGTCCGAAAATCGCCAGACGTCGCGGGACGGCAATTGCGTCTCCCTTGACGAGGTCGTGCAAGGGCTGCCAGCCAGAGACGGTCAGAAAGGGATGGTGTCCCGTCACTTCCACTCGCCTGCCGGATTGGGTGGTCACTGCAAAACAGGGCTTGATCCCACTATCGACCCAAGCACCAATGGTGCGAGTCTCCACACGGCCTCCCGGCGAAAGGCCGAAAACGAAGGGGCGCTTCCGCTTCACAAACTCTCCAATAGTCAGACGCGCACCCGTCTCCGGATCGTCGATGAGCGTGCTTGCCGCGGCGCATTTACCAATTCCCGGCCTGGCAGCAATGATGATCAGATCTGACTTCTGGAAGCCGCCGGTCTTCGCATCGAGGTCGTTGAAACCACTCGGCACGCCCGAGATGACGGACGAATCCTTGTGGATCTGCTCGATCTGATCCCAGGTCGTCTTGAGAATGTCTTTGAGCGCGACGAAGTCCTGGGTGATGCGGCCTTCGGCAATGTTGAAGATGACGCTTTCCGCGGTATCCAGCGCCTGGCTCGCGGGCGTGCTCTCATCGAAACCAAGAGCCGTTATCCGGCCGCCGGCGCCGATCAGCTTTCGCTTGGTCGCGCCTTCTTCGACCAGGTGGCCGTAGTACTCGACGTTGGCCGCCGTCGGCACGCCACTCTGCAGCTCAGCGAGAAATGCCTGGCCGCCGATCCGCTCCAGCGCTCGCATCGTTTCCAGCTCCGCGGCGATGGTGAGGAGGTCGATGGGATCGGCGCGGTCATAGAGATTAAGGACCGCGCGATACACCTGG
>JBARRP010000252.1:0-4513 GCA_049644285.1 Candidatus Acidiferrales bacterium | reverse complement strand
GGCGTCGGATCGGTAGCGGAGCGGGTCGGGATTGGCGTCGGCAGCGACATAGGTTTCGATATGCTCCGCGAGTTCTGGCCCGAGATCGCCCACAAGCTCAAGCTGCCCTTCCGCGGCCAAGCCCAATCGCCGAATTGAAGATGTCTCTAAATGCTAGGAAGGCGTAGTGTGCGAATAGCCGAAGGTCGCGCCGCCCTTCGCCGCTGGAGCCCCATGATGACCTGCCATTGTTGGCCGCTGGCAGGTTTGGCCTTTTCACTGTTTGCTCGTCATTGAAAAACCGACATAGGGGAACGTCAACCGTGCGCGTACTTCTCAAGCGTTTCTATGGAAGTGTGTAGCCGCTTTCAACCCTAGATGTGTAGCAGCGAAGAAGTCCGGTCTTATGTTTCAACGCCTTCTCGGGACAGATGCTTCGCTTCGCGCAGTTGTGCGTGGCTTGCTGCGCACACAGACGCTGTCGGACACATTCTGGTTGGCGGCTGAAGGGAGAGTCGTTTCAAAATGGTTGGTAGAGCTGCGACCGGAGTTGTTGACTCTGTAGCAGAGGAACGCAGCATTTCTTGCATGTTACCGCAACAGTTAGATTTTTGAGTTTCGCCGATCTCCGCCCTGACGCCTGTCTCTGCCACCTCTCGGGGAAGCCGGACTTCCAATTGGTCGACGCGCGACAGACCGGGCATTGTCTGATGAGCGCCTTGCTTTTCCGAAGCTCTTCTAATTCTTCCTCATACACAATAAAAGATCGACGGGAACCACAAGATTCGCAAATGAGTATGTAGCTGGGCATCGTTACAAGCATTCTAGCATCTGCGACCGCAGCGGCTCCTGAGTCCTCACGCTGAAAGGGTCACTTTTTGGCGGTAAGCGCGCAAAAGAGGCAGGAGCTGACCCCAAAATTGCCTCCGAATAGGACAGAGAGCGCGATTCTGTCCGTTCCTGTGTGGTCCTGCGATCTGGTTGCACGAGTTTTTCTTTTGGCAATGTCTTCTTTTCTTCGCTGCAGGTATTTGGGACCTTCCTTTTTGCAAACGTCGAGGCCCAGCCGGCCGCGCTGGGCGCGTCCGCACGCCAAGTTTCCCGCGCGCCAAGGTGCGTGGGAGGCGATCCCTTGAAGAGCGAGGGCTTCAGCTACAGATGGTCCACCACAAACCCTCACATTGACAACGCGCACGACGTTCACAATGTGCACCTGCGGTCAACACTTTTGACTGCTGCGGTTGAAGTGGTTTTTTGCATTAGCCGCATTATTTTCAAACAGTTGCGGTAAATTCTCGACCTTCGGACAACTCAGTTAATGAACTAGTTGCGTTATGCGCCTTTTATTCGCCAAGTTTCGAACTCTCCCTATCTCCGTGCCCGTCACTGAATGCCCTTCAGGAGTATCATATCGGAGGGGAAACAATCAAACGAGAAGCGCACATTCTCACGTCTTTCTTTCGGTGGGAGGTAAGCCCCATCGTAGGGCAGTTTTTCGCAATCTTCGTGGTCGCATCATTGGCCGCTTCAGCCCAAACGGTTCACCCGGTCCAGGCAGCACAGCCGGCGCGCGTTAAATCGTTCGCGGACGTCCCTAGTCAGAGTGAAAGCGAGAATTCCTCGTATCGACCAATCACGGGAGAGCAACGCTTCCGTTGGTTCGTGGTGGAGACAGTTCGGCCTCAAAGCCTTGCAGCCGGCGTTATCAGCGCCGCCTACGGTACTGGCATAGATAAGCCCAAGGAATACGGACCACATTGGGGAGGTTTCGCCGACCGCTACGGTATGCGATTCACGGGCATATCAACCGGGAATGCGATGGAGGCAGGTTTCGGCGCCTTGTGGGGAGAAGATCCCCGCTATTTCCGGGAACCTAGCGAGTCATTCGGCGGACGAGTGAAACATGTCATTAAGATGACCTTCGTCGCATACCGGCGCGAGGGGAACCTCGCGCCTGCCTATGCCCGGTTCATCGCCGCTCCTGGGAACAATTTTCTGTCGAACACTTGGCGCGCCGACAGTGAAGCCACGGCGCGCGATGCCGGTCTAAGGACGCTCTTGGGTTTCTCAGGCCGCATGGCAAGAAATGCCTTCAAGGAATTTTGGCCTGACGTTAAACGACACCTGTTTCACAAGAGACAGTAAACAGGAGCACAATCGCGACGATTCTACTAGCTGACGCCCATCCCATGACACAATCATCCTTCTTGCGACCCAGGTGGCGTTGGTTCGTCGCCGCCGGCGTTTCTCTCTTTCTCTTTGCGGCAGGCCTCTTTCTTCATGCCCGTATTCACAGAATCGATGACTACACGCGTTCCTGGATTGTCCGGGCACTCAGCCAACGATTTCACAGTGAGGTCGAGCTATCGTCGCTGCGCGTGGAGATTTTCCCCCGTATGGGTGTGACCGGCGAGGGCTTGTCCCTTTATTACAACGGTCGCAAGGATCTCCCTCCGCTCATTCAGATCGAAAACTTTACTTTTGACTTAGGAATTCTCGGGATCGTCCGTGTGCCGCACGAGATCCAGTTCATTAGAGTGGAAAACATGACTATCACCATGCCTCCGGCCGGCGAAGGCAGGCCCCATTTTCCTATGAAGTCGGACCCTGACAGCAACACTTCGAAAAGATCTGCACCGCAGGTGTTGCTCCGCGAAATCGAGGTCACCGACACGGCGCTTGTCCTCTTACCGAAGCAAGCTGGGAAGGAACCTCTTGAATGGAACCTTCACAATCTCGTTCTCCGCGATGTAGGCGGCGGACGAGCGTTCCCGTTCTACGGGACACTCACCAACGGCAAACCCAAAGGTGAAATCACCACCAAAGGCCAAATCGGTCCTTGGAAGACTGAAGATCCTGGCTCGACTCCCGTTTCGGGGACGTATGAATTCACCGATGCCGATCTGGGTCCTTTTGCGGGTATCGCTGGAATACTTTCGTCGACGGGAAAATATAGTGGACCGCTCAATAAGCTCGAGGTCGATGGAGAAACGGACACGCCGGATTTTTCCCTCGACAGAGTTGGCAGGCCGGTTCCGCTTCACACCGATTACTCTGCCACGGTGGATGGTACAAGTGGCGACACGTATTTGCATCCCGTTCATGCTGTCCTGGGGCGTTCGCTCATCGTCGCGGAAGGCAGCGTCGTTAAAGTGCCCGAAATGAAAGGCCATCTCATCACGCTCGATGTGAGCACCCTCGAGGCGCACATCGAGGATATTCTCAATCTGGCCGTGAATTCCAATAAGCCCCTTCTCACGGGCCCGACCAGCATAAAGGCAAAACTCGTTCTCCCGCCGGGCAGGGAGAAAGTGCTGGACAAAATGACCCTTGACGGCGCGTTCGGCGTTACCGATGCACGCTGGAGCAACTCCCAGATTCAAGAAAAGTTGAAGTCCTTAAGCCGTCACGCTCAGGGCGAACCCGAAAACGAAGATGTCGGCAGCGCAATTTCCAAACTGCGCGGCCGTTTCCGTCTCAAGAATGCCGTCATCACAATTTCCAGGCTTACGTTCAGTGTTCTAGGCGCCTCGATCGGCCTTGCCGGCACGTATAAAATTCACAGCGAAGAGATTGATCTTCAGGGCCAACTGCATATGGAGGCGAAGCTCTCGCAGACCGTTACCGGCAGGAAGTCTTTCTTCCTGAAGGCTCTCGATCCGTTCTTCAAAAAAAACGGCGCTGGCACCGTTCTCCCTCTATCCATCTCGGGTACGCGAAAAAATCCCACCATTGGCGTCACTGTCTTTCACAAAACCATCAAGACAAAAATGGGCGACGACAAGAACTCTCCTCCCAAATGAAGCATCTCTGCGATGATTTTGGAAAAGCCTTTGTTCTTGCCTCCGTCCACGGAGTATGTGGCCTAACCGAGTTGCCTCCTAGCTGCAGACGCACTGTCGGGCCAATCTCTTCGCAAGTTTCCTTAAGCCTGCCCAATCAGTCGGTGGTGGATGGCGTAGAGTGCGAGTTCAAGTCTGTCAGAAACTCCAAGCTTATCGAAGATGTTCTGTAGGTGATTCTTTACGGTCTGCTCAGTGATGAAGAGCTTTTCGCCGATTTCGCGGTTGCCAAAGCCTTGCGCCACGAGTTGAACAACTTCCATCTCCCGATCGCTCAGGAGCGGCTTTTCACGGCGCTGCCCGGTTTCGGCAGATTTCTTGAAGGCATCGATGACTTCGGCCGTCACGCGATTGTCCAGCCAGACCTCGCCTTCATGGACCTTGCGGATGCTCTTCAGTAACAGGTCGCTTGCCGACTGCTTGAGGACCACGCCGCGTGCGCCTAGGCGCATCGCGCGGACCACGTCGCGATCGTCTTCCGCAGCCGTAAGTACGATCACCCGCGTCGAAACCGACTCAAAATTGATCTCCCCGAGCACGCCGAGGCCGTCTTTCTCCGGCATGCGCAAGTCGAGGAGCAGAATATCGGGCTTGAGCTCCACCATCATCTTGATGCACTCATTCCCGTTCGATGCTTCGCCGACAATCTCGACATCGCCGGAGCCTTCCAGCAGCTTGCGCAAGCCATCGCG
>JBARRP010000251.1:0-5148 GCA_049644285.1 Candidatus Acidiferrales bacterium | reverse complement strand
CAACTACCGAGCCACCGCTGGAAGATTCTGATTCCCACTGCCATGGTTGCGGTCGCCGCTCTTGTCGCCGGTGGTCTCTACTTCCGTTCGCGTCACGCAGCACCGCTGACCGAAAGAGACACGATTGTCCTCGTCGATTTCACGAACACGACGGGTGACCCGGTCTTCGACGGCACTCTCAGGCAGGGCCTTGCAGTGCAGCTCGAACAGTCGCCCTTTCTTAGCATTGTGTCGGACGAGCGCGTCCAGCAGACCCTGCGCCTGATGGGCCAGCCGCCCGATGCGAAGCTCACGCCGGAGATTGCCCGCGAAATCTGTCAGCGGACGGAAAGCGCCGCCGTCCTCAATGGTTCGGTTTCGCAGATCGGCACGCAGTACAGCCTCATTCTGAAGGCGGTCAATTGCCCAACTGGAGAATCGTTGGCAAGCACGGAGGCTCAGGCGAGCGACAAGAACCATGTCCTCGATGCCCTGGGAAAGGTGGCTTCGGAATTTCGCCGCAAGTTGGGCGAATCGCTCGGCACGGTGCAGAAGTTCGATACACCACTCGCGCATGCCACCACGCTCTCGCTCGAAGCCCTCCAAGCCTACAGCCTCGGAGCGCAGGCACTGGGTGTCAAAGACGATTCCGCCGCGGCGGTGCCCTTTTTCCAGCGAGCCATCCTCCTCGACCCGAATTTTGCCATGGCCTATGCCGCGCTCGGGGCAAGTTATAACAATCTCGGCGAAATCAGCTTGGCGGTGGAGCATACAAGGAAAGCCTACGAACTTCGCGAACGGGTGAGCGAGCGAGAGAAGTTCGACATTGACGCCGAGTACTATCGTTTGGGCACCGGCAACATGGAAAAGGCGCGCCAGGCCTGTGAACTGTGGGCGCAGACCTATCCGCGAGATTCCTCGCCGCACATCGGTCTCGGTCTCATCTACGAGACCCTGGGGCAATATGACAGACACCTTACAGCAATGCGCGAGGCCCTCCGCCTCGGCCCAGGGAGCGGCGTGAATTATGCCAACCTCGTCGGACATCTGACGGGGCGGCACTGCTGGGCCGGATGGCGCTACTGCCGATACTGACGGGATAGCAGATGGTGGTCAAGTCCGCAGCGGAATCGGCCTTACCAGGGGGGCTGGGCGAGGAGAAGTGTTGCAAGAAACAGGCCGCAAGATCGGGCAATTCCGGTAGTTGCTGGTGCGGATGGCGGACCGTCGGGAGTGCTCCCGATGAAAATCGTTTTACAATGTCGCGGAGGGGCGAGATGAGCGTACTATGGTGCCGTTTTCGAGGTCAAAAAGGAAATTCCGGCTAAAGTAGTTCAGTAGCAGCAGCCTTTCTGGAGGGCCTTGATGAGAAACTGCTTATTCTGGACGTTACTACTCGCTCTTGCGCTTTCGCCACCGTCAACGGGTTCCACCAAGGATAAACCCATCAAGAGCAGAACACCCTTGAGCGCAGACGAGATCGCTGTCTACAAAGCTGTTTTACAGCAACACATTTCGCGTGATTCGGGATCGTTGAATGTGTCAGTTACAACCTACCCCCTCGACCCCACTTCTCCGATGAATCATCTGTCGGAAAGTGAATGTTTGCAGGGTATACGTTTGGAGAACCTCGCAGAAGTCTCTCATTCGTTCCACGACCTGACGCCAGAGGTTCTTCCTGCGAAGAACATAAAGCTAGTGGGCTTTGCCACTGCCCTGTTCTCGATGTCGGAGATCGCCTTCGATAAAGAACACCGTAATGCTGTAGTGAGCTACAGCTTCCGGTGCGGTCCTCGGTGCGGGTACGGCGCTACATTGGCCCTTGAGAAGCTCGGTAGCCAGTGGAAGAAGACCAAACGCAACTGCGGGGATTGGATTTCCTCACTTGGCTTCGGGCCGACGATCCGATCGGCCCACTGGCAGTCCGCATATGTTGCACTCCAAGTTGCGAGTTCGGAAAGCCCCTCGCCAGTTGGCGTAACATAGCCATTTCACCATTTAAATGGAGGGAGTACGACAGATTACGCGGCTTCTTTTGCTTTACTATCATTCCTGGTTGAGATTCGGACTCCCGTGAGCTCGGACACTTGGAGGTGCGATATGGGCCATACCCCCTCTAGACATTGCCCATCTTGGGACGGGGCATCCGGCTTAGTGGCACAGAAAAATACCCGCGTTCAGCGTCGCCAAGGAGTCGACTCTAAAACAGTTCGCACCTTTGTTCTATTTGGTGCAACCGTGTTGCTGCTCGCTAACGCCGCCATTCGCGATTTAAGTGCTGATAACCTTTATCCGAACTGCACCATCACGGCCATCGACACCAGCAGCGGCCTAGTAACATCGCACGAAACCAGTACCGGAAAGATTTTCTACTTCCAGGTGACAGATCCTGCACAGTTGCAGCACTTGAGGATTCACCAGGGCATTTGGATTGATAACGGGCAGGTGTCGCTTGATGGAGCCAAACCATGCGCCTGCAAACTTGTGAGCTCCCCAACGGATGTAACCACCGGACCCAATAGCAGTGTGCCTGTAAATGCGGGGCCGGCGAGTGCCGCCTCCGGACCATCGCCCGGAGCGAGCACCAATACGGCCAGCTTACCTTCTGCACCGGGTTCCGGGACTCAAACCGGAGCAGGCCCGCGAACGGGCCCAGTTACCACAAGTCCGCATACGTCGGCAGTCACACCGCCGACGGTCGCCACGGTCCAAGCAAGCGATCTCCTGGTGCTGCGCGACGGAAAAAGGAAGTCCGGGAGCCTGGTAGCTTGCGGAATCAGTACGTGTCTGATGGGCACGTCGGTGGTCCCAAGGCAGAACATTCAGTGGATCGGTTTGAGCTTGAGCCAGAAGCTACAAGCTGCTCCACCTCCGCCAAAAAGTTCGGCAACCGACGAGCTGCATTTGGCCGACGGTTCCATCCACTCCGGAGCTGTGTTGGGTATCCTTACGGACAGTGTTACGACGGTCAATGAGTCCCGTGCGAGGCAAACCGTGAAATGGGTGCACCTTGCACTCGTACACGCAAAAGGAACGCCCTCAGGATTTGAGGATGCAACGCCGAATTCTGGAAACGCCAGCAATACTGGAAACCCACCACCGCCGCCACCGCCTGGAGGGTCCGGCCCGCCGGCGGCGCCTCCGGGATCCACGCCTCCGAAGCCGACGGCGTTTCCGAACACCATGGGTTCCAAGGGTGGGTTATGGATTGGCACCATACACGGCGACAAAACCGTAACCTATCGGACGACACCTGTTGTCGAAGTTCACTTCACAAACACCATCCAGGTCAAGCTTCGGGAAGTTTTGGGAGGGGTTTATTGGAATTCGGACCCCGCTCATATGCACAGGATCGGCTCGAGAATCGACTTAATAAACGAAGGCAGTCAATGGAAAGGGGATATGCAATCGACGGCGTGTTCTGACCAGGCAGCAAGATCATACCCAGATGACCAAGTAGAGGGACACTTTTGGTACAAGATACTCAATGAACCTATGAAAGGTGGAAATGATCTACCTCCTGAGGGCCTATATCTCCTGGAGTTTGGGAGTGACGGCATCGATCAAAAGTGTCAAGGTCGCCAGGCTCCCAGGCTTAGCTACGATCTCGGTGGCCGACCCATCCAGATTGGTTTCCTCTATACCGGTTCTCCTCCACCGGAGCGGGCCCAACTCTTGGCAGAAGATTCTGACCCTGAGGGCTACCGGAAAATGAGCGGAGACCACACGCGAATGGTGGGGGACTACACCTACGAAAACCAGTGCCTGGATCCGTCGTATTGCTCAGAGCACGTGAAAGTGGATTGGAATATCTGCCGAGTGGGGAGTGCAGGATGCGTCATGGGAGCCCCGGAGTTTGACCCACGACCGTGCGCTGGAGCGACATCGCTGGGCCCATGCTCTCAGCAAGCGAAGGTTGACGAATTGAAGAAAAAATGGGACGAGTACCAAAAGTATATGGCGAAAGTTCAAGAGAACCAGGGCGCTTACCGCAAGGCTATCGCGGAATGTGCCGCCTGGGACGCAGCCATGAAAATCATTGGATATGCGGTTGGGGCAGCTCCCGTCGCCGGCGGAGGATTAGATCCACAATCGGCGGGAGAAATTAAAGAATTCCAGGAAGCCCTGTCTTTCCTTGCCGACATTTCGGGCAAAATTATCAGTGGCGAGAATCCGCTGACCATACCGGACTCGAAAGGATTGGGAGACCTTGTCACGCTTCAATGGTCCAAGGAGACAATCACCAAGGTTTTGTCCATGTTAAACGCTGCCAATCCGGAAGCGATGCAAGGCCAGCTGGAAGAATGCGGAGCGCCGGTGCCAGATGCGACATATGCCGCAGCGGTGGAATATGTGAAGAACCTTAAAGCGGCCCTAGACATGGTCCCTGAGATTCAGACTCTAGTGAACGATATTCGAGAAGGAGACCTTAAGTGCCAGGAAGAGCAGTGGAAGGCTTACCAAGCCTGCGTCCAATGTGCACGTTCTCAAGGAACGGACGAAACGAGCTGCAACAACCTAAAGCCGGAGGGCAATTGGCCTCCGGTTCCGTGAAGTCGGAAGTAGATTCTGGAGATTTGTGCCCGTCTTGCACTGCGAAAGCGGCTGGCCTCACTGCTCCGTGAATCAACGCTATTTCGCATCGACGAGAGAAACTCGTGTTCCAGGGTACACTGGTTGCGCAGCGCAATCTCGGAGAATCTCGTCTATGAGAAAGGACGTTGAACCGGTGAGCAAAGCAATCCGGGTTCTCGTTGCTTTGTGCGCACTCTTCTCTTCGTTGTTTCTGTGCTGTTCCGCGCAGTCGCAAGTCACGCCGTCCGCAACCGAAGAAATCCTGGATTACCACAGCGACATCCGAGTGCAGCGAGATGCCTCGTTGCTGGTACGAGAAACGATTCGTGTACGCAGTGCCGGCGTACAAATTCATCACGGCATTTACCGCGACTTTCCTACGCGCTACAAAGATCATCTGGGCAACCGTTACGTTGTTAATTTCGGCTCTGCACAAGAATTTGGCGCGACCCGCATTTTAGGCTGCCTTCTTTAAAACGATGAATTCGGTCTTTGTGGCGGCCATGCGCTGGGCTTTGAGCAGCAGGTAGCGAAGATTCTTGTAGCCACGGCCTCTTCTCAGAAGGGTTTTGATGTTGCTGTTGATGGCTTCCA
>JBARRP010000250.1:0-3017 GCA_049644285.1 Candidatus Acidiferrales bacterium | reverse complement strand
AGTCGCCCTTGTCTCGGAGCGCCGCGCCGAGGACTCGGTGGGCGTCGGCGTTTTTCGGGTTCAGGCGGAGGGCCTCACGGTACTCCGCAATCGCGGCGTCCCAATCCTTTTTCGACCGTAGCTCATTGCCTCGCTTAAGGTGGTCCTCAGCGGAAGAGGGCTTCAACTGGCTTTGGGCGTCCGTACTCGAAGCCAGTGCCAGGGCGCAAACAATCGACGCTGAGAGGATCAACAGACCAGCGCGCAACCTGCGTAGTGTCATGTCCCACCTCCGTTACGACAGCCGGCCCATGTAGGTCTTGCCGCCGATCTGCTCCGTGTCGGCAACATGGGCAACAATCGTTTGTCAACAATGTTGTTTCTTGCGACGCGGCCATCTTCGCCATCAAAATGAACGCCTGGGCCAACTTCTGCACACTCCAAATCGATACTGGGTCGTGGTAGCGACGTATAGACTCACGCTTAACTGGTACGGAGGGTGATCTCGACCCTCCGGTTCTTCTGGCGGCCCGCGGGGTTGTCGCTGCCGTTTGGATTTTTATTGGGCGCAAGTGGCTTGGTTTCTCCCCAGCCTCGCGTCGTGATGCGGCTTCCCTGGATTCCCGCATTCTGAACCAGCCAAGTTTTTACGGATGCGGCGCGGTCATCGGAAAGCTTCATGTTATGAGCGTGGGTGCCCACGCCGTCGGTGTGTCCTTCGATGAGTAGCGGCGCGTTCGGATAACTCTGCACCACCTGACCTACTTTCTTGAGGCTTTCGGCGGCTTCGGGCTTTAGATTGTATTTGTCGAAGTCGAAGAGAACGTCAGCGTCCAGCTCGATTTTGACTTCCTGCGCGGTGACTTTCGCCCCGAGATCCTGCAGCACACTTTGGATTCCGCTGGTCACCCCTTGGATTTCACGGGTCACGCCTACGATGTCCGCAACTTTGGCGTGCGGCAGCGCCGCCCGGGCAGCGGCCTGAACCGCCGACGAATCCGCATCGGCATACTTCGTCTGCGCCGCCAGTGATACGGATGCGGCAAGTGCCGCGGCTAGCCAGAAGCGTCGTTTCCGCATGCTGGGCCCCCAAGGAAGAGATCTGGCCATTCTCATTGGTCGGTAATCGGCACGTCGTCAAATGGAGTAGTGATTGGTGTCAGCAAGTTTATTTTCTTTACGTCAGCAGGAGGCGCAGGGTACTTTGCCCACCACGTATAGTTTTCTCCAGGTCCTATCGAGGGCGTGAGGTCCCCGTTGTTGTTGTCGGTTGGAGTAAGATACGCCCCTTCAGAATCCTTCAAAATAAAATATTTCTTGCTTTTGGCAGTCACATAGTACTTCTCGTAATTGCGACCTTGGAAGATTGTTATCCCCACGCCCTTGTTGGATGTATTGTGAAAACGCACTTTGATGTTGAGCACGCCTTCCTTTCGCCTGCATTCGGTGAATTCGGCTACGACGCCCGGGTATGTGGTTTCTTGCGTTTGAATTACATTCGACGAGGCGGCGGGTGGGTCCGCCGGCTGAGGGGCGGGCGGGGCCGGCTGAGTTTCCACAGACGGAGTAACCTGCGGCGGCTGGACTGGCGGTCCTGGTGGCGTTGGGGGAAACTCGGCTCCGGGCGTCACTTCCGAAAGCAGATTAATCCTTCGATCGCTTCCTTCAATGGCGGCTTCCATCACGCGGTAGCTCCAAACACCGGCACTTTTTTGAGCCGTAACATAGATTTTGCCCTTGCCCTTTGGACCCGCAATGGGCACCGCAAGATCGGCATCGCCGGAAGTCGTTGAAGTATCGAATGAGCCGCCTACCAGCCAGCCTTCTTCGATCGGCGTACCAAGTTTTTGGACCAGGAGCGGATTTGACTGTGCTTTAAGCAAAGACTGTTTGGCGACATCTGAATTCCTCATAACACTGAGGATTGCTCCTCCGCAAAGCGCGAGCGGCAGAACGAAAACAACCAGAACGAGAGTTGGCACAAACCACTTCCAATTGCACGAAAACCAGCTCTTGCGCGCGGCTGTTGGAGTGAAGTCAGGAGATGCTGCTGCTGAATTCGGTATTTGATTTGCCTGTGGGCTCATTGCTGCTCCTTTTCAGATATCAGAAACTCGAGTCGGCCGTTTGTCTTTACTTGACTATAGGGGCGCATATGTATCGGCAATCTCCGTTGCGGTCGGGAAAGATGAAACACCTGTAACCGGGCCGGTCGTATTGAGACAGGCAAGGGACAGTAAAGGTGCTGTTCACGACCGCGGTTCTGCCGGTCATTGGTTTGCTTGTTTCTTCTTCGAGGTGCTGGTTATATTTTTTTGCGTTTGCGTGGAGATCGTTTTCCAGGAGAGTCCATTTTGATTTGTCTCCCTTTTGCGGATGTTGAAGCAGGTCCCTCCAACGCGTCTGGAAAGACTTCTCGTACTGCTGCCAAGTTTCTTTGTCTGCGCTCGTTTGAGTTGGCTTCCCCTGTGGGCCAGTCTGGGCGAAGGTCTTCTGATCGGTCGAAGCGAGGACCAACACGGCGGCAGCGGCCAACAGCAACATCGTTCCGAGCCAAAATCCAGAGCCAGACTGTCCGACGGGACCAACGACGGGATTCATTGCGAGAGTTCTCCCCATCCGCATTTCTTCAAGAACTGGCCACGGTCGGCGTGGTCCACTGCCGCAGAAGTTCAAACCGGGGCGGAAAGTATCGCAGTGCAACCCAGTAGTCTTGAAATAAGGCTCAAATTCTGTTCAAATCCCACTGAAATCCTCCCCATCTGGGTAGCCCATGCCGACTGACCAGTACAGCCGAACGGCTTTCACGTTCGGCCCATTTCGAATTGATGCTGGAGATCTAGTACTAAGAAAAGGTAATGTGGAAATTCCGCTCACCCGGAAGGCAGCCGAAACCCTGCTTGTTCTGGTTGAAAATGCCGGCCATGTGATGGGAAAAGAGACGCTGCTCGAGCTGGTCTGGCCGGGCACGTTTGTGAATGAGTCTACCCTCGCGCAGAATATTCTGACGCTGCGGAAAGCGCTCGGCAAACAAGCCA
>JBARRP010000249.1:0-9299 GCA_049644285.1 Candidatus Acidiferrales bacterium | reverse complement strand
CTTCAAAACATCCACGATGGCGGTGAGGTGCTTGAGGAGCACCCAAATGGATTTGTTGCTTATCTCCGAAAAATCCTCCGGCATTCGTTATGCCTCCGCTGACCCTAATCGAAGAGCGTCGGTTCTTTTTCCGTCTGGCGAGGCTTCTCAGCTTCCACCATGCCCCTCGCTCTACATAAATCACGGAACAATTCGACTGTGGCCGGGGCGTGTCCAGCGTAATGGTTGTTGGCGTACGCGTAAATCGTCACGCCGCGTTCTTGTACCCGCTGGCAGGGAGTCTCTTCATAAAAGGCGTGAGGCGCGCAAGGAACTCGCTGCCGCTATTGAAAGAGTCCCGATCGAAATACGGAAACTGGAGCACCATCGGCCCGAGTTTTTTGTCAAGGATGTACATCGTGTCCACGAATTGCTCAAATTCCGCATCGCATTCAACGAGCACTTTTTCGTGCGTGATAACCTGTGGAACTTTGACGGAGAAAATGAAACCCTCGGGAGCCTTGAGCGCCCAGCCGTTCACAGTGGCGGGTGACGGACATCCATAGAAAGTACTGTCCACTTCAACTGTGTCGAAGTGTTCGGCATAGAAGCTAAGGTAGTCGCGGGACTTCATTCCAGCAGGGTAAAAAGAGCCTTCCCAGCCTGCCGCTGTGAAAGAGGATGTGCCAAGGTAGATTCTGGGCGGGGATTCCACGCCGATAAGTATACGCGCAGAGCCGCTTACCTCTACTGTTTGGCCTGGTTTGGTCAACCCGACGCTGCTACTGTTTCAGTACAAGCGGTTGCGCTTTTTCAGAAAACAAACGTTTGCTTAATCGGCATCCTGCGAAGAGCTTCCCAGTCTAGTTCTTGCCTGATTCGCTCGGCAAATTCCAGATGCGCTTTTTCGTTTATTTGGTATTTGCAGGAAGCATCAGGAAAACGAGTGCCAGGAGGTCAAATCCTTCTGACCGTAGCAATCTAGAGGGCCAAACAACCGAGTATGGTCGTGTCGTGCGCACGAATGCTCCTGCTAATCCACGAAGCAAACCGTGACCCAGTTCGAGGCCGATGAACACATTTCCGGTACGAATGCTTAAACGCGACGCATGAATCGCCACGCCGCCGGCCAGCGTGCGGCTGCGCATGATGGAAGCCGACCAGAGCACGATGGCTACCGATGAAGCTGCGACGTATAGCTGCGCAAAGGCTTGGTTCTGACGGAAGTTGTAGTTGAACAACATGTGCCAGATCTCGCTTGCTGAAGACGCGACGGCAACCATCTGCCGTGCGATGACCGGGGCGATCAAGCCACGCCGTGGCGAGGCTTCAGATCGCGTTGCATCTGTGCGTGAAGTGTTTGCCCACGTAGCCCAGATGCGTGAGTTCTGCGCTGCGCTGGTCGCATCGGGCAAGATCCACGACGTTATGGAATTGGCTCAAGGGCATTTTGCCCGCGGGATTGAACAGCGTCTGGCGGAGCTGCCACAGGCACGCGGAATCATTGCCGAGCAGCGGCCCCCGCTTGCAAACGCGCTCGCCGGCTCTCTGCTGTCGCTACTGACGTGGTGGATCAATCGCGGCACACCAGGATCGCCGGAGCACATGGATGACGTCTATCACCGCCTAGTATGGAGTGGCGTTAATTCCGCAAGGGCTAGTCTCAGGCCACGCTGAAAGCGAGCAGATACCCAACTATTTCTCCTCACCTTGCCGGAGATCAGGGGCTGGGACTCGTGCTCGTGTTTCCGCACCGGAGGCCCGAACGTGAGCTGCTCACCTTGCGGCGGGCTTGAGGATTTGAGAATCAGGCTCAGCTGACGCCGCGCGCCCTTTCTTTCTGCTTGGCCTTTTCGTCTTCGCGTTGTTCTTCGCGGAGCCTCTTCACGTAGTCACCCACCTGCTGTTGGGCTGCTTCCCTCGCGATTCCATAACGCTCCTGAATCCTTCCCACAAGTTGGTCGCGCTTGCCGGCGATCACATCCAAATCGTCATCGGTCAGTTCCCCCACTTCTCTTTGATCGTACCCTTGTATTGCTTCCATTTGCCTTCCAGTTGATCCCAATTCACGAGAGTCCTCCTCCTCGGGCGCCTAAGCACCACCGCGTATGGTTTGGGTTACAGAAGTTGCGCAGTAGCTGAGACCTCGATTAAACTTCTCATATGGAACGACCCGTCAACTACGAGCATCTGTTTTTCTTCATCCAGGTCCTAGGAAGGTTACGATCGGGGTAGCTATCGCAAACGGATGAAGCGCGAAATCTGAAGATTGAAGGGGAGGTTTTGCTCGAGGCTGTATTCACGGCTGCGGGTCAGGTCCAGGTTCAAGGCGTGGCGCAGGGGCTGGGCCATGGCCTCGATGAATCGGCCAACTCCGCAGCGCAAGCGATTCGATTCAAGCCGGCGCGCACGGCCGATGGCCAATCGGTGGATTCGCCATCGTTCATATCGTCTTGCATACTGAACTGGAAGGGAGAGTTCGATGGGGAAGTGGAGGGGGGTCCTTTTCACCGCGGCTCTCGCCGCGCTGTTACCGGGGATTGCCAGGGCGCAAACATCGCCCGCAACGCCAGCCACGGCACCCACGACAACACCGGCCACCGGGCCTGTCACCACCGTTGATGAGGCCATTGATCGCATCCTCGCCCGTGAACACCGGCAGATGGACACAATCCGACGGTACTCGCCTCTGATTGAAACCTACATTCAAGACATGAGGATGGAAAAGGGTAAGGAGGACTTGGGTGTCACTCCGGTTCACGACCATTACTTTATCGGCCAGGCCGACCTGACCAAGAAGATCGTGGATCGTTCGATGGTTGCGAACAGACATGGAGTGAAAGACAAGCTGAATCCGCTGGCTCGCCTGGGCGATCTGCTCTCCTCCGAGTATGTGCCCGAAGGCTTCTTGCAGATGATCTATCTGGATACAGCCGGATTCGACCGCGAGCACTACCATTTTGAGTATGTGCGCCGCGAGTTCCTCGGCGAGGTGCGCTGCCTGGTATTTGACGTCACGCCGCTGCCCAAGGCAGGCAAGGGCCGCTTCAAGGGCCGCATTTGGGCCGAAGACCAGGATTACACGATTGTGCGCTTCAACGGGATGTACGCTGGCACCGCCAACATGTCCGACCGAGCCGTGCATTTCGATAGCTGGCGTGTGAATGCTCAGCCCGGACTCTGGCTGCCGGCTTACATCTTCAGCCAGGAGACCGACCCGCACGGCTATTCAGGCAACCGCATCAAGTTCCGCGGCCAGACCCGCCTTTGGGGCTACAACCTGAAGAACGCCGGGCATGAATCGGAATTCAGCGACATCAAGATTGAGTCCCCTAATATTCAGGACCGGTCCGCGGGCCCCCAAGATCCTACGCCGGTCGAGGCCAAGCGCTCCTGGCAGCAGCAGGCGGAACAGAACGTTGTGGAGCGGCTGGAGCGCTCCGGTCTAATCGCGCCCCGCGGGGAAGTCGATAAGGTGCTCGAGACGGTCGTCAACAACATCCAGGTGACCAACAATCTCGACTTCCAGCCGGAAGTTCATTGCCGCGTGTTCCTCACTTCCACCCTCGAGTCTTTCTCCATCGGCCACACCATCGTCATGAGCCGCGGCCTGCTCGATACCCTGCCCGATGAAGCCAGCCTCGCAGCGATGCTCACTCAGGAACTGGCCAACATCATGCTGCTCAAGACCGACACCGATCGCTGGGGCTTCAATGATGAGACAATCGTCTCCACCGTCGATGCCTTGCGCCATTTCTCCTTCCAGGACAATCCGCACGACTTGCAGGCGGCCACCCAGAAAGCGGTCGAGCTCCTGAAGAATTCGCCCTATAAGGACAAACTCGCAACCGCAGGCCTGTTCTTGAAGCAGCTCGACGAATCCTCCAAGAGCCTGTCCGCGCTGATCAGCCCGAAGCTGGGCAATCGCGTCATGTTTGCGACACAGCTCGAAACCTCTGCTCCGCAGCTCCAGCCGGCGAACCTGGACCAGATCGCAGCCCTTCCCTTGGGGGCTCGCATCAAGCTCAATCCTTATTCAGACCGCGTTGACCTGATCAAGAGCAAGCCGGTTCGGCTGCTTTCCGAGCGGGAGAAGATGCCGTTCGAAGTGACGCCGTTCATGCCCTATCTGACGCGCTACTCGCAACCGAACAATTGACAGTATCCACAAAACGGGCAAGCCGCGAACAGACCGCGTCTTTCCATTTGCGAAGATCGTGGAAGCGCACCGCTACATGGAGTCAAACGAGCAGATTGGGGAAATTGTCGTAACGGTGTAGCAATTCTATGCGATGGATACTGAATTCAATGAATGGGAACTAAGAATAAAAGATGCCGCAGATTTCTCCAACGGAGTTTTACGCGCTACCGTTTCGCGTGCATACATTTCTCGCCGACGTCCCGCTGCACGACGTCCGGGCGGTTGACCTACCTACGCACCGCGACGGCGTTACCCTTTCTGAATTTCTTCGCCGGGCGAGTCAGGACGGATTCGACGCAGCCGATGCTGAGATCAACAGATTTCTGCCAGTGGCCCGCGCGCTTTTCCGTCTTCGGCTTTTTCTTGGACGCATTGTTCGACTTGATGCCGAACCGAAGGATGCCTTGACAGCCTAGTTTGGAAGTCGCCTAACGGCAGAGGATCGTGCTCGTTCTTTTGTCGTGCCGGGAACGCCAGAAGGCCTGTTCCGCGTTGTCTATCGTTTCGAAAACGAAGGGGGCCTTGCGGGCGCCATGTTAGGACTGCACCGGTAGGCTAGTCAATGAAAGGAATCTCGTCCACGTTCCGAAATGCTCGGCGCCGCGGGGACAGTCGTCGACTTCTCAGAGAATCCTGGATGGGCGGATCAACGCCGAATAAACCTTCAAAAAGCGGGGTTTCTGCGGCTTTCGGCTTGGCCCCCGCATGAAAGTCAATCTCAGTGCTTCTGAAGCACAATAATCGGCGGTTTAAAACCCGGGCTAACCGGGGTTTTGCGGGGGGTATCTCGGCTACCACTCGGATTTCGCGATGAAATCACACGGGGAGCCAACATCAACGGTGAGTGCAGGATTGAGCCGAACAGCCTGGCCTGCGGATGAGGTCAGTGATATGTAAGGGTTGAATTCGATGGCCAGATCGGTGTTGGTGTCAGGCAGAACGCGAAAGAAGCCGCCGTCAATATGTTCCGCAGCGATGCGCAGTTCCGGCGCTCCACCATCGAGCACCAGCGGCCGCGCGCTGGCATCGACGGTAACGACACAGTTGAAGCCAACACTGCCGCACGCGTTTTCTTGTGGAATGGGTTCGCTCGTCGCCGGCTGATTCGGCACCAAGCTCAAGCGGATCTGACTGTACATGCCGGCAACGACAGTGGTCTCACCGAATGAGCTCGGAGCGCAGGAATCAGCGCCTGGTGCCATTAGGTCCACTTGCACAGGTTGCTTCGCAAGCTTCGGAGCTAACTCTTGCCAGTCAGGCGAATCGTCATCGGCAGCCGAACTCGGATGGGCCTCAATGCCTCGAAGGCTAACGAAGATGTGCTGCATGGTGGGCAACCCCGATCCTCCGTTAGGAACAAAGGCTCCCAACTGCAGCCTGATCGTGCCATTCGCTCTGCTGAGTTTGCACCCAGAACCGTTGACATTCACGATGAGCGTGCCCGTAGGCGGATTCGAGATACCGGTGACGCACACGCTGTTACACCCGGTGGCAGGAACCAAGAAGACCGATACCGTGAGAAGGACCAGCTGGGAAGCCTTGGCAGTGGCTTTGGCGGTGCACATGCGGCGCACGGCTGAGCCTCACTACCGGCATTATCGTAGCGGCCATTGGTATCGTCAAGCTGCGAGCACCGACAGGCCCCCGAGCAAAGGGCGCGGGCGGCCACGGGTGCCGGTGGGTTAGGCGTCCTTGCATTGTCGTGATATAAAACCCGCATATGCCAGGCCTTGCGGAGTTCAAGCAGTGGCGAGGGAGCGAGTGCTTGAGATCGGTTGCGGGATCGGCACGGACACCACGATGACCATTAGAAGAGACCTAGGGTAAAGTAGCATTAACATGCGTAAGCGCCAGATTACCTCAACGCCGCAGAGTGCTCGACCTTCTGATCAAGCCCGGCTGGACGTGGATCGTGCGGCTTTGGTCGAGGTCACATCGGAAGAAAAGGGCTATCCGATCGAATCTGCGCTGCTTGCAGAAGAAAAGCGTGGTTGGCGTGCGGCTAACCCCGGGACTCAGACAATCCGACTCATTTTCGACGAGCCGCCAAAGCTTAGACGCATCTGGCTGGTTTTCGAGGACACCGAAAACAGACGCACGCAAGAGTTTGTCCTGCGATGGTCTCCGGATTCCGGACGTTCGTTCCGAGAAATCGTACGCCAGCAATGGAATTTTAGCCCGCCCGGCTCAGTACGAGAGATAGAAGACTACACTGTTGAGCTCTCCGCAGTCACAATACTTGAATTAATTGTTGTGCCTGACAAGAGTGGCGGTGAGGCTCGCGCATCGCTCGTAAGTTTGCGTTTAGCTTGATTTCTTCCGATTGGCCAATTCCAGCACTGCAGCCAAGCCGATTTCGGCGCCTAAGGCGACTCCGATCACCAATCCTGCTGCGAAGGTTTTGCCCTTCATGCACCTTCCAACCAGTGAGGTCGTAGTTGAATTGGGAGCGACGATCAGATACGGACCAGTCGCTGCTACGAAAAAGCTGCACCGTTTGCCGCTCAGAACCGAAGAGCCAGTCCAACTGTCGCAAACAAATTGTTCTGACGCCCGCCCACAAGCGTCTGCAAGCCGAGACCGCCGGAATTGAAATCTCGTAGCTCTCCACGCAGGCTGATGAACGGGGCTAATTTGATATCTAGTCCACCGCCGATATCGAAAGCGGCGGTAGTGTTGGCGCTGGTTGCGCCGCCGTTGAGATGGCGATTGAAACGTGCTAGTCCGACGCCAACCGCTAGGTAAGGTGTCACCGGGAAAGACGGAGCGAGCCTGAGCTGTAGACCTGGTGTGATGAACAGAGAAGTGTAGCTACGTGCCAGCGTGGTTCCGCTGATGGTTGGAATGGAGGATGTGGACGAGCCGGCAACGGCCAGTTCCACGGAAAGGGACGCCAGCGGCACTGAGGCGATCCGGTGCGCGAAGGTTCCTTCCAGCGCCCACGCAACCCCGAGATTCAGCGGATTGCTAACGGCGAAATACCCTCCGGCTGTGACTCCAACGTCGTTGCTCTGTGCCTTGGCCGATACAGCAATCAAGAGGGCCAAACAACCTAGTATTGTCGTGCGCACGAATGCTCCTGCTAATCCACGAAGCAAACCGTGACCCAGTTCGAGCCCGACTGAACACATTTCCGGTACGAATGCTTAAACGCGACGCATTAAATGCATAACCAGGGTCACGACAAAGATCACCAAGAAGATGAAGAACAAGATTTTGGCAATTCCCGCCGCCGCAAACGCAATGCCTCCGAATCCCAAATAGCCAGCGATTAGCGCAATAACCAAGAACACCAGCGCGTAATACAACATATTCCCTCCTTTTCTTTTGAGGTCGCGGCAGGATGGATTAGCGATGCGGCCGAGTTAAACCGTGAAATCGACCCAGGCAAACTACCCGATCGCGAAGACTAACTAAATCTGAGTATGGATATTTAACCCCAGCAGGCATCGCTGATTCAGCGGTCTTCTCGAGGTCAATAAGAGCTCTATCTATATCTGCCCACAGTTTTTCTCGGACCGGGCCGCTGCAATGCGTCGCAACGCGAACAATCCAGCGCAAGGCCGCCTCTTTTACGATCAGTTCTTCTACTGCTTCGCGGACAGAGGTTTTTTCTGTTAGCAGGCAGTTTAATGCGGAATTTTCGAAACCTTCGATGAGATCCGTCAACTCCTGTAGACGAGCCTTGATGCTATCCTCGAAGGGTGTTCTTTCCTCAACGTGCGGGAACTCTAGGACCCGTCGTCTCGTGATTGGCCGTTGCGTCCGAGCCTTGTTCATAGCTGCACTCCATCGCGAATGAATTACGAGAAACCAACTTAGGAATCCCCCCGGATTGGCCCCGGTGCCGATTGCGTTTACCCGACGCGTGCACCCTTGGGAAAGCATTCATCTTGCCAACGTGTGGTCGCTGTCCGGAAAGGCTTCTCGGACCGAGACTTATCCTACCGGCTCGGTCTTGACGGCGGTCGTCTTTGGGGTACTAGCTCTAGGAAATTATTACCCTAACGTTTCTCTTACAGCTGGGAGTTTGGTCTTGAGTATAAACAAGAGGATGTACAAAGAGCAGAAAGGATCCCGCGATGGCGGTCAAAACATTTGCTTCAATCGAACAGATTTGTTCACGGTGAGAACTCTTCCTCCAGAGGCTGAACGCACGCAGCGCGGGTCCGTATCGGCAGATTCTGGACTGAAGCCGAGCGGAGTTCAAGCTGGCAAATGCGGAGGTAAGGGTCAGGGCCGGGCAACTTGCGCAGGCTCACAGTGGGTTATACTCCCTCCCCATCACTTCACTCGGGAGGTCATGCAAAACGATGATACTTCTCTACGGAACACCAGCATGCTCGCCTGATTTTGTAACCGCACTCTCGGACCGGCCAAGGAATCAGGATGTTCATCAGAGAAACGCATTGCTGCGCCGCGTGCATATCTGTTCCCGGAATGGTATATAGGTTTGTTCACTCCAAAACCTGACCATCCCGGACAGGAGGAGAGGGGGCAAAGAAAAGCCGAATAAACCTCATTTTTCAGGTTTCCTGCGGTTTTCGGCTAGGATCCGGATAAGTCGCTCTCAGCGCGTGTAATTAGCAAAAACGGCGGGTTTAGAGCTGGGGGTAACCGGGGTTGTGAGGGGGTTTTCAGGCAATCTTACGTCTCGTCTGCGATCCTTCATGTGAACCCAATGGACGAGAAGCCGACAATCTACCCTGTGCCACATATTTGACCCGTCACGTAAATCTTATCAGGCATCGACCAATTCGCTTTCCCGCATGCTACTGGGAAAATTTGAAGGAAGTGAATCTTAAGCCTGCTCCATCAATCGGTGGTGGATGGCGTACAGTGCGAGTTCAAGTCTGGCAGACAATCCAAGCTTATCGAAGATGTTGTGGAGGTGGTTTTTTACGGTCTGCTCACTGATGAAGAGCTTTTCGCCGATTTCGCGGTTGCCAAAGCCTTGCGCGACGAGTTGAACAATTTCTATTTCCCGATCGCTCAGGAGCGGCTTTTCATGGCGCTGCCCGGCTTCGGCAGATCTCTTGAAGGCCTCGATGACGTCGGCCGTTATGCGATTGTCCAGCCAGACTTCGCCCTCATGGACCTTGCGGATGCTCTTCAGTAA
>JBARRP010000248.1:0-4387 GCA_049644285.1 Candidatus Acidiferrales bacterium | reverse complement strand
AAGCGCGGTAGGACAGATCCGTCCGTTTAGGAATGGCGCTCAAGTGTTGGGAATGGGCGTGCCGCCAGATTTCCACACCACAACAGCGTTGGATGTCCAACAGACAAACAGGTGACATTACTGAGATGTTGCGGGAGGAGGAGACTCCGCGTGCGACGTCTTCCCAGCAGGCCCATCGCAATTACGATCGTTGACGCAAGCTCTCCGCATGTTCAAATCATCGTCGCGCAATTCAGCTATGAGAGTGCGGAGTTGGTGAACCGCAAGGTGTCACAATTCCCGGCTCGCACGAGCTTCCTTCTGCAAAGCATTCCTCCGGAAAGCGCTGAGACACGAAGTGCGATGGCAGAGATTCAATCGTTCCTCAGCCAACACGGGATGTGCCTCGAAATCCGCAAAGCGCAATAGGAGTCCCGCTTGCTACGCATTCAAGGCGCATTCAGGCGTTTGACTAGAATTGGTGCGGGTCAGTCCGGCCGCTTGTCGCTCGGCAGGTGCTCCACCTGAGGCTGCGGTCCATTCGGAACTTGCCATGCCGTGACGACGAACCGCTGAGGTGCCGGGCCCACGAAACGGAAGGGATAACAGGTCACAAGGGTCAAAGCTGACCGGTCGACTGGCCGCAAGACCTCTACATCGTGCGGTTGGACGACGGCGGCGCTGGCCACGCGATATCGGTACGTTCCGTTTAGCGTCTCGAAAAGGACCACGTCATTCTGGTGCAGGCTACCGACCTTGCGAAAAAATGTGTCGCGGTGCCCCGCGAGTCCTACGGTGCCTGATTCATCCGGATAGGCGGTCCCGGGAATATGCCCGACGGCACGGCGCAGAGTCTTCTCATCATCGCCTTCCAAGACTACGGCCGAGAGACCGATTCGGGGAATGCTAATCGTGCCCATCAAATCACCGGGACGTACCGTCGCTGCCCGCGTGTGTGTTTGCTGCAGGGTGACCCCGAACTCGTGCGCTTGGCTGGCCTGAAACCAGAGCGTGTCCGTATAGATGAAAAGAAACCAGCCCAGCGCAGCTACACCCACAACCCAGCAGGCATTTTCCAGCCAGCGTACCCACGGAATCGCAGGGCTATATGGCTCCGTCCAAGAGTACGAACGGATTGCGGCCAACCGATTGGGACTCTCGCTTTTCATTCCCGTCATCCACGTGCGGAGAGACACGTCTGACGCCCAAGGTTCAGGCGTCAAACGTGTCGCAACACTTGAAACTAGGCGCGAGCTATCCGTCTCAAGATCAGGGCGGTCCCGACAAGGAGCACACCGACCAGCCCAATCAGTGGGAGCGAGCTCGCTGTTTTGGGCAACTCTTTGGTTTCGTTTGTTTCTGTCTGGGCGCGCGAGTTCGACGGCTCCCGAGCATCTTGCGGTACGGGAGCTGCCTGGTCAGATTGAGTCGTCGGATTGCTGCTAGGTGCGGTTGGTTGTGCTGAGTTCGCCATGTCCCCCGCCGTGGTCAGCCGGACATGATTGACCCGCGAGGGTTGCTCTGATTCCGACTTTGGGTAGACGAATTGCTGTCCGAAGTTGTCGCCGGGATAGAACCAGGCTTCGAGTGCTTCGGGTTGACCCGAAGGTCGTTCTGCGTAGGTGAGAACTGTCTTTTCGCTCGGTTCGAGTTGATAATTCGGTATGGCCAGAACCGTGGTGATCAGTTGAGTCTGGTCCGCATTGAAGATCTGCACCACGTGCCGGTTGGAAGGGCTGTCCAACAGCTTGAATACGTACGTGCCAGAGGGCAGAACTGTCCCCGGAATCTGTATGGACCGAGTGAAAGTTATCTTTGTTGTCTTGTCCCACTCGGTCGCACGAGCTGCTGGAATGTAGGCTGAAACAATCAACGCCACCCCAAGCACGAGTCCTAGAATTCGACTTACCTTCATAGAGGTTACCTCCTCGTGGAAGTCTGGGCTGGGTGCACATCTTTGAGCGAGTACCGAACCAGCAAGACGAGCGCAGCGGTTGGATTCTGCGGGTGTCGTCCACGTCAAATTAAGCAATACACATGCCAATTGACATGGTCTTGCTAACGCTAGTTATCCCAAACAGATATGTGCGGATCGGTGGGCTCCTCCGGAGAGGTACTGGAACTGTAATTTTGGCAGGGTGGCGCGCCTCTTCTTTGCAGTCACAAGCTTGCCGTAAGTCTGAGGTTCACAAGGTGGGCAAAGCGGCTCAATGCAGAACGATGTGATCTCGTCAGCTGAAGTTGAGACCGCCACCAATCTCTTCCCCAACCGAGGGCGTGACACAGCCGAGGAACACACCGAATAGCCTAGCTCGCTGAAAATCAAGTGTGTTTGTGATTGTCGCTGTCTGGGCTAGCTGCCGGTGGACGAAGGATTACTTCGATGGGACATCCTGGCTCTGGATCAATCCCGGCGGCCACCACCGCGTTTGCCACCGTTGGGTCCACCGCGGCCACCCCCAAAGCCGCGGGTGCTGTTGTCTGCCTGAGGACGCGCTTCGTTCACGACGATCGCCCCAGCAGATCTTTCCCGTTCAGAGCCGACGGCCTTCTTCGGGTTTCAGAATACTTTGCGGATGTGGGCGTCCACGGCAAAGCCGCCGTTTTCGTCGCGCAAAACGGAAATACCGAGCTTGCGTTTGGTTTGATACTCGATGCGAATGATCTCGCGCTGCGTCGTGGTGACGTCGGTCGTGAACGAGAAGAGGATGTTACTGGTGACGTGCTGCTGGATCGCCAGGCGCGCCCCAGGGTCGCGTTGATCGCCCCCGACCAGCGGATCGATCTGGAGTTGCGAAATGCCGGCAAGCTTCTCGACTTGGCCGGAGACGGTGCCACTCACTCGCTGCGCCACCACGGATTCTGCGCCGAGGCTTGCGGGAGTGCTGGGGCTCGTGGCGGCCTCCTCGGTGGTCTTGCCAAATGCGAGAAGGCTGATAATGTCCGCCGGCGGCAGACCTGGATCGGAGACGTACGTGGTCCTCAGACGGTCGACGGGGCCAACAAAGTTCAGCGTAATGTTGTACTGCTTGACGCGTGTTGCCACGTTGAGGTTCACGACGGGCTCGGTACGGATGGGATTCGCGAAGTTGATCACCCCGTTCTGAATCTGGTAACGATTCCCGAGGAAGAAGAGCTCGCCACCTGTCAAGGTGGTACGGCCCAGAATGACGGGATTCGCTGCCGTCCCAGTGACGCGCAGATTTGTGGAACCCTCGACGCTCAATTTGCTGCTTGCCAGCGCCAATTGTTGGGCCGACTGTACGGCGATTTTGAGGTGCATGTTCTGCTCGAAGCCGGTGCTACTCGTGGTTGGCGATTCGTCGCTAAATTGGCTCATGAAGCTGGCCAGGTCAAATTCGTTGGTGAAGGAAAGCCGATCTACGGAAACTTGCCCGCTCAGCGTGGAGTCTTGGGCCGTGCCATTCAAAGCGATTTTGCCATCGAGGATTGCGCGGACTCCTTGCGGATACCGAACGCGAATGGAGTTCGCCGTGAGGCCCAGGTTAAAGGCCATCTGCGGTCGATAGGCAAGGGAGCCCTGCGCAGCGATCGTCCCGCCGCCGGCTTCGCCGGTGAGTTGCGTGATCTGGATGCGATCGCTTTGGATTTGCAATTGCCCGTTGATTTTTCCGAGGCCCATGGGACTCGAGGAACTCGAAAACGCGGCGTTCACGATGCGCAGATTCCCTTGCACTTCGGGATGTGCCTTGTCGCCACGGGCAGAAAGGTTCAAATCGACCTTTCCGGAGCTGTCCAGGTCGGAAGCGAAGGAACGGATGAGTGCGAGATCCGCCGTGCCACTGGCCTGGAAATTCAACGGCGCCTGGCTTTTCACCGGGACGGTGCCTTGTAGGTGAAGGTCTGTGCCCGTGCCTTTCAGCTCGGCGGGGGCCAACTCAACCACTCCGCTTTCATACTTCACTCGAATCGGTCCCGCATTCGAGATTTGAACCGACTTGTAGGCGAGGTTCAGAGTAGGCAGCTCGAGTTGGCCTTGGACGCGGGACACATCTTTCAATGGTCCTTTGAGCCAAGCGTGCAATTCCGTTTGTCCTTGTAAGTCACCCGCTTGGCCTGGGAGGTACGTCGCGAACAGGGGGCCGAGCGGGAAAGCGCGGGTATCGAGCGAGGCGGTCATGTAATAGTCGGGTGCTAGGTTGACGTTTCCTTTTGCTTGCACGAAACCGTCCGCGATTTGCGAATCCAAAATAAAGTCTGCCTGCTGATTTGCAACGTTCAACTGGGCTTGGAACTGGGGCACGGCTTGGTTGCTGATCCGAAGATGATTGATAGCGAGCTTCGCATCGAGCTGGGGCTGCTTGAGCGTGCCATGGCCCTGCGCCGATAGCACGAGCGTGCCGGCGATCGGCAGGTTGCGGCGCTGGACGGTTTCCAGGCGGTCGAG
>JBARRP010000247.1:0-3908 GCA_049644285.1 Candidatus Acidiferrales bacterium | reverse complement strand
GTCTCGACACAGCGAAATTCACCCCGCGAAAATAGGTCGCGACCGTTGCGCGTGCTTGCCCCAGCGCATTACCCGGATCGAAACCGGCTGCTCAAAGCTCACCGCTACCAATCTTCCGAGACTGCTGCATGGCTGTCCCGGGGATGGCGAAACAAAGGCGAAGATGCTAGACTCCCGCCGTGGACGAGGGACGCAAGCGAGTCCTGCTGATTGCGGCTTCGATACTGGCCGCGAGGAAGCTGGCGCAGTGGGATGAGAAAATCATGCGGAAGATTGATAACGTTTGGCCGAGCGGCCTGATAGAAAAGCAGAAGAGATAAACGGAGGCCGTCGAACATGCATCAGCAGATTGGACAGGCTTCATCGAGGCAGCGTTCGGCGGCGTCCTGTCCTCAGCGGCAATCGTGTACGGAATGTCCCTGCCCGCCGCGTGACATTCTGATCGAGTCGCGCTCGTTTCAAACCTTCTAGGTGTTTTCCGGTCTGAGTGCGGCCCTTGATCTCTTTCACGGCAATCACTCCGAGCAACAGCAAATCGCGGAGCGCATCTCCTGTGCGGTGCCAGCGCAGACGATTGCAGCGCGTACACGCTGGCAAGCAATTCTCCGATGCCTTCGCTCCTTCCTTGCCTCGCTGGATCACGTGGTCAACCTCCCAGTGTCCTCTGGGGTTTTCGCACCAACCACGATTCTCAAACTTGATCGGGTCGCCGCAAAAATGGCAGTGCCCACTCGTCTTGTCGTAGATTTTCCGCAAATTGTGCATGTTGCCTAGTCCTCTCCGAAGCTCGAAGCGGCTCCAATGTCTCGTCCCTTTGTCGATGCCGTTTGAATTTATCGTCGGCGGTGCAGTTGCTGGATGATTCTTCGGGGTGGTTCAAACAACCTCAGCCTACCCTTTAGGGGCATGAAGGGGAGACTCTTCGGCTTTGAGAGAACCCACCCGACCGGTCCCTCGAACCACTTGCTTGGGCTACTGGTAACGCAATCGTCTAACTGTACGCTGCCGACGATCCCGCCACGATCAAATTCCGCAGGTAACTCAACGCCACGTTTGTGAGCAAAGCGGCGGATTTCGTCGAGCTCTCGATATCTTTGAAGCCATGGACGATAAGCCAGGCCCACGGCTGACGAATGACGATAACTTTCATGTGTCGCTCTCTAGGGTACCGGAGCCGAGTCAGGAAAGCTCATTCTTCCGCAAAATAATCCGAGTCGATCCGTTTGACTTCGTATGAAGTCACCGCGTTCACTCCGACGCCAAAATCGATCATGAATTCGGCTAGTTGCTGACCGTCGATAAGGATGACTTTTGGTTCTATATTTCGGACATACTCCGCAGCTTCCCCTGAAAATGTGCTTGTGGTAATGAAGATTCCTTTTCTTGCTCTCTTGCCGTGCAGCGCACCTACAAACTTTTGGATTTCGGGCCTGCCAACGGTGCCCTCCCACTTCTTGGCCTGTAGGTAAATCGTGTCGAGACCAAGCCGATCTTCGTTGATAAGACCGTCTATTCCTTCGTCCCCAGCACTTCCAATAGCCTCCCCCGCCTCTTTTCTGGACCCGCCATAACCCATCTTCAGCAATAGCTCGACGACTAGCCGCTCGAAAAATTGAGGCGAACATTTTTTGACCCGACCGAGAAGCTCAGATGCCAAATCGGTGTGAAGTTTATGATGCGCTGCTTCCAAAGTTTCCTCGGGCGTCTGGCCTTCTTCGTCGGGAGTTATGGCGGGTGCAGTCTCTTTTTGCTTCCTTGGAGTCGACCGAAATTCGACAAACTCTGGAAAACGGTCTAGATATTTGATCGTGATGCGTTCTGGCGCGTCTTTCAAGACAGTCCGACCACGATCTGAAATCGTGAAGCAACCTCTCTGGAGTGAGTCGAAAATTCCTGCTCGCTGGAGGTAGATTTTTGCCCAGGCAAGCCTGTTCGCGAAAACTCGCTGGCGTCCGCTTGGCAGCAATGCCTTCTGTTCACTCTCAGTCAGGCCGAGCTTTACAGCGAGGTTCTCTCGGGCCTCTTGGAGAGAATGCTCCTTCCCGTCCGACGCCAATTCTAGCAATGGCCGCATCAAAGATTGAAAATCAGGAATCGCCACGACCTTTTCTCCTTATGGGTTAGCCCGCCCCAAGCGGAAGAGTATAGTCTCTAGGCAAAGTATTCGTCAGACCAGTCAATCACGGTCGTAGAAATCCTTCGGCGGTACACGTACTGAGTTCGTGGGTCGTGATGTGAAGAACCTTAAAGCCTGCTTCCAGCCCCGCCATCGTGACCCCGAAGATGTCGTTATGGTTCATCTTGCTCCTCGGTTGATAGGACGAGCTTGGCGGCTGAACTTTTCCAACAGTTTCCAGTTTTCGAACCACTTTGAGAAATCTCGATTCCGGTCCTGAACGCCGCGATGCGCGGCCTTCAATCTTCCCTCTAGATTGAGGTCACGCACCTGATAGCACGAGCCATCGGCATACGCCCACAGATACAGATTCCATTTTGATCCGCAGCCTCGGGGTATTCGCTTTTTTAGCTCCGAGGTAGGGAGCAGCACAAAATATCTCTGATGCCTCAATGTCATGAATACGAAAACCCACAAGTCTGCTTGGCTTTGACTGATCTTTTTGGGATCGAGCGTATACCAGCTCGTTGCGAGAACGTGCCGTGTCAATTCGTCCGGAATGTCAAAACTTCGTGAGAACTTTACCTGCAGGCCTACAGGTTTGCCCTCACCAGTCTTGCGAGTTACGAGCAGGTCCACGCCACTGTCCTTGGTGGGCACCCACACGTTGTATTTACGCCCAAACTTGCGATTGATGTGATCGCCAACCAGGAACTCACCTTCGTGGATAGTGAAAATCGGCTTCATCGCGGTGCTTCCGCGTGGGCGATCAATTCTTTCATGTCGTAGTTGATGCTGGTCACGGCGAAATCTGGTTCGCGTTGAAATGGCTTGCGTAAGTAGTGGGCTCGATGAGTACCGTCAGGATGGAATTCGACAATCGCCAGAATGAAGTCCTCAGGTTTGTTGAGGGAATATAGAATCTCGTTTTTCGTGACAGTGACGATTTCTGCCCCCGCCGCTCGCCCTTTTACCTCCAGGTGTGCTGGCTCAGCCTGAAATGGAGAGGTGACGTTTTCCGTTAATGAAGATTCCGCCCCTTCGGGGCGGGGATTTTCAAGGCATGAGAGTCTATCGTCCGATGCCTCTCTCTGCTTATGGATAGCTGGCGCGAGAGGATCAGCTCCCGCGCCGTTTGGCATCGGCTCGATGAGCTCTACCAGGTTATCCCTCAGCATGGTTGCATCCCTGCAGAGCCCGCTTCTGTTTCACCTGGCGAAGTCATTGTAGCTGCGTTCGAAGAATGTGCAAGCAGCGAGGGCTGCTGCCGGCGGAGTTGTCGCTGACTCCGTGCTTGCTCCAACTTGCGATCGCGTGCGGCATGGATCTCGGCTTGTCGCCCGGCGAGCATATCGTGCGGCGTCACATAGCCGATGGCGCTGTGAAGACGTACAGTATTGTAGTGATCCACGTAGGTTTGAATCAGGCGTCGCGCATCTTCCCTGGTCAGTGGTGTAAGGGGCCGAATGCACTCTGATTTGAGCGATTTGTACCAGCGCTCCAATTTGCCATTCGATTGCGGATAAAATGGCGATGTGCGCACGTGGGTCATACCTGCGATGCGAATGAACTCCTTGAAGTCCCGTGCAATGAACTGCGGCCCGTATCACCTCAGGAACGATGCTGTTTCCGTTGAGGAGCGGGGGTGGGGTTGGCTTGGCTGAGGCGTAGCGACCGGATGCCAAGCCAAAAGGTCATGGTCAGCCGAAGGTCTCCTGTACTGTGAGTGTGCTCAACATTCGCGCAAGGAGACTGACCGACCATGACCATCGAGCAGAGTACTTCGGAAGCT
>JBARRP010000246.1:0-21624 GCA_049644285.1 Candidatus Acidiferrales bacterium | reverse complement strand
GGTAACGGCCTGATTCGTGGTGTTGGCCACGGTCGCGGTGAACGGCTGCGTACCGCCCGAGTAAACTGTCGCTGAGGGCGGGAAAATAGTGACGGAGACGGGCGCGGACGGCTGAACGGAGACTATTGCAGTCGCCGACTTGGACGGGGCCGCAACGCTGGTAGCCGTTACGGTGACCGTCATGTTGATTGACGCCTGGGGCGCAGTGAACAGACCTGCAGCCGAGATGGTTCCCGCAGTCGCTGTCCAGGTAACGGCATGATTCGTGGTGTTGATCACGGTCGCGGTGAACGGCTGCGTACCGCCCGAGGAAACTGTCGCTGAAGTCGGGAAAATAGTGATGGAGATGGGCGCGGACGGCTGAACGGAGACTCTTGCACTCGCCGACTTGGACGAGTCCGCAACGCTGGTAGCCGTTACGGTGACCGTCGTGTCGGTTAATACCACGGGCGCGGTGAACAGACCTGCAGCTGAGATGGTTCCCGCAGTCGCTGTCCAGGTAACGGCATGATTCGTGGTGTTGACCACGGTCGCGGTGAACGGCTGCGTACCGCCCGAGGAAACTGTCGCTGAAGCCGGGGAAATAGTGACGGAGATCGGCGGAGGCCCCGACGGCCCAAAGAACTCCGCCATGTCCGGCGCGCTCGCTGCGCCGCCCAAGCCGCTGAAGCTCGCGCCCAGCAACTCGGCCGTCAACCTTAGAGTGCTTTCGTGTGAATAAAAAGAACCGCTCGGGCCGGTAGACTGATAACCCTGCTTCACGCCGCGGCCCATCGCGAACCAGTAGACATTACCGCCGCCGTTCGTGTTGTCGCCGCCCGACTCATCGAATACAACAATCACGACCGTGTCGCCGGTCATTGAATCCAAGTGTCCGCCACTCATCAACGGCTGTAGGACGTTCGCCTGAAGCCACTGATCGGCAACCTGAAGCGAGCAGTCGTGTGCGTCGTCGCACATGTTCGGCGTAACGAACGAATAGTTGGGAAGCGTGTTCTGCGCCACATCGTGCGCAAACCCTAGGCTGGCGTCTTCGAAGGCAACATAGCGGTTCGCGCAATTGGCCTGCACGTCAGAAATGTACGGAATCGGGCTGTGGTGGACGGCGTAATTCCCAACATCGCTGCCGAAGTAACAAGTGCTCGGCAGGTTTTCGGCGTAGCCTTTCCAGGTCTTACCGACCGCTTGAACTTCGCGCACGATGTTGTCGGCAGTGTAAGGAAACATGCAGCTGTTCGGGTTGCAGTTGTCATCGTTGGTCGTGACCACTCCCCAGCCCAGATCGTCGTAGTTGCCGATGGACGGGTGCGTTGGTGCGTAATAATTCGCGGAAAAGCCGCCCTGGCTCTTCAGACTACAGAGAAACGGCATGCCAATACCGTTCGGGCCGCAAACGTCCGCATAATCGGTGTTCTCTTCCAGCACGAGAATGACGTGCTGTACCTGCGGAACCTGCGCAAAAGAGACGGTCGTGAAACTCAGAATTAGAAAAGTCACAAGAAGACAACATTTGCTTACGCTCTTGCCCACCACTCACCCCCCATGAACATGGCAGTCGCTGCAACTAGTCACATCGAATCGTGGACCCAAGCCCGATCCCGACTCCTCAAGCGCTTCCTGCAATTGCGTCATTGCGACCGATCATCACGATCGCTTCCGCTTCGCTAAAAACGGAGGTACATCTGTGATCTTGGCTAGGTTTCTTTCACCGGAGGGCTGGTTTTCACGACTTTGCCGGAAGGGCTGAGGCTCAAGGCTGTGCGAGTGTGATCCAGAACGAACCGAAACGCTTCTGCAGTCCGGCAGGGGCCGCACCACCGAAGTATCCTTACCTTGTCCGCGGGTCAAGACACAAAAAGGGACAGAGTACTTGGGTACTAAGCCCTGAACTAAGCCTGTAACGCTACACGCTACGCAATCAAGTTATCAAGGCTTGAAAAGGCCGCAGCAGGAAACAATCTGACCTCGCGGACCTGTCCGTTCAAAATAAAGTTATTTTAAAGAGGGTAAACGGAGCTCGCGCGACTACTTTGGCAGACCTGGAATGAGCTGCCCCTTGTCGAAGATGTAGAAATGTTCGGCCATCTTGCCTGATTCGACCAACTCGGCCAGTTTGTCCGTGGCCTCTTCGACCTGACGAAGAACTTCCTCATGGGTTTCCTTCGCGTGAAACACTACGACTTCAACAAGTTGGTTGTCCGGGCCGATTCGATCGTGGGCATAGGCAAACGAGCAGATGACCTGGTTAGCAGGGTAGCCTCCCGACGGACTCGGACGCGGGTCTGGTCCGAAGAACAGCCCGATGTGGAAGCTCTTCCCGTCGGAGCGATTGACAATCGGAGTCTTTTCGGTGAGCCGGAAGAAGCGCTCTCCGCAGTGATCGCACTTATCGGCGTTTCGTTGCAACGAGATATTCCTTGCTCACCGGGGATAATTGCGAAGTAGATGAAGGAATGATTCAGCTCTGGCTAAAGATGACTATGAATCAAAAGACTGCACGCGTCAAGACCGGCGCGAAGAAATGCGCTTCTGGCAGTGTCGGTGCTATCGAATTCCAGGCCTTGTCCCGGTTCCGGGGGTACGGTCCCGAACTGCGTGAATCCGCGACAGAGGATTTGGGGCAGGCCTGTCAAAATCGTGACTCCTCGTCGATCGCAGTCGCGAAATTGCCGCGAGCCCGGCCCCCACTGTCATAAAAGCCTCTGGCAAGCATCTGTAGGGGCTAGCAACTTTGAGGAAGCTCAATTTTCTCGTGTCGCCCACCACGGAAGCCAACGACTACCAGCGGGAGCAGGCAACGGCCGCCGAAGAGACGGCGGACCTGCACTAGGGAGGTTTGCCATAGCCTAGGCTCGGATACACGCAGATGTGGAAAAGCTGTGAATTCCCGTTGCAAATCACAGCTGTAATCGTCGGATTTCGCTTGCCCACTCGGTCTCATCGGTTCAAAATCCCGACGCTTGTTTCGCTGACGTTCTGAAACACAAAGCACAAAAATCATCCCACAGAGCTGACGAGAGGTCCGTATCGAGTTCGCGAGAGGAAACCGTGGGGGTTCCGGGAGGCCGGCCCGAAGGAGCATGCGCTATCCCGTGCAGGGTCGGGTTTCGTTCTGGTGGAAAGACGAAGACGGCAAGCAGCGCCAGGGCGAAGGCACCAGTCGTGACATCAGTGAAACGGGAACATTCGTTTCTGCTCTTGCTTGTCCGCCAGTGGGGGCCGATGTCGAACTCAGAATTTTTCTTGTGGCGCTGCCTAACGCAACGAGAGCCCCGCGTATCGAACTCGAAGGACAGGTTCTTCGGGTCGAGCAAACTGCTGAGGGTATGGGAAGCAGCGGCTTTGCGGTTTTGACTCAGGACGCCATCTTGCGCGAAAACGACGAAAGCACTGGCGAAGGAAATCCCGGCGGGAGCGAAGCAACATAAAACATAACAGGATCAATTCGGGCTCAGGAACAAGTGTTACAAGGGTCGAGCCTGAGAGACTCCGAAATCGCCGCAGCGCCACGCCCCATCGTCAAGGCTTCTACGAACGTCTCGGTATTTGAGACCGCCCACGATAGGGCCATCCTATGAGGACGGCAATTTCAACTGATTTTGGAAAGGCGAAGCGAGCTCATGCAACTACTTTGGCCAACTGTTTTTCGGCGGCCTTTTCGACCTGAAGAAGAACTTCCTCGTCGGATTCCTTCACGTGAAACATTACGACTTCAACGAGTGGTTCTTCGGGCCGATTCGATCGTGGGCGTAGGCAAACAAGCAGATGAGCTGGTTAGCGTGGTAGGTCGGCTCAGCGAACAGAATTACGTGGAAGCTCTTCTCGTCGGAGCGATTCACGATCGGAGTCTTTTCGGTGAACCGAGAGAAGCCCTCTCCGCAGTGAGCGCACTTGTCTGCGTTTCGTTGCAACGAGACACTCCTTCCTGACCGGGAATAATTGCGAGGTAGATAGCAGGATGATTTAATGATGGCTAGCAATGACTATGAATCAAAAGATCTCACGCGTCAAGATCGGCGCTCAGGACGAGTCTATGGCCATGGCAGCTAGGAGAGCATTCGAAGAGCAAACTGATCAGGAAACACGGGGAAAATGGCTAAGCTTGCCGTTTACCGATTGTGACGGCCTTCCCAAGACAGGCCAAGAGTGCGTACTCAAGGGCCTGCTCGCTGCCACGGTCGTGGTCCCGCGGAATACATCCCTTGCCCTGGAGATGATTGTCGATTCGAGTCAGAAGGGTTCCCAACCACGGGAGCTTGCACTAACCGTACCCACCTCTTACCCCCCTCTCGAAGCGTTGGTTGGAAA
Organism: Candidatus Acidiferrales bacterium; assembly: GCA_049644285.1. Classification (GTDB taxonomy): domain Bacteria; phylum Acidobacteriota; class Terriglobia; order Acidiferrales; family UBA7541; genus CAVRXT01. The sequence continues at coordinate 17,316 of JBARRP010000246.1, read as the reverse complement.
TCGGCTTTCAAAATAAGGAACTCCATTCGCCCTAACTCTGGTATTGGCACTCACTTAGAAACGTTCCAGCAACTGGCCTTAACGTGCCTCGTGCGCTTAAGAAACTGCGGACGTGACGGGATTGCGAGCTTGGACTGGAGTTTCTGGGAAGCCTCGATCCTCGAAGAATTGAAGAAGGCGCGCATTTATGTTTCGCTACGGTATGTCTCGGGCGTGGGCCGCATTCGAACGGCGGTGCATGAATCGAACAGCAGCGCGGACGTGGATGCGCTGCTCGATGTAACGCGACGATTTCTCGCGAAGTCGGCTAAGAGAAGAAATAACGCGAGTCGGACGGCTCATTTTTCGGGGCCGTAGATTCTCGCGGCGGTATCGTGCAGGTAGGCGCGAGCCATATCGAGGGCCTGCGCATCGCTGATTTCATGTTCGGAGACCATTTCAGCGAGCGCCGCGGCGAGCGCCGTCCTCGCGGACTTGGCTGCCAGCCAGTATCCCTCTTCGGCGCCGATGGTCTCGCTAAGCGGAAATGTGTCGGAACCGAAAACGATCTTGTCTGGGAACAGCTCGAGCCATCGCCTCAGGATGTGATGAAGCTGGTCGGGATAGACGAAGATTCCCATCAGTGACGAATCGAGATAGACATTTTTTCGCGCAGCAAGCCAAATCGCTTCGCGTTCGTGCGGGTATCCACCGTGAAGCAGATCGAACGCGACGTTTTCGTAGCGCGGATCGCGGAGAACATTCTCGAGGCCCATCACGCTGGTGTCTTGCACGGAGTAATAGTCTCCGCCGCCGACCGACGTGTGGATCTGAACGGGCAGATGCAGTCGTGCAGCATCTCGCAATAAATAGCGGAAAACAAAATCCTGGAAGTCGCGATACTCATCGGCACCGGGAACGCCGCCAGCGCGGTATTTCGCGTAAATTGCCGCGGCCCGAGCTTCGTCGGGGTCATCAAAGTGGAGCGAGCGAAAATAGGCGATTTCAAACTTGATGCCGACGCCGCCCGCGGCCTTGTTCGCCTCGACAATACCGGTGATGAATTTCAGATAGTCGCGGAACTCATTTGGGAGCTTATCGAGGTGCGCGTGCGACAGGTCTCGCACGAGAAGCTTTCGCTCGAGAGGAAGATTCAGCTTCTGGTCCGGATTGCGCGATTCGAGCTGCTGCGTGTCGAACGGAAAGAGGAAACTGTCGACAAAGAAAACCCAGCGGAATCGCGCCGGGTCTAGATACGGCGGCATTGAGACGCGATTGGCAACTGCCGTCTCGATCCCGACCTGATCCAGAATTTGCGAGAAATAGCCTGGGCCCAATTTCGTCCTGGCCGCTGCTTTCCGGTCGACGAGCCAGCGCTGGTGTTCCGGCGAGAAATCGGAGTAGGGATAGCCGAACAGCGCCTTCACGGCATCGACCATCTCCGTGTTTTCGTCGCGGAGGCGAAACGGCGCGGAGCTGCCGGGCGTTATCGCCATGGCGTCAACATCTGCGTCGTTCGGGAAACCGGGATGTCCGTGGTTATCGAACGCGTGAATTTTCTCGACCTGCTGCAATAGGCGCTGATAAATCTCTTTGACGTCGGGGCCAAGCAGCGGCTGCGCCTGGGCGCGAGCCGCCGCGGCTGCGAAAGCCGATAGAAGCAAGGCAGCCAATGCCGTGAAAGCCCAAATCCAGCGTCGCTCTTGCATACAATCTCGTCGTCCGAAAGAGCCCCTCGGCGTCACTCTGCGGCTAGAAACTATAACGCAGCACGAACTGTATCACTCGCGGCGTGCCAGCCATCGACGTAATCGCTCCGAAGTTCGGCCCGCTTACATCCACGAACGTAGGGTTGTTAAAGTTTGGATGGTTCCAGAGATTGAAGAATTCGCTTCTGAATTCCACCCTTTGATTCTCCGTAATCGAGAAAGCCTTCCCGAGCGAAAAATCCCAGTTCTGTTCGAATGGCCCGCGGAAAATATTGCGTCCGAGATCGCCGTACGCGGTGGAACCGTCCGGACCGACAACAGGCGCAGGCAGGAATGCTGCGAGGTTCACATACGCGTTGAGCCGCGATTCGGTGCTTCCCGACGTGTACGCGGAGTGCACGTTGAATCCCGGCGCGATGCTGGCGGTGGATTGATCAGGTCCGATCGGCGTGAACGCGGAGCCTCCCGAGGAATCAACTACGGTGAACGGGCGGCCCGACTGAAACGTAACGATGCCGTCCACGTTCCAGCCTGCAAGCGCCGCGCGTTTGAAGCCAGACGACTTGGAGAAGAATGGTAATTGATACGCGTAACTGACGATGAAGCGGTGCGTCCGATCGAAGTCCGAGAGGCCGCGCGAGCCTTTCAAATTCGTCTGGTCATTGACGACCGTGTTGAAGGCCGTCGTATCGTTCGAAACTTCGTCGATCGATCGCGAGAACGTGTAGGCGGCCTGGAAATACAGGTCGCGGAAGCGCCGCGTCACCGAGGCTTGCAGCGAGTGATAGATGGAAGTGGCATCGTTGCAGAAGCATTGCATGCCCGAAGGACCGAGGCCGAGGACGCGCGAGCGCGCGGGAGAGTTCGACATCGTGTTCTGCTTGATGACGAATTGATGGCCGCTTGGGTCCGTCAATGTGATGGGATTCTTTGGGCTGACGAGGAACGGCTGAATCGGCGTGCTGACCTCACGTAAGTGGGTGCCTTTCGTCCCGACATAACCGACGTCGAAAACCCAGCCCGACGCGATTTCGCGCTCGACGGTCAGGTTCCATTGCTGCGCGCTGGGTGAGAGGAAGTGCAGTGGCGCCTCGAGCGCAATCAGGAATTCGCTGTTGCCACTGAATACGGGGGTTTGCGTTGTATCCTTTGTCTGAATCATCGTACCGTTCATTACAAATCCTTGGAACACGCCGAGCTGGGGCACAAATGCTGGGCTAATGACTCCCTCGGGAGGCAGAATCGAGAACGCCGGCAGATTGGCGAGACTTCCGGCGGGCGCGGGACCAAACGATCCGGCGAGGAAGGGCGACGAGAAGCCGAAGTTATCCACGGTCCCGTTGTCTTCGCGTTCGTAGTAAATGCCGTATCCGCCGCGGATGGACATCTTACCGTTGCCAAACGGATCGTACGCAAATCCAATGCGCGGCCCCCAATCGGAGGCGTAATTGTTGTTTCGCAGCGTCGGCGACCCGCTGCCAACGAGTCCCGGAATGTTCAGTTTGTTGACACCCTTGGGAAAAATCCAGGGCTCCTTTCCGGCGAGCGCGAGACTGGGAACGAGATTGGCAATTTGGCTTGTGGCGTCGGAAACGGCCCCATCCAGTTCCCAGCGGAGCCCGAGATTGAGCGTGAGATTCTTGCGTACCTTGAAATCGTCCTGGACGAACAGCGCGAAACTGTTGATGCGATAGTTGTGGTTAAAGACGCCGCTTCCGCTCCCGGTGATTACTGGCTGGCCGATGAGCAGATTCTGAAAATCCGAGAAACCGTCCGCGAGCGGTGGCGGCGGAAAGGGCACAAAGACGGCGAGGCCGTTGAACAATTGGGGGTAGTTCTTGTCGAGGTAAATCCGGTCGGCCTGCCCGCCAAATCGCACGAGATGACGCCCGACGTTCAGGGCCAGAGTGTCGAGGAACGTAAAATTGTTTTGGCCCGATGACACGTTTGCTGCGGGTGTCGGGCCCATCTGAAAGCTGGCCAGCTCGAAGCGGAAGATGTTCGTGTCGAAGTTGCTGTTCGGCCGGCTGATGCCGAGATCGCTCAGGCTCACGAGAGGCACATTGTCGGTGTCATTCGCGATCCGCACATAGCCGAACCGGAAATCATTCACGAGCCGCGACGAAAAAGTGTGGGTTTCCGCGATGGTTACGGTGCGGTCATGCACGGGAAGGAACACGGGGAAATCGAGATCTCCGGGACTGATCGCTGCACCAAATTGTGATCCGAGATTTCCCGCGCCGTAGGGCAGAAACGAATGAAAGTTGGAGAAGAAAAAGCTCGCGCGAAGAACGTCGCTCCCACCGTGAAAATTTCGGTCCCAAGTCGTTGTGAACTGGTCATCACGGAAGCGTCCCGGATGGCTGACGCTGAGGCGTGATTGTTGTTGATCGAGCGGAAGCTTCGAGTTGATCGGAGGCAACGAAGGGATCAACCAGCCGCCGCCCGCGCCACCGAATTGATTGCTCTTCAGATTCAGCAGACGGACCACAACTGGATCGAGCGAATTGGGATCCTGAAACCCGGGCGTGAGCATCTGCGCGAGGCTTGCTCGATCGCGCTGCGAGGGAATCGTCGGAATGATCGTGTTGATGAAGGTGCCCGGAGAAATTCCACTGTCCTGCCGCGTACCCTGATAGTTGAAAAAGAAGAACCCCTGGGAACCCCTGTGCCCGATCGGCCCGCCGAGACTTCCTCCGAAAATATTCTGCTTGAGAACGGGTCGCCGCTGTCCATTGGCATTGAAGAAGAAGTCGTTCGCATTGAGCGAGTCATTCCGGAAGTATTCGAATAGCGAGCCATGAAAGTTCTGAGTGCCGCTCCGCAAGACCGCATTGATGTTCCCGCCGCCATTCCTTCCCTGTGTCGCGTCGTAGAGACTCGTCTGCACTCTGAACTCTTCGATGGCATCCGGACTTGGCAGTGGCGTATTCGTGAGCTCGCCCACGTTGTAATCGCTGACACTGATTCCTTCCAGCTGGACATTATTGTAACCTTCGCGCTGTCCGTTGACGTTCATGCGAATATCGCCGCGGCCGAGCTGCCCGGCGGCGGTGAGATCGGAGGAAGCACCCGTAGAAAGCGTGAGCAGCTGTTGGACATTGCGGGTGGGGAGTGGGAGGGTTTCCAATGTCTCGGATCCGAGGGATTCTCCTGTCGCAGGGGTCGTGGTTTCCACCGCCGTTTCTCCGGAGAGAACATGAACGGTCTGCTCGATTTGACCAATCTGGAGCGTCAGCTTTATCTGCGTAGTTTCGGTGACGCGAATCACGACGTCCGTCGCTTTTTGTTCGGCGAAGCCTTTCGCACGAACTTCCACGGTGTACCTTCCGACAGGCAACAACAGAGCGCTGAAGCTGCCACGTTCGTCGGTAACCAGCATACGTACCTGGCCTCCCGAAACCTGGTCGACGATTCGCAGTTCGGCTCCAGGCACCGCAGCCCCACTGCTGTCCTCAACGCGACCTTCTAGAGCGCCCGTTGCGCCGCCTTGAGCAAAAATAAGTGCGCACGAACAGATTAGCAGCAACCCGCAAAGCACGAATCGCTTCATGGCATTAACCTCCTCGCTTGGGAGAGCTTCTTGACTCAAGGATTCCAATCTGTGCGGTCACGCCCAGAGCCGGAATGTCCCGCGCTCTGCGCCGCGCAAACCAATACGCGATCGAAATGAGCAGCAAGAACGGAGCGAACGCAGGAACGGTGTACTGTAAGCCATCGACAAAGAAAGTGCTTACGGTGATTCCAAGCAGCGACGCAATGCCCAGAAATGTCGAATACGGATAGAAGCACAAACGCATCGGGAGCCGAACGATTCGTTCGCCGCCGAGCGCGCGGCGAAAGGCCAAGTGCGTCAAGAGAACGACGATCCAGACGAAGAACATCCCGGCCACTGCGACTCCGTATAACGCGAGGAACGCTTTGCCCGGCGCATAAATCGCGAGGAGAATCGCCGCTACCATTCCGGCCGATGAAACGGCCAATGCGCGCCGGGGTACGCCGTTTCTGGACAGCTTTCCGAGTGCTGCCGGGACATACCGCCCACGCGAAAGCGAGAAAAGCATACGGGTCGTGAGATATAGGTCCGTGTTGCAACTCGACAGGGCTGCCGTGATGACCACCACGTTCATGATGCTGGCCGCGAAGGGAATCCCGACCGAGGAAAACGCACGCACGAAAGGGCTGGCCGTCAGCCCGGTGCCGGCAACAGTCTGATTCCACGGCGTCATCGCGAGCATGATGGTGATGGCCAGGACGTAAAACATGATGAGCCGGAAAACAATCGTCCGCATCGCCTTCGGAATCGACTCTTCGGGCTTCTCGGCTTCGCCAGCCGTCACGGCAATGATTTCAACGCCCATGTAACTCGTAGCCACGAGAGTAAGCGCCAGCCAAACGCCGGTCCACCCATGGGGCAAAAACCCGCCGTGCGCAGTCAGATTTGAGAAGCCCAACGGATGCTTCGTTCCGATACCGAAAATCAATCCGGCGCCGACAGCGATGAAGACGAGGATGGCAACAACCTTAATCAACGCGAACCAGTACTCAAACTCGCCAAATCGCCCGACCTGAAGCGTGTTGATCGCCACCAACGCTGCCGAAACGGTCACGACCCAAACCCATTGCGGCACACCGGGAAACCAGAACGCAAAGTAGATCGCTACGGCGGTGACTTCCGCGCCGATCGCGATCATTTGCACCAGGCCGTACGTGGTGCGCACCGCGAATCCAGCCCAGCGGCTTAGATAGGTTTCGGCGTAAACACCAAATGACCCCGCATCCGGATGCACGACTGCCATCTCGACGAGCGCATACGCAACGATGAGCGCAATAATCGCGCCCAACAAGTAGCTCACGATGACGCCGGGTCCTGCCAGGCGGATGGTAACTCCGCTGCCCAGGAATAGCCCGACGCCGATGGCGCCGCCGATCGCCAACATCGTAAGTTGCCGCTGGCTCAGCCGCCGACGTAATTCCTCGGGGCGCGCTGCAGGGCCCGGAGATCCACTGTCCACGCGAATCAGGTTACCCGACTCCTCAGATTCGGGGGAGCTAGCCATGTTTGGCCAGATCAAGCAGCACGTTGGCGAAGCGGTGAATCTCTTCCATCGTGTTGTAGTGCACGAGCGAAGCGCGGACGGCGCCGCTGTCAACACTCAACGCCAGGCGCTTCATGAGGCGCGGAGAATACATGTGCCCGTCGCGCACGCCGATTCCCGTGCGTGCAAGCTCCTCGGTGACCTTATCCGGAGAAACCGTCGGCAAGTTGAAACAAACTGTCGGCACGCGCTGGCCGACTCTTTCCTTCTGGGGGATGCCGTACACGGTTGCACCGCATTCGTCAAGAACGCGCAACAACTCGAGTGAAAGCGTTTCCTCGTATTCGCGGATTGCCGTCATCGCTCGCAGCAAGTGCGCTCGAGGCAAACTTGACGAGCCCTCGCCGCCGATTTGCTTTCCCAGTGATTCGAGGTAGCCGATCGCAGCGTCCATGCCGGCAACATTTTCATAGATAAACGTACCCGCTTCGATTTTCACCGGCGGTTCATCGGGAATGAAATCTTCGCGGAATGTTGGAAGTTTCTCCAAGAGTGCACGGCGCCCCCAGAGGAAACCCATATGAGGCGCAAAGATTTTGTAGCCCGAACACACCAAATAGTCGCAATCCCAAGTCTGTACGTCGATGGGGCCATGCGGCGCGTAGTGCACGCAATCAAGAAAAATCTCAGCTCCGGCGTCGTGCGCGAACCTCGCCGCCGCGGGAACGTCCACAACCGACCCAATCGCGTTTGACGTCACCGTGCACGCCAGGAGACGCGTCCGGGACGACAAGAGCGGCCGCAAATCATCCGCGTGGAGGTTGCCATCCTCGCGCATCTTCCACCAGCGGAACTGAGCGCCCTCGCGCTTGAGCGCAAGCCATGTGGCTACGTTTGCCTCATGGTCCATGTCGGTTACAACGATTTCGTTCCGCTGGGCCAGCATCTGGCCAATCGCAAGGCTCACGATGCGAATGAAGGAAGTCGCGTTCATGCCGAACGCGACTTCGCTTGGGTCGCGGGCGTTCACTAAAACCCCCACACTCCGTCGTGCACGGGCGATCGTGGCGTCAACCTCCTGGCTCTTTCCGTAGCGGCCGCCGCGCTGGACGTTGCATTCCAGCAAATGCCGGTTCACGGCATCGAAGACCACCTGAGGTATCTGCGCGCCCGCCGCATTATCGAAATAAACAAAAGGCGAAGAGTGTTTTAGCGCGGGAAAGAGAGCCCGGACGGAGTCTATGGGGAAACTGGGCTGAGTTTCACTTTTCGGTCTGCCGCCAAGCGTAGTGTGCGTAGGCCGCATGCTCATATCTTCAAGGCGGAGGCGAGCGTAGCGCGAAAGTTATACGCTCAATTCCGACATGTCAAGAGAATGGTTTTCGTATGCCGGTGGTATACGTTTGGCAGGGCAAAAATGAACCACTCAGAAATCGGTGAGTTATTAACAACCCCGATTTAGGCCGAAAACGCCCTTTCGCCGTCAGGACTCGAGGGCTACTGCGGTAGGGATGCTAGAATGCTTGCAACGATGCCCAGCTACATACTCATTTGCGAATCTTGCGGTTCCCGCCGATCGTTTATTGTGTATGAGGAAGAATTGGAAGAGCTTCACAAGAGCAATGCGCTCATCAGGCAATGCCCCGTCTGTCGTGCGTCGACCAATTGGAAGTCCGGCTTTCCCGAGAGGCGTAGTGGCAGAGACAGGCGTCTGGGCGGAGATCGGCGAACTTCCAAAACCTAGTTGGCCCCTGCGCACGATGCGAGGGCTAAAGCGATCGGCGAGCGGGACACGCCAGTCGCCTGGTGGATCCACGACCCTGGCCGGAACCAAGCGGCCGCTGCGCGTGTGCACCGAACTCAGCTCAAACGCTTCACTTGAAGGAGTTGCGCAGCCTCTGATAGGGATCCGATCCCAACCCCTTCGGATGGGCTGGACTCTGCGCGTGCTGTATGCGTAGCAGTGCGACAGAAACCAGATCTATCTAAGCCCTTCCTCGGGTAATCAGCCGTTTGAGTTCACGACGATCGGCAAGCACTCTATCGCGTTCATGTGTTTTTCAGACGGGCGGTTCACAATTCTCATAATGAAGCCCGTGGGAGAGCAACTTATGGTTGTAATTTGTAGATACGTCTTGCAGGTCGCCATTGTTTTCGGTGTCTTTGCCATGTGTGGAGCTCTGGCGCAGAACCAGTCGGAAAAAGCTCCGCTCAGCCAGCCTGGGCCGACCTTCACCGTCAGCGAGGATGATCTGCATAAGCCTGTGACTGTTATTGCTTACGGCGACATGCGCTTCACGGATCCGACTAATGTAACCGCCACCGACCCCACCGTCCGGCGAGCGCTGATAGCGCGTATTGCCGAAGAGAAGCCCGATGCAGTCCTGTTGAACGGCGATGTTCCCTGGCGGGGTGGAGAGAAGAACGACTACTCGGTTTACCGAGCCGAGACCACCGTGTGGCGCACCAATCATCTGCGCATCTATCCAGCACTTGGCAATCACGAATTCCACGGCTGCGAACCTCAGCAGTGCCTGGAGAATTGGTGGAGCGCATTCCCCGAACTTAGGGATCGCCGATGGTACTCGGTCGCATTGGGCAACCGGCTTTATGCCATCGCGCTTGATAGCGATGCATCTCTCTTGCCCGAGAGTGATCAACACCGCTGGCTCGAAGCGCAGATTGCCTCGTTGCCTCAGAGCGTCCGCTTTGTGCTGATTACGATGCACCACCCACCCGTGGCCGACATCCAAAGGATTCTCTATGTGGACCACAACCCACGTCCCAATGAGATCGCTCTGGCGGATTTCCTGAGGACTGCCGCCGCCACGAGTAGGGCCAAATTTCTGGTAGCTGCAGGCCACATTCATAATTACGAGCGCTTCGTGCAGAGCGACGTGGTGTATTTGGTGTCTGGTGGCGGAGGAGCTCATCCCTATCCTGTCGAGCGCACGCCCAGCGATCTTTACCAAGATAGTTCCTTTCCGAATTTTCACTATGTGAAGCTCGTTCTTGAAGGCGACACCCTGAAAGGGGCGATGTACCGGTTCGCATATCAGGGTGGTGAGACTCCCGCATGGGAAGTAAAGGACACCTTCCAGCTCCGCGCAAAATAAGGACTATTCGCGGATTTTCCGAGTCGACCACCGTTTTATGCTTTATGCCCCGCCTCTCTCCTAGGGTTGTGTCAGACGACGTGGGCGCTTATCATTCTGGCGCCTTATGTCCCTCCTGGTGTCCGAGTTCGCCAGTTCGCCATGGTGGAGAGAGCCGTCCACTGTCTTCGGTGGCGTTATTGCTGCAGCGACCGTCGCATACGTGATTTGTACAATCGCCCTCTGGCGCTCCACGAAAAGGACTGCAAACGCCGCAATGACCTCCGCCGAAGCTGCCATGAAATCAGCTGACGCGGCAGCGGGAATGGCCGCGGCCGGCAAGCGATCGGTTGATGTCATGGCAGGTTTGCACCGGCCATTCATGGGGATCTCCAGGCTGCGACTCCCAGATCGGAACACCCGCACCTGGAGAATCGTACTCTCGATCAAAAACTACGGGACGTTGCCAGCCGTGAACGTGGGGATTTTTACAGAATATTACCTCAACCGTTTGCCTCTCGGGAGTGCGACCGATTCCTCTTCGACAGAGATCTTCCCCGGTACAGAATTCGACTACTTACTCGAGCAGACCTTCAGCGAGCAGGATTATCAGTTTCTGATGAGTGGTAATGAGATTTTCATCATCGGTATCCGCATCACCTACGGGGGACCAGACAACCGTTTATTTGAATACACAGCAGAAGTTCAGTGTCAAGATGATGTCTTCTCGATCATCGCGTCGCAAACCCGGAGCCTCCAAAAAACTTGATTTCGGAGTGGTTGGCGGCCTTTGGGCAGGAACGGAGTGTCCGAGGGGCAAGAAGATCTTCATCGTCCGGGGTCTCCAAGGCGGGCGCACTCGCTCGCGCTTACCGTCCGGATTTTTTCTCCGAAAACTGATTTTCGTAAATGTAAATCCCCCCAGGGCGTCGCATGCGACGGGCGACGACACGAGGGCCATTGGGAGAAGCCGGTCTTACACCCGAAGGTCGGGTCGGGTCGAGCATTCTCACCTGTTTAGCACGCTACGCACCGATATCTGCCGCGTGAAACCTCTCCACTACACGTTCTCTTTGCCGCCCCTAGAGAGTTCACTTTATTGTGATTCTTATCGATGGCTTCATGATCTCGTATGGGGCCGCGGGTTCTCGACGCGACATTGCCAAATTGAGAATCGAGGCTCCCCATTCTCAAGGGCATAAAATGCCGGCTCCGTTACAAGTTTTGATAGCTTCGTCGGAAACTTGAAAACCGCCGTGCCTCACTAACGCGGTGCCCCAGGGTCAGCAGGGGAGTCATGATACTACTAGTAGGTCCAAAGTTCTTTGGCACTTGACAGCCGACGAGCGATTGTACTATCGAAGCCTTTTACAATTTCGCGGGCGCGAGCGATAGAAAACTGATCGCGCACCCGTGGACTGCTCGGCACCCATCCAGCCTCGGTGCCGTGAGCATCAACCGAAAAAGTTCTCGAGCGGTTCCGGAAATCTCGAGCGCCTGCTCGAAAGTTTACGCGTCTCCACGCTACCCAATTTTCGCCAATCAGATTCGCGGTCGACTGGGAACGGTTGACGATTTAAACCTATCGAGTTGTTGCCTAAGAGTTAGATAACCCAGGCCCTAGGAACAATAGCCAACGGCGTGCGGATGGCTACGGTGACCGATGCGAATGATGTCGTCGATGACGTTCATGATCATCTCCTAGATCTGGCCGATCGGGCTGTTATTTTGTCAGCCAGGATCGTAAGAACGAGCGTAGGAATTGCTCACTCCCGAGGCCAATGCTAAGAGTCGCTCATGGAATGAACGCCCTCGACGGAATGGAGTATCCGAGTGGCGCGAACGCATTCATCATCCGGGGCCGCGAAGCGAGCGCACGTACGCGAAGGTGGCCCGGCCATCACTCTTCTAGTTGCTGACATAAGCCGAATGGGCTGCCAACTGATGGCTAGTGCGTTTAAGCAAAGCCCTTACCCCATCGAAGTAAGTGCGTTGGCTGTTGACTCTCTTGAAGTCCGGAGAGCAATCCAGGACATCCAGCCAGAAGTCGCGGTAATAAGCGCCGACTTGAAAGACGGACCCAGCATGGGTCTTAAGGCAGCGCGAGAATTATGGGTTTCCGGCTCCAAGACAAAGGTGATCATTTTGATTGATGCCAGCAAACACGCCACGGTTATCGAAGCTTTTCGAGCGGGCGCCCATGGCATCTTCTGTAGAGAGGACCCTTTTGAGACGCTCTGTAAGTGCATTTATGCCGTGCACCGGGGGCAAGTATGGATTAACAACAATCAACTGCTGTATCTAATTGACTTCCTGGTCCAAACTGCTCCGCCTTCGATGGGCAATGTCGGCGGCTCAAATCTCTTGACTAAGAGAGAGGAGAGCGTCGTTCATCTCGTCGCCGAAGGTTTGACCAATCGTGAGATCTCGCATCAGCTCAATCTGAGCGAGCACACAGTGCGAAATTATCTCTTCCGGATTTTCAACAAACTAGGAACCTCTACTCGGCTTGAACTGGCTGTCTACGTGAACAACCAGAGACAGGAGCGTCGGATCTCCGAAGGTTATCGAGAAGAATTGGGTTCCCAGTCCCTGCTGCCCCAATAGTCAAGAGCCCTCCCGTAGCTTCCGCGGCGAGAGTCGTGGCCAAAACGCCCTTTCGATTGTCGACTCAGAGAATAGCGCTCGTCAATCTACTGCTCCGATAGACGAACCAGCTCACGAACCAGAGACATCCCTTGCAAAACCCTTCCACCGCGGTGGATCTTTGCCTCTTGGTCTGGGCAGTCAGCCGGAGCTTTTCACGGTCCGAGCCCCAGGATCGCGTGGTTCGCAGCGGGCCTCGTAAGAAACCTCTGTCTCTATCACGCGTAGATATTTGTACCTAAGGCATCTTCGGGTACAGAAGTCTCACTAGATGAGTCTAACCGTCCTGGCTAGAACTCTGTCCACAAACGGCTTAACGAGAATGTGACTTTCCGGCTCTTGTGCGTTCAAGCCCGACGTCGTAGCTTCGCTCGCGAGTGGTTCTAAAACGCAAAGCAAAAAATCGTCTCACAGAGCTGACGCGAGGTTCGCATCGAGTCCGCGGAAGGACAGCGTGGGAGGGTCCCGGAAGCCGACCCGAAAGAGTATGCGCTATCCAGTGCATGCACGGGTTTCATTCTGTTGGAAAGGCGAGAACGGCGACCTGCGCCAGGGCGAAGGCACCAGTCGTGACATCAGTGAAACGGGAACATTCGTTTTTGCTCCTGATTGTCCGCCAGTGGGAGCTGATGTCGAACTCAGAATTTTTCTCGTGGCGCTGCCTCAGGCAATGAGCGCCCTGCGCGTGGAACTCGCAGGACGGGTTCTTCGGGTCGACCAGACTACTGCAGGTGAGCGAAGCGGCGGCTTTGCAGTTCTGACCCAGGGCGCCATCTTGCACGAAAACCATGAAAGCAGTGGTGGAGGAAATCCTAGCGGGTACGAAGCAACATAGGAGGAGCAACTCAGGCTCAGGGACAAGCGTTACAAGGGTTGAGCCTCAGAGACTCTATCGTTGAATCCTCCAGCCGATTCATGAGCCGCCGGGCAGCGGAGGCATCAGACAGCAGACGTTCTTCGGCTGCAGTTGGAAAAGGCGACGAATGCAGTGCCAACGCCGGCGCTAGTTCAATCTCTTTTGAGGCTTACAGGGCGAGGCTCCTTCTGTAAGTCACAGGGCGGAGCTCTATGATTTGTGGGATCTCTAACTCATCCGTTTATAACGATGATCCTTCGCTTGCCTGGTATGCGATTTACACACGCCACCAGCATGAGAAAACGGTTGCTCGCATTCTCACGATCAAGGGATTCGAGATCCTGCTCCCGCTCTACCCAGTCACCAGCAGGTGGAAGGATCGGACCAAGCTGCTTTCTTTGCCACTCTTTCCTTGCTATGTCTTTCTCAAAGGAGGTCTTGATCGCCGTCTGGACATCATGACGACACCGGGGATACATGCCCTCGTATCAAACGCCGGCCAGCCGGCCGCTATCCCTCCCGCCGAGATCGAGGCCGTCCGACGAGCTGTCGAAAGCGGTTCCCGCATCGAGCCACATCCTTTCTTGAAATGCGGCGAGTGGGTGAGAGTCAAATGCGGCCCTCTGGAGGGAATCCAAGGGATCCTGGTACGGAAGAAGAATCTTTATCGGCTGGTTCTTTCCGTAGAGATGCTGGGGGAGGCAGCTGCCGTAGAAGTGGATGCATTTTTGGTCGAAAGAGTGAACGGGAAGCCGTCCGGCGTCCACGGCTCTGGCTATGCAGCAGCATCCACACATGCCGGGCCCAGAACCGTCGGATTTGCAAATTGAATTAAATGCTAGCTTGAAACGAAGCCGTCTTTGAAAGGGAAACCGGTGATGACTCTGGCCACGCTCCTAAGACGATTTCAACGCCGCTGCCGAAATGAAATGGAAAGACCTATCGAAGAACTTACTGGAACAGCGAAGCCGATACCTCTACGGGTGCGGGTGGCCAGCGACAGTGTTGATCGAGCGCAAACTGCCGGCCGGGCGACAGTGCGGATCACGACGGATAGAGGAAAGTTTCTCGCGTGCTCCCATGCGCTCGCGTGCCCCCATGCGCCAGGAAGGGAGCAACTTCTAGAGAAGTGGGAAGAGGACAAGGGCAAAGAAATCACCGTCCTGCTACCCCCAGTGCCGGTGACGGAGGAGGGCGGCGAGCGCTGCTGGATCGCTGCGCCAGAAACGATAGCGCGGTTTTTTCCGCACCTACCGCCATGGACACGAGTTTTTCTTTGCGAGCATGACCTGGACATCGACTGATGCCGCTGAGATTCCTTTCCCGGAGAACCGCAAGCCCGGCAAGGTTGGAATCACCTCGACGGCCAACTGGGTCAAGCGACAAGGCGCGCGCGAAAGCAGCATCAAGGACATTGAGAGCCGAGGAACATGCCGAGTAGTTGGCCAGGGTAGTTCGAATGAAGGTTCAGTGATGAAACCGGCTGACACACCGCCGAGCATCTCTGGGGGACGAGAATTCGCGACCCGGGATTCTCAAGGCAACAGATCCGCCGTGGAATCACGGAGGCAGAGCAGGTTCCCGATGGCGAAGCACTGGTGCATCGCGCCAGACGTGAGACTAGGGGATAACGTCACGCTAGCTAGGTTTATTCATCTCTATGGGTGTGAAGTCGGTGACAACGCCAAGATCGGGGCGTTTGTCGAGATTCAAAAGAACGCCACGATTGGTAAGAACTGCAAAATCTCGAGCCATACCTTTATCTGCGAAGGGGTGACCATTCAGGACAACGTGTCCATTGGCCATGGGGTGACTTTCATCAAGGATGCCTATCTGCATGCCGCGACCCCAGACGGACACCTGCAGACCCCGAGAAACTGGAAAGTGAAGCCAACCGTTGTGGAGCAGGGCGCCTCCATCGGTTCGGGCGCCACTATTCTTTCAAACGTAACCATAGGAGCGAATGCTATGGTCAGCGCTGGCAGCGTCGTTACCCGCAACGTGCCTCCGAAGGCAATTGTATCCGGAAATCCAGCAAAGGTTGTTCAGGGTTTTGACCCTGAGTCAGGCTTAGCAGTGAGCATTCGCCCACAGGTTCTCTTTGACGATCTCATTGCTCCCCAGGAACTGCAAGACGAACTGCTCTCAGTCTTCAGAGTCGCGCTGGCTGAGATAACGCACGGCAGGACTATTCGGTTGAAAAAAGTCACCCAGCAAGCGGCTAAGCAACTCGAGCGCCGGATAATCACAAGAGTCCTCGAGGCCAACGGATGGAATCGCCGCTCGACCGCTCTTGCCTTAAGCATCAGTTATGGTGCCCTGCTCCAGAAAATGAAGGAAGCCGACCTGGTACCGAAAAGACCAAGGCGTTTCGGTGAAACCGCACCCGCCCCGAACCGGCGCGCAGCCGATACCGAGAAGGTGGCACCGCAGGATCCCGACCAATTGCACTCTGTGTCTTACCGATAGCAAAAGAGTCCAGCATGCAAGAAGTCATCGCGCTAACAAACCACCGGAGTGGGTCATCCAGCCCTAGCAGCCACACTGTGACTGGACCAGAAGCGGGGGCGAAGTCAGCGATCAGCACCGAAGAACTCGGAATAACCTCTCCGCCTTTGTGGTTGGCGACATCGGGTCCGCTTGAATTGCCTGTTGATGAGGTGCACGTCTGGCGTGCCGCGCTGGATCTGGCCACAGCACATCTGAATGCACTCCACGAGACGCTCAGCCCTGAGGAACGAGACCGTGCTGCACGGTTTCGGAGTAGCAAGGCCCGCACTCGCTTCATAGCGGCGCGGGGCATCCTGAGGGATATCCTGGCACGGTATCTGTCTCAAGAGCCTGCTCATTTGCGGTTCTGTCGCGGCTCATTCCGGAAACTAGCACTGGCATCTGATTGCCGCACGAACGGTTTTTGCTTCCATTTGTCGCAGTCTGGGGACCTCGCATTGTTTGCGCTTGCCCGCCGAGAGGTTGGCATCAGCTTGGAACGTTTCGACGTCGACTTGTCGCCCACTCGGGGAGAGACGACTTCCCTACTGCGTTGTGATGAGTTGCCGTTTTCAGTTCTGACACTCAAGCTCGCGCATCAGCACATGGCTAATGTTGTCGCAATGGGGCAGGATTGGCGCGTGCGCCTATGGCAGTGGCAAGGTCGCTGTCCGAAATTACAAATCGTCCGGTGCACTCTTGATTGCATAGAAGGGACAGCCTCTGACGGAAATCGCAGTTGGGCTTGAGTAGACGTAGAAACGGCCGGAGCGTAGGCGAACAGGTGCTCATGATTCTCGCTCCTCCTCGCACCGGCGAGAGAAAATCGCGTGTCACACAGAGGAACATTAATTATAGGGGGCGGCGTAACTGGCCTGGCGAGCGGTCTCGTTTCCGGACTGCCAGTGTATGAGATGGCCGAAACACCCGGGGGAATTTGTGCTTCATATTATGTGGTCCCGGGTTCCGGGGAGCGCCTTCACCAGGCGCCACGAGACGGCGATGCTTATCGCTTTGAAATCGGTGGGGGCCACTGGCTGTGGGGTGGCGATCCGCTGGTAGTGGACTTCGTTCGGTCCCTTACCACTTTCAAATCGTATTCGCGAAAAGCCGCAGTTTTTTTCCCTTATGAAGGACTCCGTGTTCCCTATCCCATTCAAAGCCATCTGGGCTATCTCGGATCGTCGGTCGCAAGGCAGGTATCGGAAGAGATGGTAGATGCCCAATGCCATAGCAGCTCTGTGACTACGATGGCTGACTGGCTGCTGGCCTGTTTTGGTCCGACGCTTTACGATATCTTTTTCGGTCCATTCCACGATTTATATACGGCCGGGCTGTGGCAAGGACTAGCACCTCAGGATGAGTCGAAGTCCCCTGTGAATATCTGGATGACAGTCGAGGGTGCGTTCGACCACGCGTCGCCTCAGTCTACGGGCTGCGATGTGAACTTTCTATACCCCACTGACGGTCTAAATCTCTTAGCACAGCGGATGGCCCAGCGA
>JBARRP010000245.1:0-57282 GCA_049644285.1 Candidatus Acidiferrales bacterium | reverse complement strand
GCTGGCAGTGCAGCCAGCGGCCGCTGCGGCGCCGAAGATCGTCGCGATGCTGTGCGTGCTCCGGTGACTTTCGTTCTCATAGCGCTCCCCGCCCAGGGTCATGGTGAAGCGCGATCCAACGTCGTAGCCGAGCGTCACAGCGCGCAGGAAGTGTGTCCCGCTGATCCCAAACTGCTCCCCAGCGGCCAACGCCGCAGGAACGACAGCGCAGCCAGGATGCGCATGGGACGCGCCGTGCGAGTCGTCGGTCTCGTCGGCGTGAGCCAGCACCCCGTTCGTCAGTGCCGCCTCGATGGGACCGCAGAGGATGTTCGAGGCAACCACCGTCGAGACCTCCTTGCCACCATAGGCACGGGCGAACCGAAGCGCGGCGCGCCCAGGCGGTAACTCGGAACCCGAGATCATCGCGGCCCAGGTGTCAAGGATGTGTTGTTTTGCCCTCTCGACCACCTCGTCGGGCAGCGCGCGGCCGTTGGCTTCGCTCATGTAAGTGCTGAGCTTTTCCATGACTGAGTCCTCGCTTGGCGCGGCATTGGCCGAACTGGCGGATGGCTTGGCCATCGCCACCCCGCGCGGAAGCGCCGCAGTTGCGATGGTCAGGCCGGCGAGCTCGAACAGGCTGCGCCGGGTCAGCGTCGCGCCGCTGTTCGTTGCCCACCTATCTTTGTCTCGGTTATGCCCCATGTTCTGTTTCCCTCCCTTGGGCACTTTGCTCTGGACCGATGTTGCTCAACAGTGGCCGGGAGCAGCGGACCAAACCGCCCCGACGAAAGTTATGTCATTACCAAAATCAGATACCTGAAAACAGTATTAATTTTTCTTTACCCCGTCTGCCCGTTGGCGCAGCGATCCCCATCTAAACAGGGTCTAACGGTTCGCCGAGGGTCCTGCGTTCGAACCTGACTGGGCCCACGCTACGAGGATTCGGCCCGGGAGACTAATATAAGGCAGCCAGCAATGTGCATCCTCGGCATATCGGCGATGGGGCATGATCCGGCCGCAGCGCTGCTGGGCGATAACGGTATCGTCGCGGCCATTGAGGAAGGAAAGCTCGCGCGAACGCGCTCGATCCAAGGCATTCCTCGTGCGGCAATGCAATTCTGCCTGGACCGCGCGGGGGCTGTTTGGCGCGACGTGGAACGAGTCGCGATTGCGAGCCGGCCCGCGCGGGCATGGAGTCGAAAGACGCTGCTCCGCGCGCGCCTTGCACCGTTCGCTCTGGCTTCCAGCGGCTACCACTTGAACAAAGCCTTCGGCGAACTGGGCAGCGAACTAAATAATCTTCGCATCCTGCGCGCTATAGCCGGGGAGCCCCCGGGCCGAATCGAAGAATTCGACCATCATCTCTGCCACGCGGCCAGCGCCTACTATGCCTCGCCGTTCGACCGCGCGCTGATCGTGACTCTCGACGAGCAGGGCGACGGCCGCGCGGGCATCGTGGGACTTGGGGAAGGCACACGCGTCCGCGAACTCGCCTCCGTTCCGTCCCCACATTCGCTTGCCTGGGTCTATACGCAGGTCACGAGACTTCTGGGCTTTCGCCCGCATGGCGATGAACACAAGACGCAATGGCTGAGCCTCGCGGGCGACCCCGTCTTCATCGATCTGTTCCTTGAGATGCTGAGGCGCACACCTCATGGGCCACCGCGCCTGAACGCCAGGTATTTCGACCGCAGCTTCGGTGGAGAGCTTTCCTTCACGGATGAATTCTACCGGCGGCTGGGAATCGTGCGGGAATCGGAGGCGCACCTGGCTGACCCTCTCCGGGCAAACATTGCAAGTAGCCTCCAGAATTCGTGCGCTGTCGTGACGAGTGAATGGCTCGAGTCTCTCCGACGTCAAACGGCAACTCGCTACCTGTGTCTTGCCGGCGGGCTGTTCCTGAACCCGCTGCTTGTCGCTGCCGTCGAGAAAAACACCGGATTCGAAAAAATATTCGTCCAGCCCGCCGCCGGGAACGAAGGCACGTCACTCGGGGCAGTATGGCTGATGTGGCATCAGAGACTGAACCGGCAGCGCGTCAAGCGGATGTCGAATCTCTACTGGGGGCCAGCGTATTCCAATGAAGCGATCAAGCAGGTGCTCGACAACTGCAAGGCGGTCTACCGGTGGTGCGATACCGAGGATCGCAAGATCGAAGAGACGCTGCGACTTCTTCATGCGGGCAAGATTGTCGCGTGGTATCAGGGCCCGGCCGAATTCGGGCCGCGCGCCCTCGGCAACCGCAGCCTGCTGGCGTCGCCGTGGGCCCCGTACGTAACGGAGAACCTGAATGACTACATCAAGCACCGCGAGCCGTTCCGGCCGTTTGCGCTATCGATCCCGGAGGATGATTGCTCCGACTATTTCGATTGTTCGAGGAATGGCTGCTTCCTGACGACGATGGCAGTCGCAACGGAAAAGGGACGCAAGTTGCTGGACGCACTCCCACCGGGATTCCTTCTGAAGGACAATCTCGTGCGCCTGCACATTGTGACATTTGAGGAGAATCCGCTGTTCTGGAAACTCCTCAAGCGATTCAAAGTGAAAGGGATCGCTCCCATACTTGTCAACACGTCTTTTAACCTGTTCGGGGAACCGCTGGTCATTGCGCCGCGCGACGCCGTTCGGAGCTATTTCTGCTCAGGCGCCGACGCGCTCGTCGCCGGAAGCTTCATGCTGATAAAACAATGAGAAGCGGAAGGACAAGAAGCCGAATCGCACCCGCTGTCTCGCTAGGTGATTAAGCCGAACATGTGGATACATGAGAATTGCCGCCGTGTGCCCGATTCGGTATTCTAGGGGTTTCCCCGGCATGATCACGTTGAACCTAAGAAGGAGACATCGCTCTTGCGAATTTCGGTGATTGGATGTGGATACGTTGGGCTGGTGACGGGAGCGTGCCTCGCCGAGATCGGACACGAAGTGTTCTGCACCGACAACGATCGATCGAAGATTCAAACTCTGCAGACTGGCAAGCTGCCGATTTACGAGCCTTACCTGGACACTTTAGTGGAGAAAAACTGCCGAGAGCGCCGTTTACAGTTCCTCGATGATTCCGGCGCGGCTGTTCGTTCGAGCGAGGCCGTCTTTATTTGTGTCGGGACGCCCCCATTGGAGAGCGGCGACGCCGACCTCAGCGCCATCGACAGCGTAGCGCGGATGATCGCGACCGAAGGAGGCGGGCCAAAACTCGTGATCGAAAAAAGCACCGTCCCGGCGCGAACCGGGCAGGAACTAAACCGCGCCCTCACCGTTTACAGCCGGAAGTCGGGCGTGAGTTTCCGAGTTGCCTCGAATCCTGAATTTCTGCGAGAAGGCACTGCGGTCACAGATTTCCTTCATCCGGATCGGATTGTAGTCGGGGTAGACCAGGAGTCTACGGCCCGGGAGCTGCGGGAGCTCTATCGGCCGATCCTGGAGAAGAGTTTCAATTGTCCTGCGCATGATAAGGCGTGCCCCCAGACCGGTACACCCCCGTTTGTGGTGACCACCGTCAACAGCGCAGAACTCATTAAGCACGCCTCAAACTCATTCCTGGCGCTCAAGATTTCCTACGCCAATGCGCTCGCGGACCTCTGCGAACAGCTCGATGCTGATGTCCAGGAAGTGACCGCGGCAGTGGGACTAGATCCCAGGATTGGTCGTTCGTTCCTGAACGCCGGCCTTGGGTTTGGCGGTTTCTGTCTTCCCAAAGATATTCAAGCCTTTATTCATCTCGCAGAACGAGTTGGAGTCGACTTCGGCTTGTTGAAAGAGGCGGAACAGATCAATCGCCGCCGCATTGACCTCTTGTTGGAAAAGACTCGCAAGGCCCTTTGGGTAATCAAGGGCAAACGGATCGCTATCCTTGGTCTGGCATTCAAACCGAATACAGACGATATCCGCTTTGCACCTGCGGTTGAACTGGCCCGGCGACTCTTAACGGAAGGCGCAAATGTGCACGCCTATGATCCACAGGCGATGGACAAAGCCCGAGGTTTACTTCCCGGGGCTTCCCTCGCCACGAACCCCTATGAAACAGTTAAGGATGCGGACGCCGCCATCATCGCGACAGAGTGGGATGAGTTTCGTGAACTTGCGTGGGATCGAATCTGTAAGGAGATGGCAAGGCCCTTAATCATTGACGGTCGAAATTTTCTGAGCCCCGAAAAAATGAAATCTCTGGGTTTTGAATATCACTCGTTTGGCCGCCGCGACTAGCTCCCCGTGAATCAAGAGGGGCGGTGCAAGTCTGCGGTCTCCTCAAAGGATTCCGTTTCCGGTCCGAAATTCGACAAGCGATCCGTTCGTGCGTAATAGACTTCTCAGTACGTTTCAAGAGGACAGCTCGATTACGAGTTCGGCCGCGTGAGAAATGTTCTGCAACATATGTGGAATTCGTTTCAGGAATTGTACCAGGGAGGCCAAGCGATCTGAGTGAGAGGCCCTCCAATTGACACAAACACTTGCAGTTGGTTCTTGCACCGGTATGGTGGAAATCATTCGCGTCGGCGAGCCAATTGCTCGGTGTTAGCAGGGTTTGTCTTTGCCACCCGGCCATGTTCGATTCCCAAGGAATCCGCAGGAGCGTTTTCGGAGGCGCCGACATGAAGCAGTTAGTTAAAAAACTTTGGAGGGAAGAAGAAGGTCAAGACCTGACAGAATATGCCCTTCTGCTGGTTCTGCTGGTCCTGGCCGCGATCGGTTCGCTGAGCGCGCTCGCGGGTGCGATCAACGGCGTCTTCCAGAACGCAGTCGCGAACCTGAACGCGACCTAACCGAAGCCCGGGGTATTCGGGCCGGGTAAACACCTCGATCGAAGCCTGCGACGCGCTCATGGACTTCGGCTTGTAAGAGATCAAAGATAATGTCGAATGTGAGGGCGATCCAGGTGGGGCACCTTCCAGGCTATCCACACCTACGACGTCGAGACGGCACGTCGGATCCTTAGTTCCTGGCCGCGATTTGCTTCGTGCTAAAGCCGAAGGAAGCCGCTCCCGTTACCTGGTGCGGCGTTGCTCGAGTAAAGTCCCAAGACAACCGCTGCACTGGGCTCGCCGCTGGCCCCCTCCTAAGAAGTCCTTCCAGCTACTGAACTAAATGAACGCGACGTGCAGCTCGAGAAGTCGTAAGTTCGAGGTGCGTTGCATCACGGATGACGCATAACGATGGTGAATATCCGCAGGCCCCGCAACCTCGGACAAAGGAGAAAAAGCGGGGTGAACTGTCGTGGCGGCGTGAGGGAGCCCGGGCCCCTTAACGTGCAAAACTGATTGGGACTGGAACAATTTTCCCAGTTGCGCTTGTGTCCTACCTCGGTGCGACACGATAACCTGCGACCGAAGCCTTCCGTCCGAAGTAAATCTTGTGTTTTCAGAACATTCGGACGTCACTAAGAAAACACATGTCGCCAAGAAAAAGCCGCCCCGGTGGCGGACTTGGCCCGGCCTTTGCACGCCGCCAAGGAAATCAGGTGCCGCTATCCGGCCGCGGACCAACGGGGGAAGGCGATGATCAGAAAAAGCAGGCCGTCGATGAGCGCGCAAGAGTCCGTACCCGAGGCTCGCCTCTGGCAGGCGGTGCTCGTGAGTACGATTCAGGACTGGCTATCCGGGCCGTTGCGCAACAAGCGCGAAGCCGAACAATATCTCTTCGGCGATGACAGAGATTTCCCGATGGTCTGCGAGTCGGCCGGAATGGACGCCGGGCAGCTACGGGCGCGGCTTGCACGCCTGCGGCGCCAAGCAGTGCACCACCCTTTCCCGGTTGCGGCGTAACTGAGCGCCAGAGGCCGCGGCGAGGAAGCGGCTGGGAAGCCGCGGCACTGTCCGGTGAAAAGGCCTCACTCCACAGTAACTGACTTGGCGAGGTTTCGCGGCTGGTCGACGTCGCAGCCGCGCCGCACGGCGATGTGATAGGCCAAGAGCTGCAGGGGAACGATCTCGAGAAGTGGGGCGAGCAATTCGGGCGCGGGCGGAATTTCCAGGATATGGTCAGAAACTTCCCGAGCCACCCGATCGCCTTCGGTAACGATCGAGATCACGATGCCATCGCGCGCCTTCACTTCCTGGATGTTGGATACGCTCTTCTCATAGCGGGTCATCGAGGAGGGATCGTTTTCGTCGCGCGTTGCGATCACTACGACCGGCAGGTTTTCGTCGATCAAGGCGTTGGGCCCGTGCTTCATTTCGCCGGCGGGATAGCCCTCGGCGTGGATGTAGGAGATTTCTTTCAGCTTCAATGCGCCTTCGAGCGCGATCGGGTAGTGGATTCCACGGCCGAGATAGAGAAAGTCGGTGTGGCGGAAGAACTGGCGCGCCAGCTCTTCATATTCCGCATCGCGCTGAAGGATCCATTCCATCTTGTGAGGGATGCACGAAAGCTCCTGCATGAGAGCGCGCGCTTTTTCTTCCGGCAGCGTGCCGCGCACTTGCCCGAGATAGAGGGCAATCAGAATCATGGCAGTGAGCTGGCCGGTAAAAGCTTTTGTCGAGGCAACGCCGATCTCGGGACCCGCGTGCGTGTAGATCGTCCCGTTCGATTCGCGAGTGAGCATCGAGCCAACCACATTGCAGATGCCCAATATCCTGGCGCCCTTTTGTCGCGCTTCCCGGACGGCGGCGAGCGTGTCGGCGGTTTCGCCTGATTGGCTGATGGCGATGACCAGGGTTTTATCGTCCAAGATGGGGTCGCGATAGCGAAACTCGCTTCCATAATCAACTTCGACCGGCACGTGCGCCAGGCGTTCAATCATGAATTTTCCGGCCTGCCCGGCGTGCCAGCTCGTCCCACAGGCGATGATTTTGATTTGGCGGAATTGCTGGAATTCCTTCTCGGTGATTTCCATCTGGTCCAGGAAGACCTTGCCGGTATCGAGCGAAATGCGGCCGAGCAACGTGTCGCGGACAGCGCGCGGCTGTTCGAAGATTTCCTTCTGCATGAAGTGCTTGTAGCCGCCCTTTTCGGCCATGATGGGGTCCCAGGAAATGTGCTGGATGGGACGTTCGACGCGGCGACCGTCAAAATCGATCAGGCGCACACCCTGCGGCGTGATCACGGCGACATCGCCATCGCCGAGAAAGAAGACGTCGCGAGTGTGGGCGAGCAGAGCCGGAATGTCACTGGCAACGAAGTACTCGTCTTGCCCCAGACCCACGACGGCCGGCGGACCCATGCGCACGGCAACGATCTTGTTGGGATCACGCGTCGAGATCACGACCAGAGCAAAAACCCCGGAGAGCTGCTTCACGGTCTTCAACACCGCGTCTTCCAACGGCCCACTGGTTGAGTATTTCTCGATGAGGTGAGCGATCACTTCGGTATCCGTTTCGGTTATGAACTTGTGACCTTCCCGCGCAAGCTGGTGCTTCAATTCCAGGTAGTTCTCGATGATGCCGTTGTGCACCACCACCACTTCGCCGGTGCAATCCCGGTGCGGATGGGCGTTCTCTTCGGTCGGGCGGCCGTGCGTGGCCCAGCGAGTGTGCCCCATGCCGTAGACGCCCTCGAGTGGAGTATTGCGCAGGGCGTCTTCCAGATTGTGCAGCTTGCCCGAGGCGCGGCGGATTTCCAACTTGCCGTTCCGCCCAACGACCGCGATTCCCGCTGAGTCATAACCACGGTATTCGAGATGCTTCAGGCCATCCAGAATCAGAGGCACGACAGGCTTCGGTCCGATATAGCCGACAATTCCGCACACGACTCGATTCTCCTTGAGGCTGCTGGTTTCGCGTCGCCTCGGAGCCCCGGGGGACTCACCGCAGGTTACCACACTATCTAGCGGGGCGTTTCCGCTGGCGCTGCCGCCGTACCGACAAAAGCCGGGCAAAGGCCCAAGCAAAAGCGAGACGAGGTAACAAGCTAGTGCGGAAGAGAAATCTGCGGTCCTTCCTTGTCCGCGGTCAGTCTCGATTCCAATGAGCGGGGCGCTTGCCGCGTATGGTCATGATCGGCCTCCAGGCGCCTACCGAAGCGGCAGCGGTCAAGGCCGCCACAAAGGAATGTGATTACCGAAACAGTCTACGCAAACCCACCACACTCAGCAGCCCCATGCCAAACAAAAACAAGCTTGCTGGTTCTGGCGCAGCGACACCATCTGCAGCTTGTGCCCACACGGGCGGACGCGTTGAGGCAAAAAGCCCAGGTGTGTTATCTGGGTCCTCACGATCTGTGTCGCGGCGAGACCAGTCAGCGAATTCTGCAAGGATGAGTTTCCTCGCGGACTCCTGATCGTCCGGTCGAAGGCCGCGCAGTGTGATCGCAGTGAAGTGATGATCATTCTCGAGGGAAAAGCGGTCGAATCGGAAGTTCTCCGCGGTACATGTGAACCCGCGTTCGGGGTGCAGGTTGAACGATCCAGCCGCACAACTGGCTGAGTCGGCATTTGCCGAGGGCGCTGGGATCGTCAGCACCGAAACTAGTAATACTATAATGACTAGGAATCGTTTCACGGGTATCTCCGTACGCAAGCCGACGGGACAGAGGAAGTCCCTTCGCTATGGATGACGCGATCCACTCGTCGAGAGCAACGCGTTTACCAACTCCTCCGGTGAAAACAAAGGCGCTACGAAAGTGGTGTATGCGCAGTGACCGAAATCCAGCCACTTGTGCGCAGAAACTTTCACATCCAAGACGAGTACTCTTCGTCTTGGGCGGGGTTCAAGGGCCGAAAGGCGACACTGTGTCCATAGTGACTTCTGGATCGCTCAAATGAGAAGCATCCAGAAACCGCTAGCTGGGAGCCGACAGGGAATCGCTGCAATTCCTGAGCGAAGGGAACTCCGAGCTCTTAGGCAGACAGCGCCCGCCGGGGCAAGCGCCCGACGTTTGCCTCGCCAGTCGCAGGCACAGTGGTGTCCATCACCATCGAGTCCGGGACTTGATTCGTTTCATCACCTGACGGTGGCCCAAGGACCGTTGGCTCTTCGAGGAGAACAACTGGCTGCAGCATCCCCGCTGCCCTTCGAGCCAGCTCAGATCGCGTCTCAACCCCGAACTTGGCCAAGAGGGCCGAGACATGGAATTTCACTGTTCGCTCGGAGATATTGAGCTTTGTCGCGATTTCCTTATTGGAGCGGTTGCAAAGCACCGCGTGGAGTACTTCTTGCTGGCGGCGACTAAGCGATGCGGGGCAGGCGGCAGTCCTCCCGACATCCAGAAGTTCTTGCGCGCGGGAAATCAGGTGGGCGACCCGCGACTTCTCAGCGGGAACCAGCACCATGAAATCGCCCGGGGCTTTTCCACGAACGAGACACTGCATGGCGAGCAAACTCGCCGTCCGCTCCAGATCTGAGCCCACGTTGGGCCGAGCGTGAAATTGTACGACGCCCGTCGCCTTGTCGCAGAAAACAAAAAGGTTGGATTCACCGATATCCCGCTTCTTTTCCCGTGACACCAACTTCGGAAGTAGACGAACCTTTTTCACTGTGAGCCCCTTCGTCTGCTTGCCCGGGCTGGATTCGGCGAAGCTTTCGTTTAAAAGCACCAATCAGTTGTAAAGTGGCGATTCGGGAGGTGTTCTTGAGAAGGACAGAAACCTGTTTACTCTTGGAGATCCCAAGCTCGCAATGCCCCCGGGGGCCGGACTTGACAGGGTTGGCAGTTACGCTGCCAAAGCTGATGTCAATAAGTACTCCAACTACAGCAAATATACAGTGATGGCAACCGAAAGATACGGGGATTCATGTAGAAACTTCACGCACCCTGAAAATTCTTCGCCTGACGTCCCGCCCTCGTTCCGGCTCACCGATCTCAGGTCATTCGCGGCCAGGTGATCTGAACTCAAACCGATTTCGCCAGGAACCATGCTTCGCAGCGAGCCACCTACCGTCGTTTACCGTGTCCTCGAAAGCGAAGGAATTTTCGAATGAGATCGAGAGCGAGGCAAAGAAATAGAGCCTGCGATGAATCAGTAAACGTTGGAAGTCGCCGACCTCCTTGCCGGGCAGATTCAAATGAGTTAGCCTGCTCAACATGGGCAAATCGAGCGCAGCCAGACGGCTTCGTGTGTGCATTCTTTCGCCGCACCCCATGGTCTTGGAGGAATTTCGAAGCCTCCTTCCGGATAGCAATTTCCATTTGCAGTCGCGGCTGCTGGAAACGAACCTTGCTCCCGACTTGCGCAAACTGCCAGTGCCGCGAGCCTCCGTCTATGTCGTTGATGCACACGGAGGGCGCCAGTCCGCGGTCGCGCTGCTTACCAACATCCTGGAGCGCTTTCCGTCCGCTCGGCTTCTGGTCGTCGACCACAAGTACAACGAATCCGACAGTCACTCGCTGCTTCGCCTCGGAGTCAAGGGGTTGCTGACCTATGCGGAGGCGAGGGAACAATTGCCGCGGGCGCTTCCGCTGGTTGCCGGAGGAGGATTCTGGGTTCCCCGGCCGTTGCTCGCGCGCTTCGTAGACTCGATCCTTACCAGCACTCAGGGCCAACGCCTGAAGACCGGGAAATCGACGGAGCTGAGTCGTCGCGAACAGGAGGTGTTAGAGGGCTTGCTGCAAAATCTTGCGAATAAGGAAGTGGGCAATAAACTGAATATCTCTGAACGAACGGTGAAGTTCCACGTGTCGAATCTCCTGGCCAAGTTCGGCGTTCGACGCCGGGCGGATCTAATCCTGCTTTGTTATCAACGTAGAGGCACGGAAGTTTGAGCGTTCGTCGAACGCTGTTCGGCTTTCGCTCGATTCCGGCTGAAGAGAGTACGCGGCAATAGGCCGCTCCCTTAGAGCGATTTCATGGAATGGCCAGCTCCTGAAGGCATTGTCGGAGCAATACCCTCTTGAGGAACTCACGCACCGGTTCACTGCTTCTGCTGGTTGCGGCGGCCCTGGCCGGCTGCACTCGGGATCCCAATGTTTTGAAGCAGAAATATTTCGAGAGTGGCCAGCGCTACTTCCAGCAGCAGAAATACCGGGAAGCGGGCATCCAATTCCAAAACGCAATTCAAAAGGATCCCCGCTTTGCACAGGCCCACTACCAACTGGCGCTGTGCTACCTGAGGGAACGCGCCTGGACCAGCGCTTATGCGGAACTGATGAGCGCGGTCTCACTCGATCCTGAAAACCGAAGCGCTCAAATTGACTTGGGCAACCTCCTGGTGGAAGCAGGCAAACCACAAGAGGCGCGGGATCGCGCCGATCAGCTTCTCAAAAAGAATCCGAACGATGCGGACGCACTCATCCTGCGAGCGAAATGCGACGTTTCCACGGGCCAGTTGCCTTCGGCCCTCGAGGAAGCAAAAAGGGCGATCCAGGCGGCTCCGGATCGAGCACCTCTCTATCTGGACCTCGCTTTCCTGCAGGCGAGGTTAAAAGATTCGACGGCCGCCGAACAGAATTATCAGAAGGCCCTTTCGATTGATCCTCATCTGGTTTCCGCTTCGATTGCGCTCGCGGCTCTCTACCAAGAGGAACATCGCTGGGACGATGGCGAGAAGACGCTCCGCCAAGCGATCGCGGCGACACCCAAGGAATCCCTTCCTCGCGCGATCCTGGCAGCTTTATTTCTGGCACAAGGGAAAAAAGGCGAGGCCGAGCAAGTCATGACCCAGGCGAAAAACGATCTCAAGGACGATCCAAGCGGATATCGAATGCTGGCCGATTTCTATGTGTCGCAGGGAGATTGGGACAAGGCGCTTCCCGAGTTCGAGGCCATCTCACAGCAGCATCCGAAAGATATGGCCGTGAAAAAGTCCCTCGTTCAGGTGCTCATCTATAAGAACCAATTGGATCAAGCAACAAAAGTGGATGCGGAGATCCTCAACCCGAATTCGGGCGACGTCGATGGCCTTATCCTGAAGGGTCAGATCTTGAATGCTTCGAATCGAGCGAACGACGCGGTCCAGGTTCTTCAAGCAGCCGTCAAGAGTGCGCCCGAAAACGCTCTGGCGCATTATCACCTCGGCGTGGCCTTCAGCAAGACGGGGGACTGGACCCAGGCAATCGCTCAATGGAACGAAGCGACGCGGCGACAGCCCACCCTCGTTGACGCGTACCGAGCTCTCGGGGATGCGGCGATGCACACCGGGGACGCCGGGCTCCTAAAAGAAAGCGCGAGCCAGGTAGTTCGCCTCCAACCATCTTCCGCGGATGGGTATGTGATGCAGGCAATTGCCCTGCTGAGCCGGAAGGAATACGCGCCGGCAGAGACGGACCTTCAGAAGGCGATTCAGCTCGCGCCCCAGGCACCTGCTCCGTACACTCAACTTGGTAACTTGAGATTTGCTCAAAAACGCTACGCGGACGCAGAGAAGCTCTACGAACAGGCTCTGGATCGAAACCCGAGCACTCCCGGCGCCCTGCAGGACCTTGTGCGAATAGACTTCGCGCAGAAGCAACCGGCTAGAGCAATCGAACGGGTACGGGCGCAGATCGCTCGAGCACCGGATGATTCCGATTATTACTTCCTTCTCGGACGCCTGCTGTTTGACAGCCACGATCCTGCCAATGCGGAAACTGCCCTCGAGAAAGCAATCCAGATTAACAAAGCCAACGGCGACGCTGCCCTTTTGCTCGGAGAAATTCAATCGGGCCACGGGGCGATGGATCAGGCGCTTGCGACTTATCAGACCGCCGTGAATCAGAACCCGCGAGACATCCGTTTTTACGCAGCGATGGCCAGTCTCGAGGAAACGCGCGGAAACTGGCAGCATGCCGAGCAGCTGTATCAGAAAGTGCTCGATATCCGACCCGACCAGCCCCTGGCGGCGAATAATCTGGCATACCTCATGCTGCAGCATAATGGAGACAAGAACTTGGCGCTAGCCCTGGCGCAGACGGCTCGAAAGGGCTTGCCGGATTCACCGAGTACTGCCGACACATTGGCGTGGGCGTACTACCAGATCGGAAGCTACAATTCAGCAATTGGTTTGTTGAGACCGATGGTCGAAAAAGTCCCGGACAATGCTACCTATCAATATCACCTGGGAATGGCCTATGCAAAAACAGATAATCTCCCTCAGGCGAAACGGCACCTGCAGAGGGCGCTGCAAATCAGTCCAAACTTCAGTCAAGCCGACGAAATCCGGAGCATCTTGGCGCGGTCCTCTCCTAACTGAGCCATGACAGCATTCGCTTATCGCCTCGCACCCAGCGCCGCGGTTTCCTCGGACCAACGCAAACCACGCGCGAGACCACAGTCACGTCCGCCAGCTTGCCGAGGCTTGCCGGGAAGATGCCGAAGGGGAATAGGCAGAACCGCCAGAGGACAGTCTTGAATCCCGCGAATACCATCCTGAGGCTTGCTCGCACACTACTGAAGGGCAAAGAACAAGACCCGCAAACGAGCGCTGAATCGCCGCAACGCGTCGTCGCGCGGGAACTTCGGCGCATCCTGGATGGCTGCCCCATCTGTGATGGGGGTTTTCAAAATCACTACTATGCCCTGCTCGCCACGGTTGTGACGGAGGAGCAGTCCCACAGCCAGCAACGCTCACAAGAATTCTTCAGCTTCCTCGGAAAGCGCCGCTGGCGGGATCTTCTGCAGCTTCAGGAATGGGATGCATCCAAGGACGCGGCAGCCGCCTTCGCGTTCCGCTGTGCTCAAGGGCGGCTTGGAATTCTAACGGTCTTGAGCCCGGCCGAGGCAGAATCTGCCGACAGCCCGCTGGGCTTCGCAATCCTTAGCGTTGAAGAAGGGCGAGAGCTGGTGGCGCTCCTTGCGCCCGAGAAGTGGATTCCGCTGCGGTCTTCCCGCCGTCGGCGGCCATAACCAACTCAAGACTTGTCTTCCGCCGAAGCCCGCTGCAGTTCGGCGTATCGAATGCAATGGCCCTTTGGCCTCTCGCCTTTGTCCCGACAACGATTCTTGTTATATTCGCTTGGATCGATTTGACGCGATGATCACACTGAGCAGAAAAAGGACGGAACTGAAATCCTCATGGGAACTGATCGCAAACCGGAATTTTTCGGCGGCAAGGGAATCCGCATTGGAATCATTGGATGCGGCTATGTGGGGTTGCCATTGGCGTTGCGCTTTGCCGAAACCGGCCAGCGCGTCACCGGATTCGACACTGATCCGGCAAAAGTAAAAAAACTCAACGCCGGCGAGAGTTACATCCAGCACATCCCGGCGCCGAAGATCAAGGAGCACATCGCCGCAAAGCAGTTTGACGCCAGCACCGACTTTGCCCGGCTGCGCGAAATGGATGCTGTGTTGATCTGCGTGCCGACGCCGCTCGACGAGCGCCGCGAGCCGGATTTGAGCTACGTCGAGCAGACGGCGCTCTCGATTGCCCCGAACCTCCAGCCCGGCCAGCTCATTATCCTCGAGAGCACGACCTACCCGGGAACAACCGAAGAGCTCGTGCTGCCGATTCTAGCCCGCGACGGATTGAAGTGCCCGATTGCCCACGGCGCGGCAGCAGAAAACATCGCAACGGATTTCTACTTGGCCTTTTCGCCGGAGCGCGAAGATCCGGGCAACAAACAGTTCGGGCTCGCGCAGATTCCCAAAATCGTCGGCGGCACCAATCCGCCGAGCGGCCGAGCGGCCGTGGCCCTCTACTCCCAGATTGTCTCACGCGTTGTCCCCGTCACCTCCACCCGCACGGCGGAAATGGCCAAATTGCTTGAGAATATCTTCCGCTGCGTGAATATCGCCCTGGTGAATGAACTGAAACTGCTCACTCTGCGAATGGGTATCGACATCTGGGAAGTGATCGACAGCGCCGCAACGAAGCCTTTCGGCTTCATGCCGTTTTATCCGGGACCGGGCCTCGGCGGCCACTGCATCCCCGTCGACCCTTACTATCTTTCCTGGAAGGCGCGCGAATATGATTTCGCAACGCGGTTCATCGAGCTGGCCGGCGAAATCAACACCTCGATGCCCTACCACGTGGTGCAGGCGGTGGCCGAAGCACTGAACGATCGGGAGAAAAGTCTAAAGGGATCGCGCATCCTGCTTCTGGGGATTGCGTACAAGAAAGACGTGGATGACCCACGCGAATCGCCTTCGCTGAAACTTCTCGAGCTGCTCACGCAGCGCGGGGCGCGCGTCGATTACAACGACCCCTATTTTCCCGCCCTGTATAAAATGCGCCACTACGACTTCTCGAATCTGCGATCGGTTGAGATGACGCCCGCCGCGCTATCGAGTTACGACTGCGTCCTGATCGCCACCGACCATTCGAGCTACGATTACAACGTTATCGTCGACTCGGCCAAGCTCGTGGTCGATACGCGCAACGCCACCCGCCGCGTCACTCACCACCGCGAAAAAATCGTCCACTGCTGAGCGGATCGTCCATCGCCTCAATGATGCCGCGTCGCAATCGGCCATCGCCAACGGCAAGGTCTATATCGGCACTTCGACCGAGGTCGATGTGTATGGCCGGTTCTAGTGGAAGCCCCAGAGTCGGATTCCCAAATCCTCGGCTTAGCCGAAGAGAAATGCCACCAGCCTACAGCTTGGTTTCGGTGCTTCTAGCCTGTTGACGGACGTCAGAGAACCGCCATCAGTCGTGCAGGGATCTGCTGGAGATTGGATTCCTAGAGGTCTTAACTGCGTCAGCGCTCAACCGCGAAGGCCGCGAGCGTGTTCAGCCCCGTCCTGGGGTCGGGCACTCCCGCACTGCTGATCAGGAGATTGTGCGCAGGATTGAATTCCAGCGAAGGATTCCGACTCGGGATCCACAGGTGGAACGTGTAGTGGCCGGCAAGAAACCGCCCGATGCGCAGCCTGTCCGAGAACGTGACTCGCTTGCCCGGCGCGAGCTCACGGAAATCAACGTTCGGAAGGAGGCGTCGCACGTAGTTCTTGCCCGCATCATCGTCAATGGCTAGATAAACGGCGCGCGCTTCTGATACGGAGGTCTTGCCTTCGTTCGTCAAAGTGAGCTCGACACGCATCATGTTTTCTTCGTGCGTCTTGAACGCAAGCACGGCGCGATTGAGGACGATGCGCGGCTCGCTTTCGCCGTTCGACGCCGATCGCGGCGTTGACGTGTAATCACACGTGATCGTAATTTCGTCGTGTTGTTCTGTGGTCGCGCATTGTGGCGCGGCCAAGGACATCACCCGGGCGGAAACGCTCGCACTCGATGTGGCCTGCGCTTTACCGTTTTCAGAACTAGCCGCCGCTGTCGTCTCTTGAGCGAACAGCGGCGAAATCGAAATCGCCATCGCTGCGATGAGCATAGGAATGGTCATGATGGATTTACCGGTTCGCGCTCAACATCTTGTGCGCAACCTGAGTGATCTCGCGGCGGCGGCTTCGACTAACAGCACGCACCGTTATTTTCGGTCAAGCCCCTATTGTACCGAAACCGTTCTGTCGGAGGACGTGGTTTTGCCTGTGTTTGTGTTAAGTATTGTCTCTCGCCGTAGGTAGCACCGGCCGACGAAATCCTAGAAGTTGGTCTCAAAGCGGAGGGCGAAACTGCGAGGAGGCGCCAGCGCTGTTCCGGAAAACAACCCGGCGAAATTGATAACGTTGAGGCGATCGTTCAGGTTCCGCGCATCGGCTTGCAGTCGCAGTGTAAGGTTGTCCTTTCTCCAAAGGTCCGCTCCCACCGACGCGTCCACGGAAAGCGAAGGGCGAACGCGGCCGCTGTTGAGATTCACACGATCCAGAATCTGCTGGCCATATTGCTCGACAACTGTAGGTGCGTTTCCATCGAACTCGAGCGGCAAGCCGCTCCCGTAGGAGGCACCAGCGGCCGCCCACAGGCGCGGCACCAATTGATATCGAAAGCGGGTCCTCAGGGTGTTGCGCTGGTCCTGAGAGACTGGAAAGCGGCTGGCGATCAACGCGTTGGTTGCATCATCTCCAAGAAAGAGGCCGCCCGTGACTGGAGAATATCCAAATCCAACCATGTACGAATAGCTCAGGAAACCCGAGAGGCTGCCCCACCGAGGAATTTCGAGTTTCGCCTCCGCCCCATAGATATTTGCTTTTCGAAACGCGATGGGAAAGCTTACTCCCGTGTCGAGCAGTAAGTCGTCATCCGCGTAGTTGTCGAAATCCCGACGGAAATAGTTGGCATCCAGCTTGAGCTTGCCAAAGCAACCCTTGGTCAACCCCACTTCATAGAAATTCCCGTGAGAAGGTTTGACCGGCAGCCGCAGCACGTTCGGATTCACGACGGCAACTTCAGGCGAACTGGATAGAAGCAGATTCTCGAATGCCGGAGTTTGAAAAACCCTGTCATACGACGCGTGGACCACGAGATCGGCTCGGGACCAATACCGAGCAATTCCGAGACGCGGACTCACTGCATTCCGGTTTACAAGCAACTGATAATGGTCCCAACGAATGCCTGCGCTCAGAGTCCATTTGCCGAGACGGACGAGATCCTGGACGAACGCGGATTGCTCGTGGTCGTGCGCCCGCCCGAAGAAGCTGAACAGCAGCGGCGTCAGCGGGTTAAATTGGGTTGGGTCTGTAATTCTATAGTTGAATTTCTCATGAACGGTTGCCAAATCAGCTTCCACGCCCGCCTTCCATTCGTGACTACGGTGATGGACCGTGACGCTGCCTTTTAGGTAGCCCTCCCGAAACCCGCGATTCTGGCCGGCAATGATCGGAGTCGCGAATGGGTTCGACCAGAGAGCCGCAGAAACATCTCGCGCCATGACGCGCAGATCGCCCAAGACATTGGTTGAAAAGATGCGCTGATAGGACAAAATGCCCATTGTTTCGTAGCTATCGCGGTCCTGCCGCTGGCCGGAAGCCTCCTGAATTTGCTCGTTGGGAACGAGAAACCTCGCCTGCTCGTGGCTGACTGTCAGGCCGAGGCGGTCTTTGTCCGTGAAGTCACGCTCATAGTGAGCCCCGAAATTGTTCGTGGTGGCCCTGTTTGTAAAATTGCCCCGGACCGGCGGGTCGAGGTACCGGTCTGTGCGCGCACCCTCGGCGGTGACTCCCAAGGTGTTTTTCCCCCACGCATCCTGAGTCAGGATGTATCCATCCGCGGTCGAGAAGCTGCCGCCGGAGGCCACTACCTTTCCGTGGAAACCTTTCCTTGCATCCTTCGCCGTGACCACTTCGACGACGCCACCCAACTTCCTTCCGTACTCAGCCGGAAAATTTGCGGTGAGAATCGTCATGGACTCAACGTCATCCGCGCCGATTTCAGAGGAAAAGGCCGGGGAGCGATTGTCGGTGAGAGGAATTCCATCAATTACGTACTGCATCTGGTACTCAGAGCCGCGCGGATGCAATACGCCGTTGGCTTCCACGAGCCATCCGGGCTCCGAGTTCACCAAGTCAATCACCGAACGGCCCGGCAGTGAGGTGGTTGCGTGTTCGAGGGTTTCAGGACCAATTCGATTGATTGCGCCAGTGCGATGGGGGTCGATCAGCGTATCCGTATCCTGGACCACCATCGACGTGTTCATCGGGGCGACACGGAGGGTTACGCGATATTCCGTCGGAATCGAGGAGCGGACTTCCACCGACTCTGAGAATGGGGCAAAGCCTGGATGCTCGACAAGAATCCGATAGACCCCGAACGGAAGCCGCTTGGCAACAAGGCTTCCCGCATCGTCCGTCGCAGACGTCTGACGAAACTGGTTCACCTCACTGACTAGCTCCACCGAGCTTTTTACGCCAAGCCCGGCCGGATCGGTTATTTTCAGGCGCAACTCTCCCGAATTGCTCTGCCCACAAAGCGGGAGAGCCCAAAGGAAGATCGTAAGAAATCTCTTCGTCGCCGGTGTCACTGGTTCACAGCCTTCCTCACATCTGTCTCGGCGATTCCGATCCGTATCTTTCGGCCAAACTTGGTGGTGTCAGTTTAACATGCGGCGTTCTTCGAGCATGACGGCCCGGTGGCTTCTGATCTTCAAAATATCTATGCGGTAGGGGACTGAGGCCCCAATCAACTCGACACGACCAGTTTTCCTCACTTCCAGGCGATACTGTCCTCGCAACTAAGACAGCACCTTCCAGTCCAATCACAGGCTACAATGCGCGAATTCACGATATAATTTCAGCCTTGCTCCTCTCTGCCAGTTAGCGGCGAACGTGGAACGATGGCGACATTTCGATCCACAATTTCGGTTGCCGGGTCACAAAGGCGGATGGGACGATCATCGAGCAGCAGCTTCTGTCGAGAGATTATATGTGCCGCCTTGTTGAGGAGACTCGATGCGCTACCTGGTAACGGGCGGCGCCGGATTCATCGGTTCCCACACTGTTGACGAACTAGTGCGGCGAGGCCACTCCGTCACAGTATTGGACGACCTTTCCGCCGGCAAAGAAGGAAACCTTTCCGGCATGCTTGATAAGATTGAATTCATCCACGGGAGCATTTGTGATCTAGCAGCCGTACAGCAAGCTTGCCGTGGCGCCGATTACGTTTTCCATCTTGCGGCGCGCACTTCTGTCCCGGGTTCAGTCAAGGATCCGCTTGAAACCAATCGGGTGAACGTCGACGGCACGCTGAATGTGTTGGTGGCGGCCCGGGACGCGAAGGTCCGTCGGGTGGTCTATGCCGCGTCTTCTGCTGCCTACGGCGAGACACCTGCTTTGCCCAAGGTAGAAACCATGGCGCCGGTCCCAATCTCTCCTTACGGTGTTACAAAGCTCGTCGGCGAAATCTACGCGCAGGCGTTCGGCCACGCATATGGCCTTGAAAACGCCTCTTTGCGTTATTTTAATGTTTTCGGGCCTCGGCAAGACCCTTCTTCCCCGTATTCGGGAGTGCTGTCCCGTTTCATTTTTGCTCTTCTTTCCGGGGAGCAGCCCGTGGTCTTCGGGGATGGCCAGCAATCCCGCGATTTCACGTTTGTAGAGGATGTGGTGAGCGCAAATCTGAAAGCGTGCGAAGCTCCTGGAGCATCCGGAAAAGCGTTCAATGTCGGCACGTCGTTGCGAACCACGCTGAACGAGGTCTTGAAAGTTCTCGAGAAGATTTCAGGAAACCCAGTGCGGGCCACTTTCAGTCCCGCGCGCGCCGGCGATATTCTCCACTCCCAGGCTGATATCCGCCTCGCTGGCGAAGTGCTCGGCTACAAGCCGCGGGTGCCTTTCGCGGAAGGCCTGCAACGAACCTGGGAGTGGTACCGAACGGCATACATGGATGCGCCGAAGCAGACGACTCCCAGTCGAAACGTGTCCTGAGGCCTCCCCAAAATTTGCATTCACCGCCTGATCTGTGAGTTCGAGCTCCGGATCATCGGAGAGTATTGCGCGGGATTCACGCTATAATTTAGGAGTGCGGGTTTTTGCGAATCATTTGACGAAACCGCAATTATGGCGACTTTTTCGATTGAAAATTTCGGGTGTCGGGCCACGCAGGCGGATGCAGCCGCGATCGAGCGACAGCTTCTGAATAAAGGATACGGCTATGATCGCGCGCACGAAAACGCGGACGTGGTCGTCCTGAACACTTGCACGGTCACCGCCGCCGCAGACACCCAGGCACGCCAGGCAATTCGCGAGATCCACCGTATCAATCCGGCCGCCCGCATCATTGTGACAGGCTGCTACGCACAACGCGCTCCGGAGGAACTGGCAGCGCTTGATGGCGTCACGATAGTGGTCGGGAATTCGCATCAGGCGGAGATTCCAGGCTTGGTCGAAGAAATGGTTTCCCCGGGTCGCCCGGCGGCCCCGGCGGCCTGCGATTTATTCCCCCTGGCTCGCCTTGATCCGGAACCCTTCTCGCTCGCCCGCGGCCCAGCAAAGATTCTCACCGGAAACATATTCGAAGAAAGCACAGTTCCATACGGGGCCGTGGACGGCAAAGAAGGGGAGCGGACGCGTCCGACACTGAAGATTCAAGACGGCTGCAATAACCGCTGCTCCTATTGCGTTATCCCGTTTGTGCGTGGCCGCAGCCGGAGCCTGCCGCCGGACACGGTTCTCGCCGAGGTGGGCCGCCTGGTTCGCTGCGGCGCAAAAGAAATCGTCCTCAGTGGAATCAATCTCGGCAGCTACGGACGGGATCTGGGGCCCCAGGTGGAGTTGCAGGTCGTGGTGCACCGAATTCTCGAGGAGACCACACTCGAGAGGCTTCGCTTTAGTTCGATCGAGCCGATGGACGTCACGCAGGACTTTATCGAGCTCGTAGCTTCCTCGGAGCGCATTGGGCCTCATTTCCATATCCCCTTGCAATCCGGCTCCGATCGTATTCTCCGTGCGATGCACCGATGGTATCGAACCGAACATTATGCGCGGCGCGTTGAACTGATCCGTGAACGTGTGCCCGATGCAGCCATTGGGGCCGACGTGATCGCCGGGTTTCCCGGTGAAACCGAGAAGGATTTCGAGGCCACGCTGGATTTCATCAAGGCGCTTCCTTTCACTTACCTGCACGTCTTTTCTTTTTCCCGGAGGCCCGGAACGCGCGCGGAGAAACTCGAAGGCGAAATCCCGCATGCGATGATCCGCGACCGGGCGCGGAGGCTGCGCTCCCTCGCCGCAGGGAAGAGTGCATTGTTTCGCGCCTCTCAGGCGGGCCGCACCCTCCGTGGGCTCACGCTGCATCGTTCCGGAGAGGGCTGGACGGAAGCCTTGACCGGCAATTACTTGAAGGTTCGCATCGCAGGGAAATGGCCTGCTAATCTCTGGTTCG
Source organism: Candidatus Acidiferrales bacterium (assembly GCA_049644285.1). GTDB lineage: Bacteria > Acidobacteriota > Terriglobia > Acidiferrales > UBA7541 > CAVRXT01. The sequence goes on along the minus strand of JBARRP010000245.1, from coordinate 35,803 downwards.
ACGTGAGATTAACGGCTGATGCCCAAGAACCGGTTGTCCCTATGTCCCTATTCCCACCGCCTCGCGGTCTGACTGCATGTTCCTCTGGCGACAGCTGAAATTTCAGATGCCCAGCAGGTTCGTTTGCAGCTTGGCGTAGCCGTTTTCCTGCGCCCAGAGATTTAGCGGAATGGTTGCCAACTCGTCCACCACCGGTACGGCCAGGCCATTCTTGGTCAGGTCAACGGTCTTGATGTAGGTCTTGCAGGTTTCGCAGGTTTCCACGCGCACGTAGTCGAAGTCGTTGGCTAAATATACGGCGAGCTTCTTTTCGTCCTCCTCTTCGCAAGCCGGGCAAACGATCCTGCGGTAATCCCATTCGTTGGAACAGATCGAGCAGATCAGAGAACGTTTGGCCCCGTCGCCTTCCGGACGGAGAACACCCACCTGAGGCTTTCCTCGGCAGACGGAGCAGACAGGCCAGCGATAATCGCCGGCCGGCGGGGCCTCCTTTGCGGCGAGAAACTCGGCATACGGCTGCAGGAATGCCCTGGCAAAGAAAATCTCGGAATCTTCCGGAGTCTGACCGTTGCCACCAGAGGTCAAATAAGCACCAAGAAGGTTTTTCCACGCGTGACGGCCGTGCGCCGATAGTTCATGGGCAGACCGCGCGAGAGAAGGTGATCCGATCTTCTGAACTAGCGCGAGGAGCGAAGAAAACGTCGGAAGAAGGGAATCGACGTCGAGCTCTTCCCGAAGGAAGCCGCCGTCACTCCTTCTCACTCCTGCTCCGTGCGTCGAAGCGAATTGCGCGTGCAGGTCTTGTTGGAAGCAAGCAATCCCTCGATAAAATTCGAGGATCTCAGCGGCGAACGGATATTTCTTGGCGAGCTCTTCGGCGCGGCGGATTCGACGGTCCCAACTGGGTCGAATCATTTCTTCGGTCGGGGCTCACCGGTTACCTCTTCGTACCACAGCCGATGATGCGTGCGCGCCCATGCCTTCGATACGGTTCCCTCCATCATGGAGGTGAAGCTGCCGCGTTCCAGTGCGGTGCTCATGTACACGTGAATGAAGAAGCCACCGATGGTCAACAGCGCTGCTCCCACGTGTAACAGGATCGCCACGTAGCGAAGAAAGCGAAGGCTCCAGGGTAGAGATTCAGTGAACCACAGGACAACTCCGGAAAGCAGCAAAAAGATTACTCCGTAAAAGATCAACCAGTACCACAGCTTCTGCCCATAGTTAAACTTTCCCACGGGAGGAAGACTCTCGTCTTCGTTCCGGATGTAGTGATCGATCTCTTTCCACCAGGAACGGTCGGCGTCCGTCGCACGCATATCGTCGCGCCAATGTCGCTGCATGACGACAACTGAGGCGGTGAACACCAGCCCGATCCACGGGTGCCAGAACCGGGCGGTCGGGCCGCCTCCCACAAGTGCAGTCATCCAGAAAAGATACGGCGACCAAAATCCCAAGCCGGTGAGCAGCAAGTACGTGTACGAGAGGGCGCCGATCCAGTGATTTAAGCGTTCGGCTCGCGTATAGCGCAGGATTCGGTCGAAGGCCCGGCTAGCGGCGTAGGGACGAGTGACGACGCCGCTGCCGCTCATGGACGCCTCCCTCGTTCGGTCTCATCTTCCTCGACTCGCTTCGGGCCGACTCGCAAATAGTGCCAAGCGAGCCCCAGGAGGCCGCCCGCCATCGCTATGTTTCCCAACCACTTCAGCGGCCCCTTCCACAAGCGGACCGTCCACGGAATGTGTGGGTCCTTGGGCAAGTCCCCGTAGGCTTCGGGCATGGTGACATCGTGCAGAACATAAATAACGCCCGTGCCGCCGACGCCCGGTGGGTCATAAACGCCTGCGTTCGCCCAGCCGTAGTGATCGCGGAGCTGCTTGGCGCGGTTTTCCGCGATGTCCTTCATGTCGTCCTTCGTTCCGAAATGTAGGCACCCGGTCGGGCATGCTTTGATGCACGCCGGCTCGAGCCCCTCGGCAACGCGATCCGAACAGAGCGTACACTTGTAAACTTTCTTCGTCTCGGGGTTGAATTTCGGGATGTTGAACGGGCAACCGGTGATGCAATATCCGCAGCCGATACAATTGGCTTGCTGGAAATCCACCACGCCGTTCGCGTATTGCACGATCGCACCATCAGCCGGGCAAGCCGTCAGGCAGCCCGGATCGGCGCAGTGCATGCAGCCATCCTTGCGCATCAGCCACATCATCGAGCCATCTTCGCGAACATGCTCGTTGAACTTGATCAGATTCCAGTAGTTCCACCGGGTCTCCGGCATCGTCTGGTAGGTGTTATCGAAAGTGGTTTCCCCAAAGGGCAGCCCGTTCCACTCGACGCAGGCGACTTCGCACGCCTTACAACCGATGCAGGTGGTGGTGTCAATCAACTTGCAAACCTGCAGTTCCACCTGCGTGTCCTGCCCTGGCACGGGGCCGGCATGGCCGGATATTTTCTGAATCCGAAGCGCTGCTTGGCTCATGCTTGGCGCCTCCCCTCTATGCCTTCTCTAGCTTCACAAGGAAGCCCTTGAACTCAGGGGTGTATGCGTTGGGATCGAACACCGTCGGCGTGAGGCGGTTCACGATCGTCCTCGCGTTCTTGCCTTCGTCTTCGACAATCCCGCGGTAGCCCTGGTGGATAGGAATGCCGATCTGGTAGGTCTTCTTGCCGTCAATCATCATAGGCTTGATGCGCTTGGTGACCATGGCCTTAGCGATGTAATAGCTCCGCGCGCTGGTCACCTTCACATTCTCCCCGCCCTTAATCCCCATTTCATTCGCCAACTCCTCGGGAATTTCGACGAACGGCTCAGGAACGAGCTGCACGTTCATTGGATTGTTCTTCGTCCAGTAGTGGTAATGTTCGGTCAACCGATACGTGGTGCAAACGATGTTGAACCCGTCCGCCGGTGTTCCGTACTTGTCCGCGGCTGTATTGAATTTCTTCACCACCGGGTTATTCGACTGGTTCGGGTGGAGCGGATTCTGAATCGGGCTTTCTATGGGTTCGTAATGCTCGGGGAAGGGGCCATCCGCGAAAGCCGCCAGCGGACCAAAGATTCGACCGACTCCCTCGGGGTTCATTATGAACGGGCCCATGTGATCCTTCGGGTGTGAGTCCGGCTTGAAATCAGGCACGTCATTGCCAACCCATTTCTGAGCCGATTCGCTCCACCAGATCTGCCGCCGTTCCGGGTCCCACGGCTTGCCGTCGACATCGCACGAGGCACGGTTGTAAAGCACGCGGCGATTCGCCGGCCACGACCATGCCCAATTCGGATATATGCCGAGCCCGGAGGGGTCCTCAACTCCGCGTCGCGCCAGTTGCGGACCGGCCTCGGTCCAGCAGCCGGAGTATATCCAGTTGCCGCACGATGTTGTCCCGTCGTCTTTCAACCAGGCGAAACCGGGCAATTGCTGGCCCGTTTTGATCGCTTGCTGGGTCTTCGGGTCTGTGAGATCGGCGAGCGCCTTGCCATTGATCTCCTTGGCCAGATCGGCAAGCGCGGGATGCTGGACGTCGGTGTAAGACCACGTGAGGTTCAGGATCGCGTCAGGGAACTTCCCGCCTTCTTTCTTGTATAGGTCGCGAACTTTCAAGAAAATCTGGGCCACGATGTCTTGATCGAGTCGCGCCTGTCCCGGGGGCGGCAGCGCCACATGCTTCCACTGCAACCACCGCGAGGAGTTTGTCATGCTGCCGTCTTTCTCCGCAAAGCCGGCGCACGGCAGACGGTACACAGTGGTTTTGATAGTCTTCATCTCGTCGGCCGTGATCCCCGGAGACTTCCAGAACTCGCTCGTCTCGTCGGGATAGATCTCGCCGACCACGAGCCAATCGGCTTTCTTGAGTGCGTCGATGTTCTTCTGCGAATCGGGGCCGATGGCCACGCCGTTCATGCCGAAAGCGAAGATTCCCTTTACCGTCCCGCGGTACATGTTGTCCCAGATTTCGGTCCAGGAGTAATTACGATCGACCTTGGGCAAATATTGGAATGCCCAGTCGTTGTCCTTCTTGGCGGCATCGCCGTACATCGCTTTGAGAAAAGAGACCACAAACTTCGGCGTGTTTGACCAGTAGTTGAACGAATCCCACGGCGTCGGCTTCGATGATGTTGGCGTAATGCGCTTCAGGTAAGTGGGCAGATCTAAATCGGCGGGATTCGGCACCTTCAGATAGCCCGGCAGGTTATCAAAAATTCCCGCCATATCCGTGGCGCCTTGAATATTGGAATGACCGCGCAGGGCATTCACGCCACCGCCCGCGCGTCCCACGTTCCCCATGAGCAATTGCAGCATCGCGGCCGTTCGGATGATCTGCGTGCCGAAGGTGTGCTGCGTCCAGCCGACGGCGTAAATGACGGTCCCGACTTTTTTCATGTCGCCGTCTTTACGAATAGATGTGTACAGCTCGGCCGCCTTCAGGAATTGGTCCTTCGGGACGCCGGTAATGCGCTCGACCGCTTCGGGCGTGTATCGCGAGTATTGTTTCTTGAGGAGCTGGAACACGCATCGTGGATGCTGGAGCGAAAGATCATAAGCCGCGTTGGGCGGCAGTCCGGCCGGAGGTGTGCCCGGCTTTGCTGTCACTGTAGGCGGGTCGGCCCCAGCCGGCTTGCCCGTCATGTCGCCCCCCTCCTGATAATTCCAGGTGGATTTGTCATAGACCTGCGTGGCTGAATCAAATCCGGAATAGAGCCCATCCTCCGGAAGCTTGAAGCCGTCTTTGACAACGAAGGAAGCGTTGGTGTAGTTGACGAGGTAGTCCTTCGCGATCCGGTTGTTTTCCAGAGCGTAGCGAATCAGACCGCCGAGGAAGGCGATGTCCGCGCCAGCGCGGATTTGCAGGAAAAGGTCGGAAGTCGCGGCGGTGCGGGTGAAGCGCGGATCGACGACGATCATTTTCGCGTTTCGATTCCGCTTTGCTTCGATGGCCCACTTGAAGCCGCATGGGTGGTTTTCGGCAGGGTTGCCACCCATGATCAACATCATGTCGGTGTTCTTGATGTCGATATAACCATTGGTCATCGCCCCGCGTCCGAATGTTGGTCCCAAACTTGAGACCGTGGGGCCGTGTCAAACCCGGGCCTGATTTTCCAGGTAGCAGACCCCCAGGCTGCGCATGGTCTTGACGACGAGGTAGTTGAATTCGTTCGTATCGGTGCAGCCGCCGGTCCAGGCAATTCCCTCGCAGCGATTAACGGTGCGTCCCTGCGTGTCTTTGTCGACAAACGTGTCATCGCGCGTTTTCTTAACCCAGCGCCCGATTTCATTCAGGGCATCGTCCCACGAGATGTCTTCCCACTCGATGCCGCCCGGTCGGCGAACCTGCGGCTTCAGTAGACGCCGCTCGTTCAGGATGTCTTGGTGCAGGGAAGCGCCCTTCGGGCAAAGGGTTCCACGATTGATCGGGTGATCGGGGTCTCCCTCAACATGAATTACCTGGGGCGTGACATTTTTCGCTCTATCGCCGAGCGTGTAAATGATTACGCCGCAACTCACAGAACAATAAGGGCAGGTAGAGCGCGTTTCCGAGGCACGCGCAATTTTCAGCTCGCGAAGCTGCGCATAAGCCGGCTGCAAGTCAAAACCTAAAACGGAAGCAGCCACACCACCGACCGTCGTGACTTTCAGGAAATCCCTTCGGGTAGGAAGCATTGCCGGACCTCCCCATTCGAACCGAATCAGCTTGAAGAGGGCGAATATCCAGATGCGGCACTAGGTATTAGCCTCTGCTCTCAGATTTGTCAATACCTCATTAAGCTAGCGACCGGAAAACGGGAAAAGGTGCACTCTTTGTTACGGAGCTGTAACACGTCGGCCTCTTGTCCAGCAAACCGACGGTCTGAAGATGCACCAAAGTTCAAGCATACGAAAGACACGGACGGACAGGGCGGCCCGTATGGTTTGCGTAAAGACGGGTTGAAATCTTAGGTTTCGGCAAGAGCATCGTGTCGTTGATTACGCATAATAGCCTCTGATAGTGTTCCAGGTGGCAACGCGAGCAACTTTCGGTGCCATCCTCAGAAGGCGTACCAGAATGAAGGCAACAGACTGCAGGAAATCCATTTGGTCTCTTGCTCAGGTGATTCTGCTCGACGTGCTGCTCGCAGCTTGCGGCGGCGGTGCTGCCTCAAGTGGGAATGGGATGCAGGTTTCTCTCGACCTCAGCATCGCTCCGACCAGTTTGAATCTGGGAGGTGTGACCGTCAGCACGACCAGCGCTGCCCAGAAGGTGACGCTGACCAACAGCAGCGCGGGCTCGATCACGGTCAACACTATCAACATCTCAGGACCGTTCGCGTTTGCTGGAGCGACTCTGCCGATGACGCTGAATGCTGGCCACAGCCTGAACCTTAATGTGACGTTTACGCCGACGGCGTCGGGAACGGCGGCTGGGATGCTGACGGTTGCCAGCACCGCTGGGAATTCACCTGCCAGCGTAACCCTCGCCGGCACCGGAATCCCACCCTTATCCCCGTCGGGCCCTATCGCGATGAATGGTCAAAATGGCACTGTGATCGACGGATTAAAAATCACATCTACCACCGGGGATTGCGTTCAGATCATCAATTCCACCAATATCACGATCCAGAATTCAGAGATTGGCCCTTGCGCTGGAAATGGAGTGAAAATATCCGGAGGAGATGGGATCAGCATCTTCGACACTTACATTCACCCGGAGACTCTAAGCCCTGGATGCTGTGACAACAATGATGGGATCTTTGCCGTCGGAACGTCGAACCTTCTAATTCAGGGGAACGTGGTTGCCTACGGCGAGTCCAACATCGAGGTTCAGGGAGGCAGCACAGTGACCGTCATTGGGAACCTCCTGCTGAATCCTCGAGGTCCGGAAACTGCTCGAGGAAATAATTTTCAGTGCTGGAGCCAATCACCCACGAGTCCGGGTTGCAGTAACATGACAGGTCCAGAACAATTACGCTCTCTCCAGCCTGGATAGCACGAGATATCTGTATCCAGAAGCCACAGAGGACTCAATCAGCTTTGGTTTCACGGCCGGCGTCATTGCTCAAAACAACTACATCACCGGAGGGCATAGCGCTTCTGGTTGTGGGCTGATTGCTGACAAAGGAGCCGACAGCGCCCAGTTCCTGGGCAACAGATTGATTGATACGGGCCAGTGCGGTATAGGTGTTGCCGATGGAACAAACCAACTGGTGGAGGGCAACAAGGTCATCAACCGCAATCCCGTCGCTGGAAGCGGAAATCAGGGCATCTATGTCTGGCAGTTTTATGGTTCTAACGGTGTCTGCGGGCCGGCAACTGTTTCCAATAATATTTCCGTCGAGTATAAGCCTGATGGCAGCCTGTCCGGGTTTTGGAAGGGGCCCGGATGTGATCCGCTGACTCTGACGAACAACGTCTTTGGTCAACCGGCGGTGCCTCTCTTGACCCCGATCGCTCAGGTCCTTCCGCCTCCTTTGATTCCTCCACAACCAAAGACTTGTGTCGTGCTTTCGCCTTACTCGACACAGACCGATTCACCTCTTTGCGTGCCTTAATTGATGCAAGGATATTGCTGATTTGGACCCGCAGAAGCCTGGTCAAGCCCAGTAGGTGCGGTCGAGGGTTCGGTACTGAATAGCTTCGCTCAAGTGGCGCGGCTCGATCGAGGACCCTCCATCGAGGTCGGCGATCGTGCGTGCGACTTTGAGGATTCGGTCGTGGGCGCGCGCCGACAGGCCCAGACGCTGGATCGCGGTTTCCAGCAATTTTTCGCCCTCGGGCGAGATCGCGCAATATTTGCGGATCAGCTTGGGAGGCATCTGCGCGTTCGCGGAAACCTTCTTCTCGCCCGCATACCGCTCGAGCTGGATTTGGCGGGCCCGCAGCGCGCGCTGCCGCACATTCGCGGAAGGCTCTGGTTCGCCGTTACCGCGCAGCTCTTTGTATTTGACCGCGGGGACGTCGATGTGAATGTCGATGCGGTCGAGGAGGGGCCCCGAAATTTTCGAGACGTAGCGCTGGATCTACACCGGAGTGCAGTGGCATTCGCGGGTGGCGTCGCCGAAAAACCGCAAGGACAGGGATTCATCGCTGCCGCCAGCATGAAGCGCGCGGGAAAACTGAGGGAGAGCGCGGCGCGGGCAATCGTCACGGAGCCGTCTTCGAGCGGCTGGCGCATTACCTCCAGCACGTTGCGCTGAAATTCCGGAAGCTCGTCGAGGAAAAGAACTCCGTTGTGACCCAGGGAAACTTCTCCGGGGCACGGCACAGCGCCACCCCCGATCAGTCCCGCGTCGCTGATCGTATGGTGCGGCGAGCGAAACGGCCGCGTGCCCACCAGCCCGCGCGAATGATCGAGCAGCCCTGCAACACTGTGGATACGCGTAGTTTCGATCGCTTCTTCGAGGGACATTGGCGGCAGGATGGTCGGGATGCGCTTGGCGAGCATCGTCTTCCCGGCGCCGGGTGGGCCGATCAGAAGAATGTTGTGGCTGCCGGCGCAGGCGACTTCCAGCGGCCGCTTTGCAGCGATCTGTCCGCGCACATCCTTCAAGTCAACCGGGTACTGGCTGGCCTCTTCGAGCATCTGTCGCGTATTCACTTCGACAGGATGGAAGGATTCCGGCGCGTTGATCAGATCTACGGCCTGAGGCAGCGAGCGAATCGCATACACTTGGATGCCCTCGACCACGGCGGCTTCACGCGCGTTCGCTTCTGGAACCACGACATTCGCGACGCCACGTTCGCGCGCCGCCAGCGCCGCCGAAAGAGAGCCGCGCACGGAGCGCACGCCTCCATCGAGGGAGAGCTCGCCAAGAAAAACAAACGAGTCCAGAATTTTTCCGAAGAATGTGCCCTGGCAGCCGAGCAGGCCAAGCGCCATCGGCAAATCGAACGCCGAACCTTCTTTGCGAATGTCCGCAGGCGCAAGATTCACTGTGACGTTGTTCGAATACGGAAAATCGAAGCCGCAATTCTTCAGCGCGGCGCGGATTCGCTCGCGGCTTTCCTTGACGGCAACATCCGGCAGGCCGACGACGTTGAAAAAACCCATGCTGCCCACGGCGATGTCCACTTCGACTTCCACCAGGTAGGCGTCAATGCCATAGACAGCAGCGCTGAGGCTCTTGAAGAGCATGGGGCGAGACAAACGGCCGCTGGGCCGCGAGAGTAACTCAAAATGGACGTTTACGCTAGATATAGAAATTGCGTAAATTCTGCGTCGTCGCACGCCATGATATGATTTCGCTTTGGAACCCGTCGAATGAGGAGTGAGCGTTGCTACAGGTCGTTCGTTTCCGCCTGAATTCATGGCTACTTAGCCTGGGCTCGATTTTTGTTCTCTGTCTTTCTACGTATGGGATTCCACGAACGCAATCTTCCGAAGCGCAATTGAAAGAAGCGGTGGAGCTGAACAATCGCGGAACTGAGCTTCTGAAGAACAAGCAGTACGATGCAGCGATCGAGCTCTTCCGCCGCGCACTCACCCTACGCGCCGATTTTCCGGAAGCGCTCGACAATCTCGGCCTTGCTCTCGACGCCAAGGGACAGGACGACGAGGCCGTCGCCGATTACACCCAGGCAATCAAACTCGCGCCCAATGACGCGATCATCCACAGCAATCTCGGCCTCGCTCTCTATCATGAACATAAATACAACGAGTCCATCGCCTCCTACCGCGAGGGGATCGCAATCCACAACGATTTCCCCGAGGCGTGGAACGGCATGGGCGCCGCGCTCTTCGGCGCAGGCAAGACCGACGAAGCAGTTGCCGCCTACCGCAAAGCCCTCGAGCTGCGACCCGATTATTTGGACGCCACAAACAATCTCGGCGCCGCACTCGACGCCCAACAGAAATGGGATGAGGCGCTTCCGCTGCTCTCCCGTGCCCTCGACCGTAAGCCGGATTCGCCCGACATCCTCCAGAATTATGGCCGGGCGCTGCAGCAGGCGGGTCGCACCGATGAAGCGATCGCGGCGTATCGCAAGATGGTCGCGCTAAGTCCGAACGACGCGACCGCGTGGGCTCATCTCGGAAATTTGCTCTACACGCAGCGTCAATACGTCGAAGCGGTTTCGAGTTTTCAAAAGAGCCTCGACCTGAAACACGATCAAGCGGATGTGCTTCTCGAGCTGGCTCTCGCGTATCACGACCAGGGGAAGATTGCCGAGGCAATCCAGACTTATGAGATGGGTTTGGCTCTCAAGCCCGATGATCTTCACGGCCTGTACAACCTCGGCAACGCATATTACGAGCGCGGGGATTTTGGCAAAGCCCTGGCGAGTTACCAGAAGGCTCTCGATTTGAAACCTGATTTCCCGGAGGCGCTTGCCAGTGTTGGCGCCGTACAGATCTCAGAAGGCAAACTGGACGATGCTTTCGCGACCTTCCAGAAACTCATCGCCCAGCGACCGGACGATCCCGAAGCACGTTTCAGCCTTGGCAACGCGCTTTTCAACAAGGGGCAGTACAGACCAGCGGCCGATAGCTATCGAGAAGCGATCCGCCTGAAGCCTGATCACGCCCGCGCGCATTACAACCTGGGCATGGCCCTGCTCCGATTGAAAGACGAAAAGTCCGCCCAGGCCGAATTCGACGAAGCCCACCGCCTCGACCCCACGCTCCCCGCGCCGAAGGGCAGCTCGAACAAATAGAAGCGTTCGCCCCCCGGTTTTGTAGCCCGCTCTCTTCAGAGGCGGGGGTGTCCGAAGATTCAACCGCGGGGCGCCGGTCGGAAAATCCCCGGGTCTGAAGACCCCGGCTACAACACCTGAATTTGTCCCGTCGCGTGTGTAGCACAGGTACCCCGTCACGAGGGGCCTCTGCGTCTTTGTTTCAGCTTCGCCCGGCCAAGCCCCACCCGCCGACCTCTCCCACCCAGGCAATCGGCGTACCCGGCTTTACATCTGCGCGCACGAGCCTTATATTGAGGCGCGTTAGGCGGCCCATCCCAGACCCCCGGAGGGAGTGCATGCTGATCCTCTTGATCGTTCTCGCGCTGCTGGTGATCTTTGTCATCGGAATGTACAACGGCCTGGTGCGGCTTCGCGTGCAGTGCGACAACGCCTGGGCCGACATTGACGTACAGCTCAAGCGCCGCTACGACCTCATTCCGAATCTCGTCGAGACGGTGAAAGGCTACGCCGGGCACGAGCGTGAAACGCTCGAAGGAGTCGTCAGCGCTCGGAATCGCGCCATGACCACTCAAGGGCCCGCCGCCAAGGCGGAAGCCGAGGGAATGCTCACGCAGGCCTTGCGGCAGGTGTTCGCCCTCGCCGAAGCCTATCCGCAGCTTCGCGCCGTTGAGAGCTTCACGCAACTCCAACAGACCCTGAACCAGATCGAGGACACCATTCAAAACGCGCGGCGCTACTACAACGCCGTCGTCCGCGACCTGAACACAAAGATCGCGCAGTTTCCCTCGAACATCATCGCCGGCATGTTCAATTTCAAGCCGCGAGAATTCTTCGAGATCAGCGCTCCGGCCGAGCGAGAAGCGCCCAAGGTAAGTTTCGGCACGACGGGCGCGGCGCAATAGCTCCGCGGCTGCGATCAAAATGGCCCGCCGCTCAGCCGCTCTTTTTTGCCTCCTGTTGCTGGCCGTTCTGCCGGCGTCGGCACGCCAACTCACGATCCAGAATTTCGACGCTCAGGTCGAGGTTCATCCCGACGCCACCATCGAAGTCACCGAATTCATTGAGGCGCGCTTCACCGGGGAGTGGCACGGGATCTATCGCTTTATTCCCGTCGAATACACAACACCCCAAGGCTTCAATTACAGACTTTTCCTCGAGCCGCTCAGCGTTACCGACGAGAACGCCAATCCACTGAGATACGAAATCTCCGAGGAACGCGGCAACAAGAAATTCAAAATTTATGTTCCCGGCGCTGTGGACGCGACTCGCACCGTCGTCATTCACTACCGAGTCCTCGATGGCTTGAGATTTTTCCAAGATCACGACGAACTCTACTGGAATCTGACCGGAAACGAGTGGGAAGTCCCCATCGAGCACGCGACCGGCCGGGTGGAGCTGCCCGCGGGCGTGACCGGCATCCGCACGCTAGCTTTCACCGGCGCCTATGGATCACGCGGGCAGGATGCCGATATCACGACCGAAGGCAACGTCGTCAAATTCCTGGTCCGCCACCAGCTTTCGTTTCACGAAGGACTCACCTGCGTCGTGGGATGGGATAAAGGCTTCGTTCATGAGCCTGGTTTCCTCACGCGAGCCATGATCTTCCTGCGAAGCAATTGGCCGCTCGCGATACCCATCGGTGTTTTCTTCGTCATGTTCTGGCTTTGGTGGACCCGGGGCCGAGATCCGCGCCCGCAGGCCATTTCGGTTCAGTACGAGCCGCCCGACAAGCTCACTCCCGCAGAAGCCGGCACGCTAGTGGATAATGAAGCTGCGATTCGCGATATCACCGCGACGATCGTCGATCTCGGCGTGAAGGGCTACATCGTGATCGAGCAGCAACAGAAGGATCAACTGCTCGGCCTGATGCACTCGAAGGAATACGTCTTTCACCTCAAGAAGCCGCCGGCCGAGTGGAAGGACTTACGGGCGCACGAGGTCGAGATGATGGCCGCGCTGTTCGACGGCGGCTCGCGCGATTCCGTGAGGCTCTCTGAACTGCAAAATCATTTCTATACTCACCTGCCGTCCATCCGGGATCGCATCTTCGACGCCCTCATCGCCGACAATTATTACCTGCATCGCCCCGACAAAGTACGCCAGACTTACCTGGGCGCTGGAATCGTCATCGGTTTACTGATCATTTGGGCCTCGGGACCGATCGGCCGCTCCATCGGCATCGCACCGCTGACGGCAATCGTCACCGGCATCGCGACCGGACTCATTATCTGCATCTTCGGCTGGTTCATGCCGGCGCGGACCATCACCGGCGCGCGCGCCCTCGAGAAAGTTCTGGGCTTCGAGGATTTTCTCGGGCACGTGGAAAGCGATCGCTTCGAGCGCGTCGTCAAGACGCCCGACATGTTCGAGAAATTTCTGCCCTACGCCATGGCGTTGCATGTCGAGAAGAAATGGGTCCAGGCGTTCGCAAGCATCACCATGCAGCCGCCGCAGTGGTATCAAGGCGCCTACGGCCCGGGCTTCAACCCAGTTTTCCTCGTGAACGACCTCAATATGATGTCGAGCAGCGCAGGCAACGCGATGTCCTCATCACCGCGCAGCTCCGGCGGCTCCTTCGGCGGCTCGGGCTTCGGCGGCGGTGGCTTCTCCGGCGGTGGAGGAGGCGGGGGCGGGGGCGGCGGCTTCTAGATTCTCGGAAGCCTTGGGTTGAGTGTAGGGCCGATTCGCGAACCGCCCCCGCCAAAACCGACCAAAGCGGGCGACTTGGGGGGGAAACACGGCAAGAGAGCCTGGGGGAAGGAAGGCACCGCCGTGTACAATATCGGTTGCTTCAGGTCCAAAACGGAAATCCTGTCTTGAAGGAAAACTAGAGTATGATGCGGAAGCGACTGACATTAAAGTGAACGACTAATCTGTTTGGGTCTATGTTAGAAAAGGACGTGTTTCCTTCGGTCTCAGAGATTTTCGCGGCATGACCCAGACCGCGCGCTAGTGTCCGCGCACCGACCGCATTAGTCCCTTCCAGAAGCGCCTTCCCGGCCCGGCGTTCTGTCCCGCGCTATTCCACACTCCGGGAGCGCAGGGGGGAAAATCGGCGCATAGTCAGCACGCGTTCCCGACGGCGTTCCTCGTCCAAACTACGGACTCGGGCTTTCAACAAGTCGTCTAGGGAGACGATCCCCACCAGCTTGCGCGAATCGTTGCGTTGGACCACCAGAAGTCGTGTGAGCCCGGTCTCAGCCATCCGGTATACCACCACACGCAGTGGCTCGTCCGGATAAGCCGTTCGCGGAGTGGACCTCACGAGTTCGGTAATTCGGCGCCCACCATCATCATCGTTCGGATGCTCCTGCAGGAACCTGTGCAGGTCGCTACGCGTAAGAACGCCGGTCAGGCGGCCTCCGTCGTCCACCACGGGATATAAACGTTGGCTGTGCCTGTGCCGATGGTCGCTGCGGAGGGACCGGGCTACGTCTTTGACTAGGATATCCGGTGAAAGAACGGCGATGTTGGTGCGCATGACCTCCCGCACGAACAGAATCTCCAGCGGATCAACCGCGTATTCCCGACTCAGATGATAGCCACGCCGGGCTACCTTTTCGGTTAGGATGGACCGGCGCAGGGTCAATACCGTGAACCCGTGGGCGATGACGACAGCGACCAGCAAAGGCAAGAGCACCGTAACATCGTGGGTGAGTTCCAACGCGAAGATGGCTCCCGTGAAAGGCGAGCGCATCGTACCGCCCAAGATAGCGCCCATGCTGATGAGCGGCCAGAAACCAACACCCTCGTTAGGCAGCACCGTGGACATCAGCCCGCCCAGCGCACCGCCCATCATCAACAGCGGAGCAAGTACACCACCAGAGGTGCCCGAGCCGAGGGATACGGACCAGATGATCCACTTGACCGCGAGAAGGCCCAGCATCACGCGAACCGTCATGTCGCCCTGGAGGAGGGCCCCGATCGAATCGTACCCCACACCCAGCGCCCGAGGAGAAATCCAACCCCCAATTCCGATCACCAAACCTCCGAGCGCTGGCCACCACATCCAATGGATCGGCAGTTTCAAGAAAGAGTCTTCGGCGGCATAGACCGAAAGGGTCAGTAGTGCCGAGAGCGCGCCGGCGAGCAACCCCACCAGGACACAACCGAGAAGACCTTTGGGACCGATAAACATGGGGTGCGGCGGAACAGGGAAAAGGGGCCCTAACCCAATAATGTAGCGCCGCATCACAGCCGCGGCCGCACTCGCCAGTGCCACTGGGATCAAACTTCGTGGCTTCCATTCGAAGAGCAACAGTTCTACCGCAAGCAGAACCGCTGCAACGGGTGAAGCAAAGGTGGCCGACATGCCCCCGGCGGCGCCGGCGACGAGCAGTGTCTTACGCTCAGCACTCGTGAGGTGCATGAACTGCGCTACCATTGAGCCGAAGGCACCACCGGTCATGATGATAGGGCCCTCCGCCCCGAACGGGCCGCCGGAGCCGATCGAAATGGCCGAGGAAAGTGGCTTCAAGAAGGCAACGCGGGGTTCTATCCGGCTGCCGTTAATCAGAATCGCCTCGATGGCTTCGGGAATTCCGTGCCCCCGGATCCGCTCCGAACCGTACCGAGCCATGAAACCAATGATAAGAGCACCCACTAGGGGCACAAGAATTACGATCGCACCTAGGTGATGGCTGGCTGGGGAAACAAGAGCACTGCTCCATCGCTGGTAAAAGAAGAGATTGGTGAAAAGGCCGATGAGTCGGAGCAGGGCCAGCGCTACGAAGGCGCTGAGAACGCCGATACCGATCGCAACAAGGGAGAGGGGGATGACGCTCCACGTAGTGGTGAAGTCACCGAGTGCGCTCGATGACTCCTCGTTTTCGAGCCGGAACCCCTTGGCTCCGGGCGATTCCGTTGCGCTTACCTCGTTTTGCATCTAGGCTCCTGCACTTCGGAATTCTAGGAAGCGGCCCGAGGACGGCCGCGCGTAGTGCCTTTGCCAGGCTGCCGCGCGCTGGATGCCGACGCGACGCCCGGGGCTTGCGGGCGCAGCGAATTTCTTCTGCCGCGGGAGTGAGCGAGGATGGCGTCGAGCGCGCGGATCAATGTTCGCCCCGCCGAATGCAACTCCGCGCGATGCGTGAACGCCAGCTGCCGCAACAGTCTTTCTCCCCGCGGCGCAAGTCTCAACAGAACCTCACGGCGATCGCTGCGACTGCGATAGCGCCGTGTCAAACGCTTTACCTCGAGGCGCTTGAACAGCTCGACGGCGCTGTGATGCCGGACCAGCAGTCGCTTGGCTAGCGCGCCAATCGTCGCTTTCTGTCCCGGCGGCAGCCCCTTCAGCGCCTGGAGCGCCTGGTATTGTTGCGGCTCGAGCCCGGCGGCCCGCGCTGCCTGCTCGCTGAAGTTCAGGTAGCGCCGGATCGCGTAGCGAAAATCAGCCATGGCCCGGTAGTTCAGGCCCGATCGAGTAGGTCCCCTCATGAAACGATACAATTATATCGTAATCCGATGTAAATTGCCGCCGAGGCCGGTGAGCGTTGTGCTCGATCAGGAAAACACGCGAGGAAACACGGCGGGTACCCGGCACGCGTAATCATCGAACTCCGCGCCGAACGACTCTCGAAGCAGTCTCTCTTCGCTCCGGATTCGAATCCAACTCCCAACGAGGAATACCGCGACGGCGATGGGAAGTGCCCACCAGCGGCTGATCGCAAGCCCCGTCGCCAGCAGCATCCCGAACATACCCAGGTAAATTGGGTTGCGCACGAAACCATACGGCCCCTGGGTGATCAGTTTGTGGCCCTCCACAATACGCGCCACGTAGCTCCATTGTTTTCCCAGTGCCCGGACCGCCGCCAGGCACAACGCCACCGAAGCCGCTCCGATTGTGACCGTGACGATCCCCGATGCGACCTCCCACACCGATGGCCCGGTGCAATCGGCGTCATAAATCGCCGCTGCATGCTCCAGAGCAGCGCGAAACTCTGCGCTGCAATCCCCCAGCGCGAGGCGGCATCAAGCTTCGTTTCAGTCTGGCGCGAGGCCCTCTTCCGCAGCCCAAAGACTATTCCGAATCCCATCCAGCAAGCGATGATCGCCCTGAATACGATCAAGGAAATTAGATCGGGTTTCATCGCCATACCTTGTCTCTACGCCCGAAAAGACCGTGAGATTTCAAATGGGGTCGTCTTTCTGGGCGAGGCCGCCATCAGAGCATCTTTCGAAAAGCCTTCTGCGTTTTCACAACGCGGTAGCCGAGACGCTCGTAGAAAGCGTGTGCCCGGTCGCGGATAACATTCGAGCGCAGGCCGACCTCGGCGCAATGCTTTTCGCGCGCCCACTCATCGGCTCGTTCCATAAGACGTTGGCCAAGACCTTGCGAGCGGTACCGCTCATCCACGATGAGGCCGCCGATTTCGGCTCGGGGCTCGGCCTCCATCGTGCGCATCACAAAGACGTCTAGGGCGCCCGCCACTTCCCCCGTCGCGAGCTGCGCCACAAACACAGCGTGCTCCGCAGTTGCCTGGATTTCCCGCAGCCGTGTCTCCACCTGATCGTATGTCGAGGGGTAGCCAAGCTGGCCGGACAATTCGGCGATTCGCGCCGAATCGCTGATCTGCGCGGCACGTACGGCTACCGGCGCCGCACTCCTGGGAGCCATGAGTGCCTCCTGCCGAATTTCAGAAGAGTTTATCGGAATCAAGAAGAATCGTCACGGGCCCGTCGTTGGTAAGCTCGACGGACATGTGAGCCTGAAACACGCCTGTGGCCACGCGTACCCCGAGTGCACCTACCGCGCGTACAAATTCTTCGTAAAGGGCTCTCCCCAGCTCGGGCGGTGCTGCCTGGATGAAACTCGGGCGTCGTTGGCCGCGCGCATCACCGTAAAGTGTAAATTGCGAAACCGCAAGCAGCGCCCCGCCGGTATCGAGCAGCGAGCGGTTTATCTTCCCTTGTTCGTCGTTGAAGATGCGAAGATTCACAACTCTTTCGGCCATCGTGGCCGCACTCTCCAGCGTATCGTTCCGCCCGACAGCCACGAGCACGACCAGACCCGGTCCAATTTCGCCGATCACCTGGCCGTCCACAGTCACGCGTGCACAGCTTACTCGCTGCAAAACTGCCCGCACAAAATACTTCCCTCTCACGGCCGCCGGCCCATGCAATCGCGAAGCGTGTCGATTCTATGCGCTGGCACGGGAAGAAACAACCGGTGCGAGGTCGTCGGTAGTAGGATACGATCTTCGACGTTGTGAGCTTCCCGTCTCTCGGTCCCATCGATTTTCGAAAGGACGAAGCATGAATTCCCGAATCTGCCGGAGTGGCAGCCTCGTGGGTCTGTTTTTTTTCCTGGTTTTGTGCGTCGCCTATGCGCAGCAAGCGCGATCCCCGGGCGGACCGGCGTCGGCAGCCATGCCCTCCGAGATAACTGTTCCCCCGGAAGCTCGTGCTTCTGCAAACTTCAACCCCGAAGCTGCTACCAACGCCTATCTCGCCCAAATGCCCGCCGATGCCAGAGCGCGATCCGATGCCTACTTCGAAGGCGGATATTGGCTGATTCTCTGGGACTTTCTCTACGGACTCGTCATTGCACTCCTGCTGCTAAACCTCCGCTGGTCGGCGGCCATGCGCAATCTTGCGGAACGGGTCACACGTTTCAAGCCAGTCCACACGCTCTTCTATTGGGCGGAATATCTCTTGCTCACCTCAATCTTGGGCTTCCCGCTCTTCGTCTACGAAGGCTACTTCCGGGAGCATAAGTATGGACTGGCTACTCAGACCTTCGGTCCTTGGATGAATGACCAGTTCAAGGACTTTCTTGTGAACCTCGTGCTTGGTGGCATCATCAGCATGCTGCTCTTCGGAGTGGTTCGCCGCTTGCAGCGCACCTGGTGGATCTGGGGCGCGATTGTGACCATTTTGTTTTTGACGCTCGTCGTGCTGATCGCTCCCGTCTACATTGTTCCCATCTTCAACAAGGTCACGCTCCTCAACGACCCCAAGATTACGCAGCCCATCTTGAGCATCGCCCGCGCGAACGGGATTCCGGCTAAGGACGTCTTCGAGATCGATGCTTCGAGACAGACCACACGTATGAGTGCCAACGTGAGCGGGTTCGGACATACCATGCGCATTACGTTGAATGACAATCTCCTGCGTCACGGATCTCCTGAAGAGATTCAGGCAGTGATGGGACATGAAATGGGTCATTATGTGCTGAACCACGTCTACAAGAGCATCATGTTTTTTCTCATCGTGGTTGTGGCTGGGTTTGGCGTGTTGCGGTGGGCCTTGGGCTGGTCTCTCACGCGATGGGGAGAGAAATGGCAGATCAGGGGGATAGGTGACACGGCTGTGCTTCCCCTCGTTGTCTTGCTGGGTTCTATCTTCTTCTTCATCCTCACTCCGTTACTGAATACCTTCACCCGTACCCAGGAATACGAAGCCGACATGTTTGGACTGAACGCCAGTCGCCAGCCCGATGGTTTCGCCCAGGCAGCCATCCACCTGGGGGAATACCGCAAAATGAATCCCGGACCAATCGAAGAATGGATATTCTTCGATCATCCCAGTGGCCGCAATCGATCTACGCTGCCATGCGCTGGAAGGCAGAAAACCTTAAGTTAATGAATGCACAGCCCGACCAGGGAGCCGCTACCAGCGAGTCAGTGACGCGACCAGATCGCCCGCTCGCTGGCAATCCGGACAGCGCTTCTAAGAATTCAAATCCAAGATAGGAAATCCTCTTCGAGGCTTGATTTAAAGGACTGCGCCGAAGCGGGGCGACGCGCTTTGCACATCTTGCCAAACGAACCCGAGATATCCGGTAGAGATCTTACGCAGCGTGGGGAAGTGCTGTAGGCACATCACGGAGCCGCCCATGACACTTCGTGGCTGGAACAAAGGAGGTATTGCCGGAATAATTTGCGAGAACTAGTACCGCCCGTCAGCACCTCCTCAACGCCCAGCCATCGCGCGAAGTCGAAATGCCTCAAGCCATTGGGTCCACAGTTCACCCTGGCACGATGGTTGCACTCACCCCGAGAGGAATTGAGAGCCAGCCCAACTCCAAGGTCAGGGATGAGTCGATGACCAAGAAGGCTCAAGCTCAGAGTCCTAACGAAAGACACCGGCTGACAGCGGGCTGGTACACACAGAACGGGCACCCGGTTCAGAATAGCGTCGAAAGCCGCCTCCAGGACTTGAAGGATCTCGTCGACGCTTTGAGTGCGGCCGAACACCCCATCTGGCTTGCAAACACGGCTCGCATGTGCGAAGCAGCGGACGAGTTGCGCGTGAAGGTAGAAGCCCTGGATTGGATGCTTCGGGTCGCGAGACATTTCAATGGTCCGAATCTGGGAATACTGTTGTCAGCTATCGAGAAATCTCTCGGCGATCTCGAGAAGGCCGTCGAATCAGAAATGCGCGCCTGTTCGATTCCTTCACTCGGCGACTAATCAAGACGCGCACGCGTCCGTTCGTCGTGAGCTACACGAGAGCCACTCGCCAGCCGAATAGGAGACAAAATGTCACCGATAGGCTCTGCTCCCCTCATCTACTCTGTGCTTCAGCTGGTCGCCGCTTTTCTGCTCTTCACAGCCGCATTCGTCGCACTTCTTCTGTCGGTGATGGCCTGCCTTCTGATTGGCCGACTCGCATACGTAGGATCCCAGTGGGTTCGCGTGAGAGCGTCCCACTGGGATCATTCAGCGCTGGATCGGTACGTGAGTCTGCACGTGAATGCGCTTGGCCGGCCTTTATTCGCGTGGTGGTCCAACCTACACCCTCGGCACTGACACACTCCTTTTGACCCGGCTCAAGGAAGTACCTAAGGAGCGAGGGGCTCTTCTTGTTCCTTCGCGGCAAGTCCCGCCGGTGTTTCACCCACAGTGAAAATATGCTAGAAGAGAGAATTCGCGGAACAGGCGGCATTGTGAAACTTGCCCTGATTGGAACCCACGGCGTCGGCAAGACAACTCTTGGCTATGAGATCTGCTCCCTGCTGAAAAAAGCTGGCCATCCGGTCGAATTGGTTGCCGAAGTGGCGCGGCAATCGCCCTTCCCGGTGAATGCTGCAACAACGCTCGAAGGGCAGCTCTGGATTCTGCACGCCCAGATCGCTGCGGAACTCGAGGCCGCGCGCCGCGCCCCAAATGTTATCTGCGACCGCTCGGTGCTCGATAACTACTGCTACTTGGTGAACAAATTCGGCAGGCAGCCGCGTCTGGAATCTTGGCTCGAGTGGTGGATGCAGACCTATTCCGTGCTCATCGGCGTTCCGCCCATTTCGGACGGCATCGTAGCCGATGGCTTCCGCTCCGAAGATCACGAATTCCAGAAGCGTATCCATCATTTGCTACAGGAAGTTCTGGATGCCTCGCCGTTCGAGGGTTTGCGTCAGCGGCTTGTGTGGCTCGATGCCAGAGAACGCGGCGTGTGGGCCGAACGAATTTTCGCCGCTGCTGCTCCGCTCCTCGAACCAGCCGCTTCCGCAGCACGTGTTTCTGCAGGCTGATTACCCGACCTCTCCATGGAACAAGTTGCGAAAGCCTCCAAATCTCGACGATGGCTTACCCGCAGCGTTCTGGGCATCGGCCTCGCCAGCCTCTTCTCCGATTGGGGACATGAAGCCGCCACCGCAATTCTGCCCGCTTTTCTCTTGAGCCTGGGCGCGCCCGCATTTGCCCTCGGCTTGATCGAGGGTGTCTCCGACGGTCTCTCGAGCTTCGCCAAACTTGCGGGCGGCTGGATCGCTGACCACCCGCGCTGGCGGAAGCCCACGGGCGTCGTGGGTTACTTCTCAACTGGCCTCTCGACCTTTGGCTACGCTTTCGCCCAGAACTGGCCGGCTGTGCTCCTTCTACGCGCCCTCGGCTGGATGGGCCGCGGTGGCCGCGGGCCATCGCGTGACGCGCTTCTCGCCGATGCAGTCGCGAAAGATCATGTCGGGCGCGCCTTCGGATTCGAGCGCGCGATGGACACGCTGGGTGCGGTCCTGGGTCCGCTTTGCGCTACTGCCCTCGTCGGCTTCCTAGGCGCGCGGGTGGTTTTGAAATGGACTCTGCTGCCCGGCTTGCTCGCTGGCTTGGCATTTGCGTTTTTCGTGCCCGCAGAAAAGAATGCGCACGATCACCGCGCACCAAGTTTTCTCTCGAGTATCGGCCAACTTCCACGGCAGTTCCGGCGCTTCCTCGTGGGCGTTTCCGCCCATGGTATCGGCGATTTTGCTCCAACACTTCTGATCCTTCGCGCTTCGCAGATTCTCACCCCGCGCTACGGCTCAACTCGCGCCGCAGCGTTTTCGGTTGGCCTCTACACTTTCCACAATTTAATCAACGCCTTGGCCGCCTATGGCGCCGGAGCGCTCGGCGACCGCATCGGAAAACGCGGCGTTCTCGCGGTGGGCTATTTCATCGCCACACTCGCCTATGGGGGTTTCATACTCGAGCCGCCCACGATTCCTGTCTTGATCGTGCTGTTTGGGCTGGCCGGCATCCACATAGGGGTGCAGCAATCCGTCGAAAAGTCGCTGGCGGCGGAGTTGTTGCCTGCCGCAGTGCGCGGCTCCGGGTTCGGCGTCCTGGCCACGGCCAACGGAATCGGCGATTTGGTGTCGAGCGTAGTCGTCGGATTTTTGTGGACGAGTGTGACTCCCGGGGCGGGGTTTGCCTATGCGGGAATTTTCACACTGCTTGGAGCGCTGCTCGTCTATCGCTGGCGTTGAGTACAGCACCGCGCTTGTTGCTGGCTTCCTAGGCGCAGCGTGCGCTTGACCGTGAGTGCTAAACTATCCGTGTGCGGGATTGGATCGAAGAACGGGCGGCGAAGATCAGGGCGGAAGAACGCGGTCGCCAACGCGAAAGCGATTGGCAAGTTCATGAAGCGCAGGTCATCAAAGCGAATGGGCCCGTGATCCTAGACCGGCTATTCAAGACTGTTGTCCGCGACATTCGGAAATTCAACGCTCATTTCCCGAACGATCCAAGCAGAAGAATCCAGCGGGCTGAACGAACAACGTCAGGCGGATTTCTCGTTCACCACACCCATTTTCCAACTGTCACGCTCGAGGTTTCGCTCAGTGCAGACCAGCTCGAATATGTCTACACCAAGACACCTAACGCCCAGAGTCTTCCCTTCCAAATCAGGGGACGTTTTTCCCTCGGTTTATCGGAGTCGGGTGAGATCTACATCCACCAAGACTCGAAACTGCTCTCTTACGAACTGGCGTCCCAAATCCTGCTCGAACCCATTTTCTCGTAACGGATCCAAGGGTTTTCCTGTCGACCTGATGTGGGACTACCGCTTCTTGCGCCGACGTGGCGCTGGCTGGCATCTTGGGCAGAAATAGCTGCTTCGGCCGGCCACCACGATCCGTCGAATTGCAGTGTGGCAGCGATAGCACTTCTTTCCTTCGCGCTGATAAACGCGGTGGCGAAACTGAAATTCGCCTCGTCTCCCTTCAGCGTCCACATAATCTGAAATCGAAGAGCCGCGCAGCTTGATCGCTTCGTTGAGAACTCCGCGTACCGCGCGGTTAAGGCGGCTGAGTGCTTTGGCGTCAAGATAGGCGGCCAACCGCGCTGGATGAATTCGCGCCCGCCACAGGCTTTCGTCTGTATAAATGTTTCCCATCCCGCGAAGGACGCGCTGGTCCATCAGCAGCGCTTTGATCCGCGCACGGTGCCCAGCCAGGCGCGCGCGAAAATCTTCTTCACTGGCTTCAAGCGGGTCGAGCCCGAGAGGCCCAAGGACAGTGTCGCGCTGCGATTCGGACAAAAGGGCGATGCGACCGAAGCGGCGGATGTCCGTATAGCGCAATTCGCGCCCATCATCGAGCTCGAGAAACGCGTGCGTATGCGGCGGCACCGGCGCTTCGCGGGAACCGGTAACAAGCTGGCCGGTCATACCCAGATGTACCAGCAGATAAAGCCGGTCGCCGTTTTGCGTTGCCCGGACAAGTTCGAGGACAAGAAACTTTCCGTGGCGCTGCACAGTCGAGATGCAGGCCCCCGGCAGATGCTCTTCGAGCGCCCCAGGATCATCGATAAAATCCGTCTTCCCGAGCCGGACTCCCAGGATGCGCCGGCCAGGAAGCGCCGCTTGCAAGCCTCGCACCACGGTCTCGACTTCGGGCAGTTCCGGCATAGACGCTCCCGCGGCCAAGGTACCACAGACTTAGGTTTGCACTCAGGTCAAGGCGCCGTCCTCGGCACGGGCGCGGATGAGGTGGGTTGTCTTATGCCCCCCACGGCGGCTATTGCGGCAGGATGGCGAAGACGCGACACGCCCCGCCTGAACCGCCTTCGAGCTTGATCGGCGCGGCAATCAGGAAAGCGCCCGCTTCCGGCAATTCACTGAGATTTGCCAGGTTTTCGAGGTTATACATTCCCGTCGGCAAACCAACGTGATGCACTTCGAAATTCTTCGAGGCGCCGTAATCCACGCTGAGGGTATCAATCCCAATTCCGCTGGTCTTTAGATCCATCAAGAGCTTCACTGACTCGACGGAGAAACCGGGAAAGTGCATCACGCCGTTCGCATCCATGTTGCGGTAGCGTGCTTGATCGGGCCACCGTGAGGCCCAGCCAGTGCGCAGGAGCACAACCGCCCCCGCTGGAATGCGTCCATGAGCAGCCTCCCATTTTTCGACGCGCTCGGTGGTCAGCCGGTAATCCGCCTCTTTGGCGACCTCCTCGCGCACGTCGATCACTACCGCTGGCCCGAATAGGCGCGCCACCGGGATCTGATCCACCGTGACGCTGCTTCCCGGAAAATGACTTGGAGCGTCGAGGTGAGTGCCGTAATGTTCGAGCATCCAGAAACTGCGCGTGAAATAGCCGTTCTTCTCGATGGTGGCATTCACCGAAGCTTCAAACGTGCGATCATCTCCGGGCCACGCCGGCAGCTTGCCGTTGATCGCGTAGGTCAGGTCCACCACCCGCGTCTTCCCGGAAGAGGTGCCGCGCAACCATTCCTGGTTATCACGCGCAGCCGCAGACGATTGCTTCTGCTGCACAAGCGCGGCGGCCACGATAGTTAATGGCAGAAGAATCAGAGTAGCCCGCGCCATTGACTTTTGCATGTTGTGCTCCTCCTTCGGCGCAAACCTGTCTGAGCGCGCGGGTATGAAGGGCCCTTCTCTTCGCCTCAGGGTAAGGGAATCCCCGGCGCGGCGACGATCCCTGCCATCCGCAGGATTTCCGTGTACTCTTCTTCAGTGACGGGACAGATCGTCAACCGCGTGTTTTTCAGGAATTTGATCTTTCGCAGCAGCCTGTTATCCCGCAGCTCCGCCAGGGTCACGGGCCGCGGCAGTCGCTCGACCGCACGCAAATCCATTACCAGGCGTTTGGCTTCCGGGTGGTGCGGGTCGGGATAGGGATCGCGGGTGACCTCGGCGAGCGCGTAAATGGAATGATCCGGTTTGCCGTGATAGCAAAGGGCGCGGTCGCCCTTCCGGATCTGCTTGATCTGGCGCAACGCATCCGGACGGTTGCCCGACTGGCGCCACATTTCCTTGCCTTTTACGAAAAGTGTATCCCAGTGATAAACGCGAGGGTCAACTGCCAGAATCCAGCGACGTAGTTTCGGGGGAGCGTGCGTCATCAGCGCCAAGTGTCGGGCGCAATATACACGGACAGTAGATCAAAGTGGGAAAAAATCTGGCGGGAGTTTGGGCCTGTTTGGGCAACAGGAACGGGGCTGTCGGCTACCCAACATCCACGAAGAGGTCGTCGCCCCGCAGCTCGACCGGGTAGCATTCCACTCCGACCGCCGGGTTCATAACCACCTTGCCCGTCGTGACGTCGTATTGCCAGCCATGCCAAGGACAGGTGACAACCTTGCCGGCCAGCTCTCCCTGTCCGAGTGGGCCGCCTCGATGAAGGCATACATTATTGATAGCAAAGAATTTACCGTCAATGTTGGCCACTGAGACAGTCTTGCCGTCGAGCTGGAATTCGCGGATCGTCCCCGGGGGGATTTCTTCTTTTTTCGATGCGCGCAGCAATGCCATTCTCAGATTCCCTAGCGCGGCTGGGGTGTTTGCGCAACCATAACCCCGCTCTTGAACTCCTCGACCATTTCCGGGTGCAGTCGAACTTCGGTCGGCCGCTTTGCCAGCGACATCTGGTCAATCTTGTCCTGCAACTTCAGCAGCGCGTAGAACAGGCCCTCCGGCCGCGGCGGGCAGCCGATCACATAGACATCGACCGGCACGACGCGGTCCACTCCCTGCAGCACTGAATACACGTTGAATGGTCCGCCGACGCTTGAGCACGCTCCCATCGAAATGCACCACTTCGGGTCCGGCATCTGGTCCCACACACGTTTGAGCACGGGCGCCATCTTCAGCGTGACCGTTCCGGCCACGATCATCAGGTCGGCCTGGCGCGGCGAGGGGCGAAAGACCTCGGCGCCGAAGCGCGCGATGTCGAACCGCGAAGTCGTCGAAGCGATCATCTCGATGGCGCAGCAGGCCAGGCCAAACGTCAACGGCCAGATGGCGCTCTTCCGCGCCCAGTTGAAAACGTAATCAACAGTCGAAAGAATGTAGCTTCGTTCGAACCGGTTATCGAGGACGCCCATCCGCTCTCCTGCACTCCACCAACTTCGCAGTATATCTTCCGCTCTTAAGTCAGTCAAACGTGGCACAGGCGCTCCTGCCTGTACGCTCTTCATTCAAATTCACAAAGCCAAGTGGCTGTGCCAACACAAAGCCGGTCTTACAACGAGCCTTTCGTGCCATGGACAAGCAGGGCGCCAATTCCGCGGAAGGCGCGCAGTTGCTCAGCGTCACGGAACCATCGGCCGGTGTAGACCTCCGGTGCGGGCGTGGGATCGACGACGCGACGATGCTCCACCTCGGCGAAGCCGGCTTCGCGGAAGAGCTGCGCCCATTCATCGGCAGAAAGCAGATGCGTTGGAACCGCCAGCACTGCGCCCCACTGATGGCAGTGCGGGTTGTCGCGGTAGTAGTTGATGAGGACCCAGGCGGACCCGCCTTCGCGCAGAACGCGACAGATCTCGCGCAGTCCTCGCCCCGGGTCCGGCCAGTAATACGACGATTCGACGGAGATTGCTTTATCGAAGAAGTTAGCTTCCCAGGGGATTTCATCCGCGCCGCCCACAACGAAGACGAGATTCGGGAATTCCACACTATTGCGGCGCGCCAGGCGGATCATCTCATCCGAAATGTCCATGCCGACGACGCGGCCTTCGGGGACGCGCTTCGCGAGAATTCGCGAAAGCCAACCGGCGCCGCAGCCGATATCGAGGACGTTATCGGTAGGCCGCAAATTCATCCATTCAAGCATGGGCTGGGTGATGGGCCAGTGATCGCGCTCCATTTCTTCGCCTCGGCCCGCGTCAGCCCAGCGATTGAATTCTTCGCGAAGGTTTTCTTTTTGATCTGACTCAGGCATGCCGATCGAACTTAGCTGGAGTGGTCATGCTTGTAAGCCATCTCTCCCGCTTCGATCCGAACCTTCAGACGATTTTCGGGCGAGGGGAGCGGGCAAGTGGTGTAGGGGTTGTACGCGCACGGCGGATTATAGGCCTGGTTGAAGTCGAGGACGACGGCGCCATCCTTCGGCGGCGGCGTCACGAGAAAGCGCGCCGCCGGATACGTCTCCTTTCCGCTGGTCAGATCGCGGAAGACGAAGAACATCCCGTCGGAATCCGCGTCCTCGGGCTCCAAGCGATATTCTTGCCCGCGCAAAGTGAAGACAACGCACCCGGCAACCGTGGTGTGGCTTGTATCGCCTAAGATGTTTTGAATCGCAACCTCTTTGGGCTTGTCGTAAGGCACGTAGCGAGCGGTCACCCGATACGACTCGTCAATCGGAAACCAATGCAAGCCGCTGAAGTCCTTTCGCAGCTTACTGTTTTTGTCTCTCAGACGAATGGCGTACCGGTCACCGCTTTGGTGAACGAGCAGCGTGAGGTTTCCTATCACAAGCTGGTCGTCCGAGTCAGGGCGAATTTCGGCCGTCTCAACCGGCTTGCCGCCCAGAGTCATGGCCACACCAGGATTGACGCGCACGGTGGTCTTGCCGCCGTGAAATTCAAAAACGCCCGCTTCGACAGGCGTCTCGCCCTCCGGCAGGACAATGTCATTCATCGGACTCGAGCCGAAACGGTTCTCACCCTCGTGCAGCCAGAAAAGCCCGGAGACCGTCAGCCAGCCGTGATCCGACTTCAAACTCGCTTCATGCTGCTGGCGCCATTTTTCGATCGTCGCGCGGTAGGAACCGTCCTGCGGGCGCGCAAGAAGAACGAACGCGCTGATGCTGAGACATACCATGGAGACGCGCAGAGCAATTCTTCGCCGCCCGGTCATTTAAACGAAAGTGCCAGGAGATCGCGCTGAATTAGCTTCCAGCAACAGCAGTTCGGAGGCGCGATTCGGCTCCGAGGGATTGGCGATCCGCATTTTGACTTCGAAAACGCCCATCTCGTCCATCCGCCTTGAAACCTCAGGTCAGGCCGACGTCACTTCTCGACTTTGGCCAGGAGCTCGATGAATTTCTGCTGGCGGTCTTTCTGGTCGAAACCCTGGTATATCTCGGCGATTTGGGTGGCGTTCATCGAGCAGAATTTCGGGCCGCACATGGAGCAGAATTTCGCTTCCTTGTAGAAATCATCCGGCAGGGTCTCGTCGTGCATGGCGCGAGCGGTGTCGGGATCGAGCGAGAGCTGGAACTGCTTGTCCCAGTCGAAGAGGAATCGCGCATAGCTTAAGGCGTCGTCGCGGTCGCGCGCGCCGGGACGGTGCCGGGCCACGTCGGCGGCGTGAGCGGCGATCTTGTAGGCAATCACGCCCTGGCGAACGTCGTCGGCGTTCGGCAGGCCGAGGTGCTCTTTCGGCGTGACGTAGCAGAGCATCGACGCACCGTGCCACCCGATCATGGCCGCGCCGATGGCGCTGGTGATGTGGTCGTAGCCCGGCGCGATGTCGGTGACGAGCGGCCCGAGCGTGTAAAACGGCGCCTCGGAGCACATCTCGACTTCTTTCTGGACCTGCAGCTCGATCTGGTCCATGGGGATGTGGCCAGGGCCTTCGATCATCACCTGGACATCGTATTCCCAGGCCTTCTTCGTCAGCTCACCCAGGACACGCAATTCGGCGAACTGCGCCTCGTCGCTCGCGTCGGCTAGACAGCCGGGGCGCAGGCCGTCGCCCAGCGAAAAGCTGACGTCGTGCTTCTGAAAAATTTTGCAGATGGCGTCGAAATTCTCGTACAGGAAATTCTGGGCCTTGTGGAAACTCATCCACTGGGCCAGAAGCGCGCCGCCGCGGCTGACGATTCCGGTGATGCGGTCGCGCACGAGCGGCAGAAATTCGCGCAGCACTCCGGCGTGGATCGTCATGTAGTCAACGCCCTGCTCCGCCTGCTCTTCGATCACTTCGAGCATCAGGTTGATGGATAAATCTTCCGCGCGCCGGACGCGGGTGATGGCCTCATAAATCGGAACCGTGCCAATGGGGACGGGCGAATGCTCGATGATGGCTTTGCGGATGGTGGGAATATCGCCGCCGGTCGAAAGGTCCATTACCGTGTCGGAGCCGTAGTGCACGGCACGGTGCAGCTTCTCGAGTTCTTCATCGACGTTCGATGTAGTCGCGGAATTGCCGATATTCGCGTTGATCTTGCAGAGGAACGCGACGCCGATCGCCATGGGCTCGAGATTGCGGTGATGAATGTTGGCGGGAATGATGGCGCGGCCTTGCGCCACTTCGCTGCGAACAAGCTCCGGCGAGAGTTTCTCCCGCCGGGCGACATATTCCATTTCTTCGGTGATCGCACCCCGGCGAGCAAAATGCATTTGAGAAAAATTGCGTTCGTTCCCGTTGGTCCCGTTGATTCGCTGTTCAATCCAAGCATCTCTCAAAGCCATCACTTCCCCCAAAAACCGCAAGGTACGGCCACTGGGCCGGTCAGGTGGCGCGAATTTCGAATCGGACGTTTTTGGATGTCGCGCCGAAAGCCAGGATTCATTATCGCACCGCGATTCCGACCGGGCAACGTTCTGGAAGCTGGAGGCTCGACGCTGGAGGCCGGAAAAGGAGGCCCGGCGGTTTCCGTGACGAATTCGCCATTTTCCGTACTAGGCTGATGGTTCCAGAGAAAGGGGAAAAATAATGAGCGTCACAAGCTTTTCGGTTGCCTGCATTGGTCTCGGGCGGATGGGAGCGGGGATTGCGCGGAGCATTCAGGCGTCCGGTTGTCGTTTCATCGTGTACAACCGCAGCGCGGAAAAGATGCAGCCGTTCGTCGCGTCGGGTGCGATGGCGGCGCGAACAGCGCGGGAGGCGGCCGCCGCGGCGGATATCGTGGTTACATCCCTCATGGATGACGCCTCGGTGCTCGACAGCATGATGGGCGAAGACGGCATTCTTGCGGGCATACGTCCGGGCGCCATTCACATCGGCACAACGACCATATCCCCAAGGGCCAGCACTCAATTTGCGGAGTTGCACGCAGCCCAAGGCAGCCACTATCTCGCTGCGCCGGTTGCGGGGCGTCCAGATGCCGCTGCGGCAGGGAAACTACTTACCTTCGTGGCAGGGAAGCCGGATGTAATCGAGCGCAGCCGGCCGGTTCTTGAGGCCTATACGAGGCAAGTGATTGTGTTGGGCGAGAATCCGGCGTCGGCGGCGAGCATGAAGCTGGCAGGCAACTTCTTCGTCGCCGGCATGCTGGAACTGATGGGCCAAGCATTCGTGTTTGCCGAAAAGCGGGGAGTTGGTGAAGCTTTCAGCAACATGCTCAAGACGTTCTTGCCCTTTTCGCAGGAGTATCTGGAAAGGATCGAGACCCGGAATTTTGATCGGGCGGGCTTCACACTCGATGCGGGGTTGAAGGATGTTCGTCTCATCCTGGAGGCGGCGGCCGAAGTTCATCTCCCGCTGCCCTATGCGAGCCTCGTTCGTGACAAATGCATCGCGGCTCAAGCGCGCGGTTTGAATCAATGCGATTGGTCCGTGCTCACCGAAATTGCCCGGCTCGATGCGGGCGAGGGCAGCATGGTCAGGGGAAAAACAGGCTGAAAGCCTGTGCCACCACGCAAGGAGGAAGCTGTTTCGAGCGATGGCATCGAGTGAAATTTTTGCGCAGGGCCGCACTCCAGTCGATTCCGCCTCTGCCGTACTTTTTGAAATTGCGCTCCGGGCGTGACCGCGGCACGCGGCCGGTGTGAATCGCCCTCCACCCCGCTTACGGAACCAAAGCTGAGCCCTGGCCGCCGGAGGCACTAACTGCGGTTGGGGCGGGCAGTGCGCGAGTCGCGCTTTTTGAGGCGCTGGAGGAAGCGGATGGGAGTGCCGGTGAAGTCAAAATGCGCGCGTAACTGATTTTCGAGGAAGCGCTGGTAGCTGAAATGAAGCGGGCGAGTCTGATTGGTGAAGAGAACGAACGTTGGCGGGGCAGTCGAGGCCTGGGTCATGTAATAGATCTTCAGCTTGCGGGCGGCGGGAGATGTTCCGCGCTCGAGGTCCACTTCTGCCAACCAGCGATTGATTTCGCCGGTAGAGATGCGCCGCCGGCGGATCTCGGCAACCTTGTCGATTAGTTCGAAAAGCTTTTCAGTGCGCTCACCGGTTTTTGCCGAGAGAAACACCACGGGTGCATAGTCGAGGAATTTGAGCTTTGCGCGGACGATGCGCTCGTAATCGGTTGCAAGCTTCGCTGGGTTCGCTGAAAAACTTCCTCCACCTTTTGCCGATTTCTTCCCTTCGGCAGCTTTCTTTCGCGCGGCTTCAAGCGCCATGTCCCACTTATTCATGACCACGATGATGGAGCGGCCGGACTGCTGCGCGTAGCTGGCGATGGTGGCGTCATGGGACGTCACACCAAGCGAGCCATCGATGACAATCAAAGCGACGGCGGCGCGCTCGAGATGACGTCGCGCCGCGATGACACTCAATTTCTCGGCGACGAGCTTCGTCTTGCCCTTGCGGCGGATGCCGGCGGTGTCGAGGAAACGGTATGGTTTGCCGGCGTGCTCGATGATCGTGTCCACGGCATCGCGCGTCGTTCCCGGCTCGGGCGAGACGATGGCTCGCTCTTCACCGACCAGACGATTCAGCAGCGTGGACTTGCCGACGTTGGGCCGGCCGATGATCGCAACATTCACTCCTGGGGCGCTCTCTTGGGCTTCGCGTTTTTCGAATTCGGCGGTAAGCGAATCGAGCAACTCATCCAAGCCAAAGCCATGCTCCGCTGAAATGGGGAAGATTTCGTCGCCGAGTTCATAAAACTGTGCGGCGAGCGATGCCTGCTGTGGCGTGTCTACTTTGTTCGCGGCAATTACGGGCGGCTTGCCGGTGCGTCGCAGGAGTTGGGTCAATTCCATATCGAGTGGCACCGGGCCCATCCGTGCGTCCACCACTTGCACGACTCGCGCTGCGTTTCGGATCGCCACGTTCGCTTGCCGGAGGATTTCGCCGGGGATGCCTGCTTTCTCGTCGGGCACGATTCCGCCTGTATCCACAACTTCGAAAGGCCGTCCATCCCAGGTCGCGGTGCCGTAGATTCGGTCGCGCGTGATCCCGGGCTCGTCGGTGACGATCGATCGGCGCATGCCGGTAAGGCGGTTGAAAAGCGTCGACTTCCCCACGTTGGGACGGCCGACGATCACGATCGATGGGAGCTTGTTGTTCATATGTGCGCTCAGGACCGCCAAGGCAGCGCTCTACCGTATCATGTCCTGCGGGGCGCGTGCCCGCTATGCTATTTTAGTCGGGAAGCGGGCACGGCGTGCCGTGCTCCGACGTTGCCGCATCCGCCGGGAACCTAAATGCCGAAAGCGAAGCGAGCCGAGGAGGCTAAGCCTGAAGCCATCACCATGACCGGCATCTTCGGCCCTGGCGGGATTCTTGCGAAGCGACTACTCACTTACGAGCGGCGTCCCTCGCAACTCGAAATGGCTGAGATCGTCGAGGAGGCCTTCCGCCAGCACAGCCATGCCCTCATTGAAGCAGGCACCGGGACGGGGAAGACGCTCGCGTATCTGATCCCGGCCATTCGCAGCGGGCGACGCGTCGTGATTTCCACTGCGACGAAATCGCTGCAGGAGCAACTCTTCCATAAAGATGTCCCGTTTATTCAGAAACACTTTGCGCCCGACTTGAAAGTGGCGCTCATGAAAGGCCGCAACAATTTCCTTTGCCGCCAGAAAGTCCATCAGCTCGACGGCCAGCCGATGCTGAAGGGGATCGATGAGATCGAGTGGTTCCAGCAGATCCAACAATGGGAGAAGGTGACGGAAACGGGGGACCGCGCCGAGCTCACTTTTTTGCCGGATGATTCTGATCTTTGGTCATTGATCGATGCGCGACGCGAGACCTGCACTGGCCAGAAGTGCCCCGAATTCCAACGCTGCTTCCTTACCGCGATGCGCCAGCGGGCCCAGGAAGCCGACTTAATCATCGTCAATCATCATCTGTTTTTCGCCGATCTGGCCATTCGGCAGGACGATTTCGGCTCGATCCTTCCCGAATACTCCGCAGTCATTTTCGACGAGGCCCACGAAATCGAAGACGTGGCCAGCGACTACTTCGGGCGCCAGGTTTCGAGCTATCGGTTCGAAGAACTCGCGCGCGATGCCGAACAGGTTCTGCGGCTCCTGCAGATCAGTTCGACGGAACTGCGCAAAGTGATCGCGCGGCTGCGCGAGCGCTCCCGCTCTTTCTTCGAAGCCTTCCCGGAACGTGAAGGGCGATTCCCATTTGAGCCGCCGGAGCGCGCCGGGTTTTTGGAGCAGCATCGCGAAGGCTACGACGAGCTGGCGCGAGGGGTGAAGCGGCTCGAGACTGAGCTGGCCGCGCTGCCGTCAAAGCCCGAGGAGTTGCTGGGGATCGCGCGGCGCGCCGCAGAGCTTCGGCGCGAGCTGGCATTCCTGCTGGAGAGTAACGAACGGAACTACGTCTATTGGTTCGAGCGGCGCGGCAAAGGCGTTTTCCTCGCCGCCACTCCGATTGACGTCAGCCAGATTCTCCGCGAAAGACTCTTCGAGCGATTCGATACAGTCCTCCTCACTTCGGCGACCCTCGCGGTAGGCAGCCGTTTCGATTTCCTGAAACAGCGCTTGGGTCTGGACGCGGCCAAAGAGCGCGTCCTGCCCCCGGAATTCGATTTCCGCAACCAGGCCCTGCTCTATATCCCTCGCGCGCTGCCGGACGTGCGGCACACCACGTTTCCGGCGCGAGCGGCGGAGGAGATCTCGCGAATTCTCGCGATCAGTGAAGGCCGGGCCTTCTGCCTCTTCACGAGCTACGCGCAGATGCGCGAAGTGTACGAGCGCGTCTCAAAGAAGGCGAACTTCCCGCTGCTTCTTCAGGGGACGGCGCCGCGCACGATCTTGCTCGATCGCTTTCGCACCACTCCCAATGCGGTACTCTTCGCCACGTCGAGTTTCTGGCAGGGTGTGGACGTGCCCGGCGCACAACTTTCCTGCGTAATTATCGACCGATTGCCTTTCGCGGTGCCCAGCGATCCGATCGTGGCCGCGCGGGTGCGCGCGTTGCAAGAAGATGGCCGCAACGCCTTCGCCGAGTATCAGGTGCCGGAGGCGGTGCTGGCGCTGAAACAGGGCTTCGGGCGGCTCATCCGGTCGAAGAGCGACCGCGGCATTCTGGCCATCCTCGATAACCGCATCCGGCGGATGCACTATGGTAAGATTTTCTTGGAGTCGTTGCCCGAATACACGACCACGCAGGACCTCGCTGAACTCGCGCGTTTCATGCAACATCCTTGACGCTGCAAGGCGCGGGGGGCGACGGATTCCCAGGAATCACTCGGGCCGGGGCGAAACTGCATGTACGAAGTGAGTGTCGACGAGACGTTCGCCGCGGGGCACGCCCTGCGCGGCTACAAAGGCAAGTGCGAGAACGTCCATGGCCATAATTACAAGGTGCGCGTCGCGCTGGCAGGCCCCGAGCTTGATTCCGTGGGGCTGCTCTACGATTTTGTCCACCTGAAGCAGATCATTCAGGAAGTGATCCGTTCGCTCGATCACAGATTTCTGAACGATTTTCCGCCGTTCGATTCCATGAATCCCTCGGCCGAAAATATTGCGCGGTATATTTACGACGAGGCGTCAAAGCAAATGCGCCGGATGCCGAATGGCGCGAGTATCGCGAGCATCACCGTGTGGGAGACGGACACAACATCGGCCACGTATCGCCCGTAGCGCGTGGCGCTGGGATGCGGAACGTCTATTGCAAATGAATCGAGCTTTCCTGATTATCGGGATTCCCGCTTTTGTCGCTTCGTTTTACTGGTTCGCGTTTGGCTGGGGACTGCGCGTCGCAATCATCATCACGGCGGTGGAATTGGCCGTTGTGTCAGCGGGCGTGATTTACCTCTTGCGGCGGACGAATTCGACGGCAGGCCGCTCGGGCTCATAATTCAGCATGGTCATCACAG
This sequence comes from Candidatus Acidiferrales bacterium, assembly GCA_049644285.1. Taxonomy (GTDB): domain Bacteria; phylum Acidobacteriota; class Terriglobia; order Acidiferrales; family UBA7541; genus CAVRXT01. The sequence goes on along the minus strand of JBARRP010000245.1, from coordinate 813 downwards.
AAATCTTCAAATCCATTCAGGGCGAAGGCACTCGTGCGGGCTTGCCCTGCATTTTTGTTCGCCTGACCGGTTGTAATCTGCGGTGCACGTGGTGCGACACCGCGTATGCTTTTTACGGCGGCGCGAAGCTCGGCATCGATGAAGTCTTGGCTAGAGTGGGCGAACTCGCGCAGGCCGGCAGCGCGACGGGTGCGCCAGGTGTTCGCCTGGTCGAAATTACGGGAGGCGAGCCGCTCCTCCAGCCCGATACTCCGGATCTGGCGTCGAAGCTGTTGGCGAACGGCTTTACGGTGATGATCGAGACGAGCGGCGAGCGATTTATCGACACGCTGCCGCGCGAGGTCATCAAGATCGTGGATGTGAAATGTCCGGATTCAGGAGAGGCTGAAACCTTCAATATGTCGAATCTGAATGCGCTCGGCCGGGACGACGAAGTGAAATTCGTGATTGGCACGCGGCGCGACTACGAATTCGCCCGCGAATTCACAGCGCGCCATCGCCTCCCGGATCGCGTTCACCAGGTGCTGTTCTCACCGGTTTTCGCCGACCCGAATGGCGGGTGGCCCGGACTCGAGGCGCGCGAACTGGCCGAATGGATTCTGGCTGACGGGCTGACGGTCCGGCTCGGGCTGCAATTGCACAAGTTCATTTGGGATCCGGCAACGCGGGGGGTCTAGTCCGAGAACGGGCACGGTCCGCCGCGGCGGATGCCCCTTGTATCTTCGTTTTGTGTGAGAGTGAGTGCGCGGTGGGTGTTGTTCCGGCGAGGAGGCCGAATGCCCCTGAGGCCGGAAGCTCGAGCCTTCTGAGCCT
>JBARRP010000244.1:0-3124 GCA_049644285.1 Candidatus Acidiferrales bacterium | reverse complement strand
CCCTGAGTCATGCGGAGCTGCTCGCGAGGGCGGCGTCGAAGCGTTGACAAGGGAACGTGCGGGCCGGGTATGCAGCCGCGTAAGAAACTCACTCCGGGACGCCGACGCTGTAAGGAGATGCGGAAGGCCCCATCCGGTGCACCGATATCGCGAGGTGCAACGGAGTCCCGCGCGGTCAGAGACCCCGAGCACGTACGGAAGCACCTCGCGCGGGAACCGGGAGATCCCAGGTTCGCCCAGGACAGCAGTTGCCTTGGGACGCATCGGGAAGTCTGAGGACGTACGCCGATGACGAACGGACCTGGGAAGTCGGACAGACCTACTGTACCGGAGAAGTCCTCGAACAACGCCGGGCAACCGGCGGCGGAGGGGATGGAGGGAAGCGGTCTGGCCAAAGGGAACCTGCCCCAGCAAAACGCGTCCCGGACACCGAGCCGGGAAGACGCGCTCAGCGCGTTGGAGCGGGTACGTCAAGCAGCAAAGAAGGATAGGAAGTTGCGGTTCACCGCGCTCCTGCACCACATCTACAACCTGGAAACGCTGCGCATGGCCTACTTCAGTTTGAAGAAGGAAGCTGCGCCGGGCGTGGACGGGGAGACGTGGCGGCACTACGGGGAAGAACTGGAGAGGAATCTCCAGGACCTTTCTGAAAGGCTGAAGCGAGGAGCATACCGAGCGAAGCCGGTGCGTAGGGTGTATATACCAAAGGCCGACGGGCGGCAAAGGCCGCTCGGAGTCACAGCGCTGGAAGACAAAATCGTCCAGCGTGCAGCGGTCGAGGTATTGAACGCCATCTACGAAACGGATTTTCTCGGCTTTTCGTACGGGTTCCGTCCCGGGCGAAGCCAGCATCAAGCGCTGGATGCGCTCTACACGGGACTGCTGACGAGAAAGGTGAACTGGGTGCTCGATCTTGACATTAAAAGTTTTTTCGATGGGCTTTCCCACGAATGGCTGGTCAAGTTCGTCGAGCATCGGGTGGCCGATCGGCGCGTCGTGCGGCTGATCCAGAAATGGCTGAACGCCGGCGTGCTGGAGGATGGGAAACGGATACGAGTGGAAGAAGGGACGCCCCAGGGCGGGAGTGCTTCGCCGCTTTTGGCAAACGTCTATCTTCATTACGGTGCGCCAGGACAAACCTGGTGCCTCCAGCGGGTGAAATTCCCGCCCCGATAAGAGGTGCAGCCGCCTCACCGGGAATCGAGTCTTGGGTCTGAGGAGGTAACGAATCGGACTAAGCGTAGACAGAGCGACGGGCGAGCCGTAACGAAAGTGAAGCGATTGAGCCTCGTTAAATACTTAACCGCAGGCCGACAGCATCGTAGTGGCTGGAAGGCACTAGTAGGTCCACCGCAAAAGGCGAGGTGGCCGGAGACTGCGGCGGGGTCAGTGAGCACGGCACGTTCGGATATGGAAGCATCAAGGGACCTGGGAGATCCACTGTGGTCTTGGTGCGCATCCAGCGCGGATCGAGTATGCCGGACGATAGGGATCATTCCTGAGAAAGGCAGATGCTGCAGTGCGAAGTCGGATTCGCTGGTAGTACTCGGAGCGCGGGAAAGCCGCGCACAAGGGGAAGCAGCGAAGCAGATGAAGACTGACTTTAGGGAAACATCACCTGCACCCACGGAGGCAGGAGCCTGATGTCAACACAACTAAGTCAGATAGCGAAGAGGGCGAAGTTGGACCGCAAGGCGCGGTTTACGTCATTGGCGCACCTGCTGACGCCGGAATTTCTCAAGGAGACTTGGGGAAAGATGAACCGGCGAGCAGCGGGCGGAGTCGATGGACAGAGCGCCGAGCAGTTTGGAAACGAGCTAGAAACGCAAGTCGGGGCGATCTGCGCGCGGCTGAAGGAAGGCACCTATCACGCACCGCCGGTCCGAAGGGTCGATATACCCAAAGGGCCGGGCAAAGTCGGGACAAGACCGTTGGGAATTCCCACTGTCGCGGACCGGCTGCTGCAGCGGGCGGTAGCACGCATTCTGGAGGCAGTGTTTGAAGCAGACTTCCTGGATTGCAGTTATGGCTTTCGACCTGGCCGAAATCCACATCATGCGCTGCAAGCCTTACGCGTGCAGATCGTGACTAGGAAAGTAGGGCAGGTGTTTGAAGCCGATATCCGCAGCTATTTCACCCGTATTAATCGTCAGTGGTTGCGCAAGATGGTAGCCCACCGCATTGCGGATCCGGTAATCCTGGGCTTGATCGGAAAATGGCTCAATGCCGGAGCGATGCAAGATGGGGTTGTCATCTATGCAGAGGAGGGGACTCCACAGGGCGGTCCGATCTCGCCCGTGTTGAGCAACCTTTATCTCCACTTTGTTCTCGATCTGTGGTTTGAGAAGAAGATCAAACCGCAATGTCGGGGCGAAGCGTATCTGTCGCGTTTCGCTGATGATTTCGTGGTGAGTTTCCAGTTCCGACAGGACGCGGACCACTTCCAACATAAAGTGCGGGAGCGGTTCGGGGAATTCGGGCTGGAGCTGGCCGAGGAGAAAACTCGGCGCATACTCTTTGGGCGATTCGCAGCCATGACCTATCTGCGGCACGGACTGGGGAGGCCGGAAACTTTCGAGTTTCTAGGCTTCAAGCATGTCTGTGGGGTAGATCGAACGGGGCGATTTGCTCTGATTCGAATCCCTAGCGTCAAGAGTTGTCGGAAGTTCCTGGCCCGGACACGGGAATGGATCCTTCATAACAGACACTGGAGAAGATGGGAGCAACAGGAACACCTGAAAAGGATGTTGCGGGGCTTCTATCAGTACTTCGGGCTGCACCACTGCGAGCGCAAGCTCAACTGGGTACGGCAGCAGGTACAGCGACAGTGGATAAGCGCCTTGAATCGTCGCGGTCAGAGACGTCGGACGAACTGGACGCGCCTGAAAGATCGACCGTGGTTCAAACTGCCGTTTGCTCAAAACTTACACCCGATGGTCTGAACGATGCTTACTTTAGCCAATGTCATCTGGGGAGCCCGGTGCGGGGAATCTGCACGCCGGGTTCTGCCTGGGGAGACGAACTCAAGCGGCCATGGCCACTCGGTGAGAGGTGCTCGCGAAAGCGCTGCACTTCGTCAGGCTCCGCACGGGCTACCGCCGTCAAGGCTCGTCTCTACCACCCT
>JBARRP010000243.1:0-86138 GCA_049644285.1 Candidatus Acidiferrales bacterium | reverse complement strand
ACTCTGTCGCCTCCGTGACGAAATTTTCTTCCGACCCTCATCTGCATCTTTTAGCACGAACGCAACCACACCCACACACAAAACACACTACTTCATCGACTATTTTTGCGACGGAAAGTAGCTAGAGCAGTTTTTCGTCGGGAGAGAGCTTCCCATATTCGCTCGAATAGTGCAGCGGGACATCGGAATAAACACCTTTTTCGAGCAAATAGACCTCGCAGGTCGAATAGGGAAACGAATAGATGTGGATGCTCGTAGCGCGCTGGCCGAATTCAGGCAGATTCAGGACCTGGTGCACAGGCTGTTCGGGCTGAACCGTGCCGGGATGGCCCGGGGCCATGTCATAAGAGTCGGTGGGGACGAGCTTGCAGGTGCCGCGGCTTTTGTCGCGATCATCGACGCGAAAGTTCTGCACGCGCAGCCGCCCAATGGGCACGGCCATCCAGCAATTCTGGTCGCGGTGATTGTGGATGCGGCTGACCTGCCCCACTTCCCAACATAGGGTCAGAATCTCAAACAGCTCGCACTTGTGAATCAGGTTCCGCGTGTAGTGGCTCTTGGCGTAAAAGAGATAGGGTGAGAGCGTCTCGGGGCGAATTGCCTTCTCCCGGACGAAGTTTTCGACATGCTGAATCGTGAACTCTGTTTTGGGGATGCGCCCCAACTCCTGAACCCACTCTTCGATTGTCAGAGTCTGCCCCATCGCCGCCTCCCTCAAACAACCTTAGATTGGTTCCATCGGGCAATTATAGCCCCGGCGCGCATCGCCGAGCGGCGGGAAATTGATTCGCGGCAGCGTGCTATCATCGAACAGAGCAGCTCTCATGGTTCCGCCCGTTCGGCCACAGATCGGAGGTATCTTCGGGAAATCAGCAGAAGAGCTGCGCGCACTGGCGGTGTCAATGGGCGAGCCGGGCTATCGCGGCGCGCAGATTTATCACGCGCTGTACGCGGAAAGGAATTTCAAGTTTGCCGGCATGACAAACTTGCCGGCGCCGCTTCGCGAACGGCTCCAGCGGGAGGCAGCGATTGCCCTTCCGAGCACCGCTCGCCGGTACCAGTCGGCTGATGGCACAGCGCGTTACGTTCTCTCTCTTGAGTCAGCAAGCAGCGAGGCAGCTTCCGCCATCCACCCTGCCGCCACGATCGAGGCGGTTTTCATGCCGGAGGAGAAGCGTCAGACGATTTGTATTTCAACACAAGCGGGCTGCGCGGTGGATTGTCATTTCTGTTTGACGGCGACGCTCGGGCTCATTCGGAATCTGACGGCGGGAGAAATCCTGGGCCAAGTGATGGTCGCGCTCGAAGAGAACCGCGAAGCTCTCAAACCCCAAACAAACGTAGTGCTGATGGGCCAAGGCGAGCCGCTGCTCAACTACGAGGCGGTGGTGGCGGCGCTGCGGATTCTACTCGATCCCGAAGGCGTCGGTATTTCACCGAGGCATGTGACTCTGTCCACTTCAGGAATCGTCCCTGGAATCGAGCGCCTGGCGAAGGAGCGGGTGCGGCCAAAGCTGGCAATTTCCCTGAACGCTTCGAACGACGAACAGCGCGACGCGATCATGCCCATCAATCGCAAGTATCCTCTTTCAACGCTTCTCGACGCTTGCCGCCACTATCCGCTTCGTTCGTGGGAGCGCCTCACGTTTGAATACGTCCTGCTAGGGGAATTCAATGACAGCGCGGAAGATGCGCGTCGCGTCGCGAAATTACTCTCGAACTTGCGCGCCAAGGTGAACCTGATTCCGTGGAATCCCGGCGATCTGCCGTATCAGCAACCGGACCCGGCTCGCGTCGAAGAGTTCCGGCGCATTCTGGCCGACAAGGGCCAGCTTGTTTTCGTGCGGTACTCGCGCGGCCAGGATGTTATGGCTGCCTGCGGCCAGCTCGCCCTCCTCGAGGGAGCGCGCCCGAACTCGCTGGCCCAAATTTCTGGTGCGCCGGCGCAATAGCGCGACAGCCAGTCGCGATCGCACTCAGACCTTGGGGGCACGGCATACCGCGCCCGATCTGTATCCGGTGACATTCGCTCACGGGGCAGCCAACCATAGCGCGGTGGATTTCCGACCTTACGAGTGGATTCCGATCACCGCCATCATGCGGCCGGTCTGCCGTTCGCGCCGGTAACTAAAGAACAGATCGGTACGGCAAGCAGTGCAAAGATCGCTGTCAAAGACTTTGTGAGGTCTGACGCCGGCTTCGATCAGAATTGCTCGGTTTGCGGCGTGCAAATCGAGCATCGCGCGAGGCGCCGGCGGGACGTGGCCCGGGGGCATCATCGTGAGCCACGGCAGTGGGTTCGGATCCTCGCCGGAGGCGAGCAGCTCGAACGGGCCGTCGAACCAATCGCGCGCCTTCGGAAATTGGCTTGCGAATTCTTTCACAACTTCGGGTCCGACTTCATAGCTGCAGCGTCCAATTCCCGGCCCAATCGCTGCGACCAAGTCTTCCGGCTGCGTTCCGTAGAGCATTTGCATTCTTCCGACGGTTTTTCCTGCGATTCTCCGCAGTGTCCCGCGCCACCCGGCGTGAATAGCGGCGACCGCGCGACGTTTCGGGTCGGCGAGAAGTATCGGAATGCAGTCGGCAGTCTGAACAGCCAGGAGCAGCCCCGGAGCGCGCGTGATTGAGGCATCGCCTTGGAGCGGCTCTTTAGGAGCTGTGACGATGACGTGGATGATGTCCGAGTGAATCTGTCGCAGAGCAACGAGCTGCATGCGTCCAGCGCCGAGCGCTGCCAGGAGCTTTTTCCGATTTTCTTCAACTCGCTCGCGCGAATCCCAATCAGTCAATCCGAGATTCAAGACCTTCTCTGAAGCGCGCTTGCCGTCCTTCGCGAAAACGAGCTCACTCACGCCATCCGGGCGCGTGCTGAAGCCGTGAACGAGCCAGTCAAATCGTTCGAGAGCCTTTGCTTCCAGGATTTGCAGACCAGCCGCTCGCCGGATTACCCAGCCGGATTTAGCCGGCCTCACGGCGCCGCGTGGCTTCAGCGAATGCCTTTTCCTTTTTTGGACGGCTGTGGTCACGTGTGATGGAATGAACTCGCGAGCGGCGGCGCAGCCGTGCCCTGCGTTTCCATTATAGGTATAATTGCGCTGCGGCGCAGGTTCATTGAGATCGGAAGTTTTATGCCGGCAATGCGGAAAGGCCGACAACAACTCCGCGGCCCAGCAAACTGCGGCGAATTCTGGTTCCAGAGCGCGCCGCTGGAGCGGCCGGGGGACCTGTGATCGTCGGACTGGGTGTGGATATCGCGGAAATCGATCGGATCCAAGCTGCTATTGAACGCCATGGCGCGCCCATCCTCGAGCGGTTGTTCACTGCGAAGGAGATCGCCTATTGCGACAGCCATAAAAACAAGTTCGAGCGCTATGCTGGGCGTTTCGCTGCCAAGGAGGCTGCAATGAAGGCGCTGGGAACCGGCTGGCGGGCCGGCGTGCGCTGGCGCGATATAGAAGTCACGAATCTGTCGAGCGGCAAGCCGACGCTGCGTTTCGAGGGGGCGACGCGGCAGATCGCCGACCGCCTGGGCGTGAGACAAATCTCACTTTCGATTACGCACAGCGGCAATCTCGCCTTGGCCGAAGTGATCTTCGAAAGTTAGCAATCATCAACGGAACAGCAAGAGGACACAGAAGTGGATGCACGGACTCAAATTTCGGAGCCATCTCAGGAGTGGTGTATCGCGCGCTACCAAGGCCCGGCCTATCGCAGAGCTGATTCGCAAGACTGGGAAATACCGCTGGGTGGGGATCTATGTGATCGAGAACAAAGAACTCGCAGCGATCGCATGGACCGGGCCGAATGCCCCGGCTCATCCCCGGTTTCCGATTCATCAGGGTTTGAACGGCAAGGCAGTGCACATCGCAGACCGTGAACGTTGGCGACGTCAGCAAGGATCCTCGCTATCTGACCACATTGGGCACCACCCGCTCGGAAATTATCGTCCCTATCCTAAGCGCCGCTCCCGCCAGGTCATCGGAACTATCGACGTCGAAAGTGAACGGCTCAATGCTTTCGTGAGCCGCGACGTAAGATTCTTAGAAGATTGTGCCGCAGTGCTATTGCCTCTCTACAACTGAATCGTCGCGATGGTTGACACGGAAGAAACTCCTGGGCTTCCTCGCACGCTGGCGGCCAGGGCAGCTTCCAAGTCGGTCAAACTGCAAAGGCCCGCTCGGGCTACCGTGTGCAGTCACTCCGGTAAGGGACATGGCCGCCAGCGGCTTTTCGTTGAAAGAATAGCAAATTTTAGTTCGGTCGGCGTCAACTAATCCATCAGGGAAACGCGGCAGAAAACCGTTTGGAATGGTGCTCACGCGTGGATGTGGCTAATCACTTCCCTTGGTTCGGAGAGACCACATCTCGTTATTGGCTTCTCACGGCTTTCGGGGGTCCCGCGAGTCGGGTCAGCAGAAATTAAGAGTTGACGCTCAACTGGTGCGCATGATAGCTAGACCAAAAAGATTTGCGAGCCCCTTGCGGAGAATCCGAAACCGCAATTTGGAATCGCACGTCTCGTCAGGCGGCACGAGAGGTCAATCTGAAACGCTTCATGCGTTGGGCTTCTATCTTCATGCTGGTGTTTTGCGCCAGCCTCACTCCTTCACGACCGCGCCAGAGCGACGCTGTCGCCAACGCGGCTGCGGCTTCGAATGCGGCGGGACAGAACCCAGCCTCCCTCGAGGCGGCAGCGCGGGCCGCACTTTCGGACACACAAGGAACAAAGAAGCTAGCGGGCCTTGAGCACGAGGTCACTGTCCTCCGTGACCCGTGGGGCGTGCCGCACATCTATGCTCAAAACGAGCACGACCTGTTCTTCGCGCAGGGCTTCGTCACCGCCCAGGATCGCCTTTTTCAGATGGAGCTATGGAAGCGCGTCGGGCAAGGCCGGCTCGCCGAAGTGTTCGGGCCCGGGTACATCGAGCGCGACATCAACGCGAGGCTATTGGCTTACCGCGGGTCGATGGCCCATGAATATGTCAGTTACGCCCCCGATACAAAGGAAATTCTCGAAGCCTTCACCCAGGGGATCAACGCCGAAATTGCTTTGCGAACTGCGCCGGGTGGCCCCGGGCTGCCGCTCGAGTTTCGGTTGGCAGGGTTTGCGCCGGAACCTTGGAAACCGGAAGATTGCCTCACGCGGATGGCCGGATTTCCGATGACGGGTAACGCGGTCAGGGAACTGCTCCACGCGAAGCTGGTCACGTTGCTTGGCGCCAGTAAGGCTTCCGCTTTGCTCGACCTTGATCCTCCAGTTCTCCTCGATCCCGCGCCGGGGATAGATCTATCAGGGCTCTCTCCAGAACTGCTGAGCAATCTGCAAGGTAGCGACAGCTCGATAACCTTGCCTCCCGATTTGAACACTGCCTTCGAGCCAGCCAAGGAGGAAGGCAGCGGTAAGTGGGCGAGCAACAACTGGGTGGTTTCGGGAAAACTGACCGAGTCCAAACGCCCGCTGCTTTGTAACGACCCGCATCGCACAGTCGACAAAACCCCTTCGCTGCGTTACGTCGTGCATCTTGTCGCCCCCGGCTGGAATGTGATTGGCGCCACCGAGCCAGGATCGCCGGGTGTCGAGGACGGGCATAACCAGCGCGTGGCCTGGGGATGGACCATCTTCGGTATGGATCAGCAAGATCTTTATCTTGAAACACTCGACCCGAACGATCAACTGCGCTACAAAACCGAAAAGGGATGGGATCTGATGCGGGTCGAAAAGTCCGCGATCCGTGTAAAGGGTCGAGCGGATGTGAATTTCGATCTGAAGTTTACGCGCCACGGCCCCGTGCTATGGGAGGATGTGCCCACACATCGCGCGCTGGCGCTGCGATGGATTGGTGCGGAGCCGGGGACGGCCGGGTATCTCGCGTGCCTCACCTTGGATCGCGTCAAGAACTGGCAAGAGTTCGAAGAAGCTGTGAAGCGATGGAAGCTGCCTACGGAAAACATCGTTTACGCCGACATCGACGGAAACATCGGCGAACATTCCGTCGGCATGGCGCCGATTCGCAAAAACTTTACGGGGACGATCCCGGAACCCGGTGATGGCGGCTTTGAGTGGGCCGGTTGGGTGCCGACGCAGGATTTGCCGCATCAATTCAATCCCGAGCGAGGCTTTGTTGTTACTGCGAATCAGCGCATGATTCCGGAAGATTTCGCGTACAAAGTGGGACACGAATGGGCGGAACCTTACCGCGCCGATCGAGTCACGGAGCTGTTGAATCAGGAAGTGAAGAGCGGCCACAAGATCAGTAGGGGCGATATGGAACGGATGCAAGCCGACGTCACCTCGCTTCCGGCACGGGAGTTCGTGCGGCTCCTTTCTTCCGCCGCGCAGAGTCCCGAGGACGCGCCGACGCAGTTGCTTGTCCACTGGAATGCTGTGCTCGACCGTGATTCACCCGCTGCGGCGCTGTACGAGCTCTGGCAGATCGAGATCGAGCGTCAGATGCTTCGTCATTTGGCGCCGGAAAAAGCCTGGAGCGCGCTCCAGGGGCGCATACCGCTCAGCGTGGTGCTGCGCCGACTCCAACACCCGGATGAAGACACGTTTGCACCTCAGGCCGAAGCTGCGCGTGATCAGCTGCTGCGCGACACGCTAAAAGCTGCGTCGGAGCGGATGAAAACGCTCCAGGGCCCGAGGCCCTCCGACTGGTCATGGGGCCGCCTGCATACGGTCAGGTTCCACCACGTGCTCGAGCTCCTGCCGGGTGCCCAATCGCTTTTCGATCTCGGCCCGCTCCCGCGCCCAGGCGATTCCTACACCGTGAACAACGCGCACTACCACGGCGAGAATTTCGACCAGGTCAGCGGGCCGAGCTACCGCGAGATCCTGGATGTGGGGAATTGGGATGAATCGGAAGTCGTGAACGTCCCAGGGGAAAGTGGGCAGCCGGGTAGCGCACACTATTCTGATCTAGTACCCTTGTGGGATCAAACGCGCTACTTCCCGATGCTTTACTCCCGCGCCGCAATTGAAAAACAGGCCAAAGATCGGCTGGTATTGCAACCGGCTTCTAGACCTTGATCCGCAGTCGCTCGAAAGTACATTGAGGTCGCAAGGCGAGCCATCGGTGTCCAACCAAGCGCCCGCCGACGTTGCCTGCCGTTGTTGATCGCAACGGCAGAATTTTTGAGGAGGCCATGATGAAACGCTTTGCGCTCGTCCTGTTGCTTTGCTTGGTTGCGCCGCTGCTCGCAAGCGCTCAACAGCAGTCGGTTCCGGAGATTCCCTACGACTCGGTTCCCAATCTGCTCAAGCTTCCGGCCGATCTGTATCTGGGCGAAGCGGCAGGTGTGGCAGTGAACTCCAAGGGACACGTTTTCGTATTCACTCGAAGCGGGCACACGCAGCTCTTCGAATTCGATCCAAACGGGAAATTTGTCCGCGAGATTGGCAAGGACCTGTACGGGTTCTCCTTCGCTCATGTGGTGCGCGTCGACAAGGATGACAACATCTGGTGCGTGGATGAAGCAGCAAACATGGTGATGGAGTTTAATCCCGCGGGCCGTGTCGTGATGCTCTTTGGGAGGAAGCCGGAGGCGGTGGAAGGCGCAGCGGCGCCTCCCGGCACCACTCCGCCGCCTCCGCCGCCTGCTTTTCGTACTTTCGCTGAACGGCTCTTCAACAGGCCAACGGATGTCGCCTGGGATGATGCCGGCAACAGCTTCATCAGCGATGGGTACGGAAACTCACGCGTCGTTAAGTACGACAAAGACGGAAAATGGGTGAAAGCTTGGGGCAAGAGAGGCACTGAACCCGGCGAGTTCCATACCTTGCACAGCATCGCCACGGACGCGAAAGGCAATGTGTATGTAGGCGACCGCGAAAACAACCGCATCCAGGTGTTCGATAACGACGGCAACTTTCTCAAACAGTGGACCAACATCGGCGCTCCGTGGGCAATCTGCATCACCCCGGGACCGAAGCAGGTGCTGTACACTTCAGATTCCAATCCCGGCCGAATTTATAAAATGGACTTGGACGGAAATATCCTCGGCGCGCTCGGAAAAGCCGGCAAACTGCTCGGCCAGTTCGGATGGGTGCATGAAATCGCGTGTCCCTCCGAAAACACTCTCTACGTTGCCGAGCTGTTGAACTGGCGGGTGCAGAAACTGATCCTGCACCCGAAATGAAGGCAGTAGTCAGCCACCTGCCGAGCGGGGTGCGGCTCGCATGCTGGCAGGACTGAGCCGCGCCCTAGTTTCCGATATCGCGCGAGAATAACTGGTTTTCAGGATGTAACAATGCTCAAGAGACGCTTTGCAAACGAGAAATGTGAATATCGGTGCGACACCGGAATGGGATAAACTGGTTCGCGGCGTATTGAGCACCTGCCACCGCCGCGGATGAGTTGACAGTATTCGAGGAAAGAATGCAGAGGAGCTTCATCGACCGGTTGTTGTTGCCAGTGATTTTCGGTCTGACCACGGTTGTAGCTGCCCTGATCCTTTGGCAACTCCTGCTTACCCATCGGTGGGCTGAGATCCAAGCTGCGACCAAAGAGCAGGCGTTGTTTGTAAAGGCCAAAACGGAGTCAGAATTGAAGGCGCACATTCTGCCGTTGGAACGTTTGGCCGGGCGCTGGCAGGCTCGTGGCCAGGCAGACGACGCGGACATAGAATCTGAGGCAGGGCTGGTGATGAGCGGCTACCCGGCCTACCAGGCGATCGAGTGGGTGGACCCGACGTTGCACGTGCGCTGGGTGACGCCGCAAAGAGGGAATGAAGCTGACTTGGGTTCGGACCTGGGCGCAGATGAGCGCCGGCGTGTGGCGCTCCAAGCCGCCGAGGACACCGGGAGCGCGATGGTTACTCGCTCGGTGGACTTGCGGCAGGGCGGCCGGGGTCTCCTGGTCTGCGTGCCGGTCTACTCGAAGGACAAACTCAGTGGCTTTCTCCTCGGCGTGTTCCGCTATCAAGAGCTGCTTTCCTCCATCCTCCAAGACGTAGCGCGAGACTATTGGGTGGCGGTGTACGACGGCGACGAGCAAATCTATAGTCGCGAGGGAGTCAACCCGCCGCGCCAGGGCGCATGGGCCGAGGAAGCAGACATCGAGTTTCGACAGCTAACTTGGCGAACGAAGGCGTGGCCGAAGCCTGGGACACTGGCCTACGCACGATCGCCTCTGCCACAGGTAGCATTCGTCGGTGGCGTTCTGATGGCCGTGCTGCTAGCGTTCGCCGTGTATATGGCGGAAGAGGCGCAGCTTCACGCGAGGGCAGTGGTGGCCACCAATAAGGAGCTAGAGAGAGAGATTGCTGGACGCGAGCAAGCCGAGGAAGCATTGCGCCAAGCGCAGAAGATGGAGGCAGTCGGGCGGCTGGCGGGCGGCGTGGCGCACGACTTCAATAACTTGCTTATGGTCATCCGCGGCCATGCGGCGCTCTTACTGAACAGCGTTGGCCCTGACAACGCGCTACGTCGGGAGCTGAATGAGATGCTGAAGGCGGCGGACCGAGCCTCGTCATTAACGAGGCAGCTCTTGGCCTTCAGCCGCAAGCAGGTACTTCAGCCGCGGGTGCTGGATCTCAACACCCTGGTCACTCAAGTAGCGGAAATGTTGCCGCCCGTGCTTGGTGAAGATATCAATCTGGTTATGGATCTCGATTCCGAGTTGGGACGGGTAAAGGCCGACCCTGCACAAATAGAACAGGTCATCATGAATCTTGTATTCAACGCCCGGGATGCCATGTCTGACGGCGGCGAGTTAACGATTCAAACCGCGAACTCCAATTTGGACGAGACCTGGGTCCGGGGTCACCCCGGGGTTCGAACCGGCCCACACGTGATGCTGGCGGTTTGCGACACCGGGCACGGCATGGACGAGGAGACACAATCGCATGTCTTCGAACCCTTCTTCACCACCAAGGATAGAAGCAAAGGAACCGGACTAGGCTTGGCGACCGTCTATGGGACGGTGAACCAAAGCGGAGGGTGTGTCACGGTTTCGAGCAAAATGGGCGAAGGGACAATCGTTCAAATCTATCTTCCCCGCGTCCAGGAAGCGGTTGAGGTCGTCGAAATACCCAAGGCACTTCCTGGGTCCCTGCAGGGCGAGGAAACGATCCTCGTGGTAGAAGATGACGATGCAGTGCGTCGCATGACGCGCGAGTTTCTGAAGATCAAGGGTTACGCTGTGGTTGAGGCGAGGAGCGCCGCCGAGGCAATTCAGTTCATGGAGCGTCATAAGGAACCGATTGACTTGGTGCTCACAGATGTGGTCATGCCGGGGATGAAGGGACGCGAGTTGGTCGAGCGGTTGGCGAAGCTGCGCTCAGGCATAAAGGTGCTGTATATGTCGGCCTATACGGAAGATGCCGCAATTAATTTCGGGATTCTCAGTCCAGGGACAGCCTTCATCGAGAAGCCTTTCGGTCCAGATGAACTGGCGGGCAAGGTACGCGAGGTCCTGAGCGCAAACCGAGATAGCCTAGGCGCACAGTACCTGCGCCATGGCTAGGCAAATAGCAATGTGGCATCGTCGCATATTCTCCAGGAGCCTCTCCATCACTTCAGACCCCGCCGCAGCGAGCCGCCTCCAATATAGTACTAGAACCATGTTCATCCAGAGGCTGCGGGATGTGTGGGAATTCTGCGTCGACCAAAGGAAAAATTTCCTAGAAAACGGTGTCACCGGCGCTTAAGCCCTTGCATCATAGCCAATTAGAGGATGGACATCTGGCAAACGGGTTGCTGCGTGTCCGCTGGCCCCAGCCGACAACGTTACTTTCGAGGTGGGGAATGAGACGGCACGCATTTTCACTCGTCGCGCTAGTTTTCCTCTTCGGTCTTGCGCCGACGCATTCGAGTCTGCAGGAGGCAGGCGTCACCGGTGCTGCACAGTCGCAGCGGCGTAGCGCGCAGCCCCCAGAACAGGACCGTGCGACCAAGACGTTTACTGGAAAGATTGTCAAGAGCGGTGATAAACTCGTCCTCCAGGATGACGCGACTAGCGCGCCCTATGAGTTGGACGACCAGCAAAAGGCCGCAAAGTTCGCCGGCAAGAAAGTGAAGGTGACTGGAACGCTGGATATGGCAAACAACATGATCCGCGTCCAGTCGATCGAATCGGTCGCCTGATCCTCGCGGCCGACCGAGGAGATGGGAGGGCCGCACGACGCGGCTTCCCCCAGTGGGTTAGAACCTGCCAATTTGTCGGACCGCTGCCGGGGGCGGATTTCTTGGGAAGGCTCTTCGAATGAGAATCAGTCTTCGCTGGCGCTTGGTTTCAGCGCTGATCTTGGGCATCACGCTGGTAACGTTCTTCGTTGCCCGGGCACAGGTACGCGCGGAGAAACGCGCCTTGCGAGAAGATTTGCAACGGCGCGCGGAGATTCTGGCAGAGAGTCTTCAGGAAATTGTGGAGCCCCTTCTCGCGCGAGGCGGCGCCCACAACCAATTGCAGCGGATCGTTGAGCGTTTCGGAAACCGCCAGCGGCTGGCCGGTGTGGCCATTTATAACGACAAGGGCGAAATCCTGGCTGAAAGCTCGAACCTCATCCTGCATTTCGATCCTCCTCCCGTTTCGATGGCCCACATCACTGGCCATGACCAGGGATTTGCCGAATTTCAGTCGCTGGGCGGGACCACGATGCACGTCTATTATCTGCCGCTGTATCGCGAGTCCAAGATGGTCGGCGCTCTGGCCATTTTCCATGATGCGAGCTACATCGAGGCTCAAAGCGCTCGGATCTGGCGCGAGACCTTATGGCACGTGATCATCCAGGTGCTGCTGATCGTGTCGATCACGGTTCTGATCATCCGCTGGACGATCGTCATGCCCATCGCTCGAACGGCGAAGTGGTTGAAAGATCTGCGCATTGGCAAGGTCGCGCCGCGTCCCAAAATACCGGATGACGATTTCTTCAAGCCGTTTTCCGAGGAGGTGGTCAATCTCGCGCGGAGCTTGGCCGAAGCCCGCGCCTCGGCAGAGGAGGAGGCCCGTCTGCGCCAGACGGGAGAATCGTTGTGGACAGCGGAGCGCTTGCGCGTTGGCATGCAAAGCAAGCTCAACGGTCGCCCACTCTTCGTGGTCTCGAATCGCGAGCCGTACGAACACGTCAGCCGGGGAAAAGAAACGCAGGTTGTTGTGCCCGCCAGTGGGCTGGTCACGGCGCTTGAACCGATCCTGCGCGCTTGCGACGGTACCTGGATCGCTTATGGTTCGGGCGATCGAGATCGCGAGGCAGTCGATGAGCACGACCGCGTCCGAGTGCCGCCCGACCATCCGCAGTACACGCTTCGCCGCGTCTGGCTTAGCGAAAAGGCCCTGGAAGGTTATTACTTTGGCTTTGCCAACGAAGGGCTCTGGCCACTTTGTCATATTGCTCATACCAGACCGATCTTTCGGGCGGATGATTGGGAGCAGTACCAGGAAGCGAACTCCCGATTCTGCGAGGCCTTGCTTGAGGAGATGGAGGGTGCTCAGGAACCGATCGTCCTCATTCAGGACTATCATTTCGCCCTGCTTCCCAGATACATCAAGGAGAGGCGGCCGGACGCGCGCGTAGCTATTTTCTGGCACATCCCGTGGCCCAATCCGGAAGCATTCGGAATTTGTCCGTGGCAGCGGGAAGTGCTGGATGGAATTCTGGGCGCCGACTTGGTGAGTTTTCACGTTCAGGCCCACTGCAATAACTTCCTGGAAACGATCGACCGCGCGCTTGAGTCCCGGATTGACTGGGACCGCTTCGCGGTAAATCGGCGCGATCACATGACCGTCGTGCGACCTCATCCCATCAGCGTCGCTTATCCGGAATCGGCCGGGGAAGTGCCTAATGAAAGCCTATCAGTGCGCGAACGCGGCGAGTTGAGCAAGAAGTTGGGAGTGGAAGCCGAGTTTCTCGGAATCGGAGTGGATCGCTTGGACTACACCAAAGGAATTGGCGAGCGGTTCCGGGGCGTGGAACGTTTTCTTGAAAAAAACCAGTCGTATCGAGGGCATTTCACATTTGTGCAGGTCGGCGCTCCCAGCCGAACGAGAATCAAGCGTTACCAGGAGTTTCTCCGCGAAGTGCAAGACGAAGCGGATCGAATCAATGCGCGCTTCCAGACGAAAAGATGGAAACCGATACTCTTTCTTAACAAACATCACAGCCACCAGGAGATCGAACCGCTTTATAAGGCCGCCTCGGTCTGCTTGGTGACCTCCTTGCACGACGGGATGAACTTGGTGGCCAAAGAATTCGTGGCAGCTCGTGACGATGACGATGGGGTTTTAATCCTGAGCCGCTTCACCGGGGCTGCCCGGGAACTCCGGGACGCCCTCATTGTCAACCCCTATGATGTCGAACAGGTAGCCGACGCCATCCAATTGGCTCTGGAAATGCCACTCGAGGAAAGGATGGTTAGAATGCAGCAAATGCGTCGAGTGGTGAAAGAACACAACGTTTATCGCTGGGCGGCGGAGCTCCTGTTGGAATTGGCGGAAATTCGATTGGAAGAGCCGCAGCCGGTGCCGGAGCGGTGACATTCCATCCCGCCTTGGGCAGAATCCCGCAAGCCCCCCGATGCAATCGCCGACTTGGTGACCCTCCCAGACCGCCTCGAGGACATTCACTGAAACAAGAACTATGTCAAGCGAGACGCTGATCTTTACCGGCCTCCGCGCCGATTGACTTGACCGAGGTGGTGTGCTACCCATACAACGCTCTTTTCACAATGGATATCTTAACTGCCTGGATGGCGCCTGAAACCAAACGCATTGAGGTGAAGCTGGAGACGCTGCTCGATAGCGTGGACCTCGCCGAGAGCATCGTCATGCGTGTCGCGGGAGCGGCCGGTTTTAACGATGAGGACTGCCATAAGGTCGGCATGTCGGTGCGCGAGGCCGTCATCAACGCCTACAATTACGGCAATAAAGGCGACCGCAGCCGGAAGGTGCTGTTGAAGGTCGAACTGGTCGGCGATAACCTCGTCATCCGCGTCCTTGATGAGGGGTCCGGATTTGATCCTTTGGAGGTTCCCGATCCACTGGCCGAGGAAAATCTGCTGCGAACCTCGGGACGAGGGCTGTTTCTGATCCGCGCGTTTATGGACGAGTTTACGATCCAGCGCGGACCGAACGGCGGCGCCGAACTGGTTATGGCCAAGCGATTGCCCACGTAACCTCCCTGCAGGGGGAATCCGCCGGCAGCGCAGGGGAAGGAGACGTAATCCCATGAAGCTCCAGGGCACGTGTCGCGAAGCGGGTGGCGTCGCCGTCGTGGATATGAGCGGGCGCATCACGCTCGGGGAGGGCAGCGCGGCGTTGCGGGAGATGCTCCGAGATCTTCTCGCGAATGGCCACAACAAAATCGTCCTCAACCTCGCCGACGTGGATTACATCGACAGCTCCGGAATCGGCGAACTGGTCAGCGGCTTCACTACGACCCGCAACGCGGGCGGTGAATTGAAGCTGCTCCATCTCACCAAAAAAGTTCACGACTTGCTCCAAATCACCAAGCTGTATACCGTTTTTGACGTTCACTCCGACGAGCGGGCTGCGATCTCGAGCTTCCACTGAAGCACCGTGTCTTCGTGTCTCGGTGAAGAATCCAGGCCTCCAAACTCTGGACAGCCTTTCGAGTTTGTGCAAGAATCTGCCCGCTAAAGCGGTCTTGTGATCCCGTGGGAGTGCAAGCAACCCCGCCCGCTGCGGGTTCTTCTGTGCGACCGACTGGCGTTACAAGCACCGAAGCGAAACGCAACCCGAAAGAGGAGTAGAAAAGTTGGCTAGAGAACAAGGTGTGGTGAAGTGGTTTAACGCTTCGAAGGGCTATGGGTTCATTCAGCGCCAGTCGGGTGAAGATGTTTTCGTTCACTTCTCGGCGATCCAGATGGATGGGTATAAATCGTTGAACGAAGGCCAGCTCGTGGAGTTCGAGGTCCGTCAGGGGCCCAAGGGCTTCCAGGCCGAAAACGTCACCAAGGTCTAAGACCAGCTCCGGGCCCTGCTCGGTGACTTGGAACAGGGTCTCTTCCTTTCGCGCGACGAGGCGTCCCCGTGACGTGAACGCGTCGACGCGTTTCTGGTTTCCCACCCTTTCATCCTCTCGATGGGAATTTCGCCTGAGCGGGCAATCCGCCGTCGGCGGCAGAGCGCGGGATGCGCCGGCATTGTGATACCATCATGCTTTGGTTTTTGTGGCTGCGGAGTCGCTGTGGCTCAGCATATCTCCCGCAAGGAACTCAAGAAAGACCAAGTTCGCGAGACCTTGGCGCACGGCGTCGAAGAGGTTTTGACGCACCAGGGTCTCGTTGCCTACATTCTCTTTGCGGCGGTGCTGGTGGCTCTGGCCGTTTTTGGCTGGAAGTTTTATACCGAACGCCAGACGGTGAAAGCGGCGGCGGCATTCGATGATGCGATGAAGATTTTTCAGTCGCGCATCCGCACTCCCGGCGAGCCTGCCGAGCCCGGCGAGACGACCTACGTGGATGAAAAAAACAAGTGGCAGGACGCCGCGAAGAAATTCAGCGAAGTCGCGATGGCTTATCCACGAACGCGTCCCGGGCAGCTCGCTCACTACTATGCCGCGCTGAGTCTCGAACATCTGGGCCGCGATGACGATGCTCGGAAATGGCTCGAAGGGATTTCCGGGAGCGGCGTCCAGGATTTTGCGGCGATGGCGAAGTTTGAGCTGGCCCAGATTTACGATCGCACCGGGAAAGCAGCGGACGCCGTTAGGTTATACCAGGATTTGATCTCGAAGCCCACCGCGCTCGTTCCGAAACCGCTGGTCATGCTGGCGCTGGCCGAGCATTACCGCCAGTCGAATCCCGCCGAAGCCGCCAAGCTCTACAACCAGATCAAGTCGGAATATCCTGACACGGCAATCTCCGAGCAGGCTGACCAGGAGCTCGCGTTGCTACCGGCAAGTCTTAGGGTGGAACTCATCAAACCCTGAGTCATTGCTCTCCAGAAAGGAACCCGCTTGCTCTCCACAAAACCTGATCAAAGGCTCCAATCCGAACTAAAATGATAGTTATGGGGCTCGCTGTTTATGGCATGGATGTGGGCCGGACCCGCGGCCGGCGGTATCCGGAGGTGCCGCATCCCTACAGGAACGACTATGCCCGTGACCGCGATCGTGTGATCCATTCCCGCGCCTTTCGCAGGCTGGAGGCGAAGACGCAGGTTTTCACTACGCGTTTCTCCGATCATTTTCGCAACCGGCTGACGCACACGCTCGAAGTCGCGCAGATCGCTCGGACGGTTTCCGGCGCGCTGGGACTCAACTCCGATCTCGCGGAGGCGCTCGCTTTGGTTCACGACATCGGCCATCCCCCGTTCGGGCATGCGGGCGAGCATCAACTTGACCTGCGCATGCGCGAGAATGGCGGGCGATTTGACCACAATTTGCATGCACTGCGAATTGTCGAGCACTTCGAACAGCGCTATCTGGATTTCCCGGGACTCAATCTCACCTTCGAAGTTCGCGAGGGCATCATCAAGCATTCTCGGGATTATTCCGCGGCCGAATTCCCCGAACTGGCGGAATATCTTCTCGATCTCCGCCCCCCACTCGAGTCCCAGCTCATCGATCTGGTCGATGAGATCGCCTATAACACCGCAGACCTCGACGACGGCTTCGAAGCCCGCCTGCTTGACTTGGACGCGTTGCGCCGTGAAGTGCCGCTTTTCGGTGAAATCTACGCGGACGTGGATCGGCGCCATCCCCGGGGCCGACTGAAGCTGAAGTTCAACGAGGCACTGAAACGCGTTTTCGACCATCTTGCCACGGACCTGATCGAGAATACGCGGAAGCGGGCTCAGGAGAGCAGAGTCTCCAGCGTCGATGATGTGCGGCGAATCCCCGCCCGCCTCGTTGCCTTCTCCCGCGAAACGGCATGGCACAACGCCTCTTTGAAACAGTTTCTTTACAGCCATCTCTACTCGGACGTGACCATCGCCGAGGAGCGCAACCGCTCAGTCCAGGCCCTCGATAAGCTCTTCCTGTTCTATCTGGAACATCCCGATCGAATGCCGGAATACTACGCGGAAGAAGCGGAACGCGAGCCGGTCCATCGCGTCGTGTGCGATTACATCGCCGGGATGACCGACAATTTCCTTCTTCGCCAGCATCACGAGCACCTCGGTACGGCTGCGGCCCGCGCCCGTTCGTAGGAAGACGCTAGAAGGCAAAATCTGTCACCCGAGGCCGAATTCCGTCAGTCCGAGGGCTCACCCGAGACTCCTCAGAGCCGGAGCAGGCGGTAGACCCTGGATATCTGCAGCGTCTTAGATGCATCTCAAATCGAGACAGGCACGTGCCCGATTGGTGTCATCAATATTTCGCGGCCAAGTGCCTTTCCTTGACATGATCTCGGCGAGTCTTATAATGGCGTTTCATTTCAACACGCGCGGAAAAGCCTTATGTTTATTGATGTACACGAACTCGCCCTTCATAAGACGCGCATTCGGAAGAGCTATGTCCCCGGCTCGCTCGATTTTCACTCCAGTGAATTCCGGCAGGTGGAGCCCCTGGAAGTGCGCGCAACGGCGGAGCTGGTCGATGGGCAGATCCGCATCCACGGGACCTTGCATACGCGGCTTGAGCTTGTGTGTGCGCGTTGTCTCGACACGGTCGTTGAAGAGATCAGCAAGGACTTCGACCTCTTCTACCGTCCCACGACTACGCTTCCCAGCGAGGACGAAGTTCATCTGAACGTGGATGACACCGAGATAGGGTTTTTCGAAGGCGACGGCTTGTTCCTCGCTGACGTCTTGGCCGAGCAGGTCAATCTCGCGCTGCCAATGAAGGTGATATGCCGCAGCGATTGCCGGGGCCTTTGCCCGCAGTGCGGCGTCAACCTGAACCACGACGAATGCAGATGCGAAACCCACTCGGCCGACCCGCGGCTCGCTCCTCTAGCCCGCCTCAAGCAGGACTGGTTCAAAAAACAATAACCAGTTAGACTGTATGTTCTATTTCGGGCCGGGAAACCCCTGTCGCCCCTTGCTGAGGAGTCTCAATGCCCAATCCGAAAAGACGTCATTCGAAGGCCCGCAAAAACAAGCGTCGGGCGCACGATCATCTCACCGCGCCTTCGCTTTCCGAATGTCCTAATTGCCACGAACAGAAACTGCCACACCGGGCCTGCCCCCACTGCGGCTACTACAAGGGGCGCGAAGTGATTGACACGACGGCCTGATCGGCCTAAGTTTCCCTGTCCTACCTGCCCGAGCGGGTGCACAAATGACCACCATCGCTCTCGATGCCATGGGGGGAGACCATGCGCCGCGCGCCGAAGTCGAAGGCGCTGTCCTCGCGGCTCGCGAACTTGACGTACGGATGCTATTGGTGGGCATCGAAGCCACTGTGCGGCAGGAGTTAGCCCGGCATCGTCATCGTGGCTTGCCGATTGAAATCGCGGCGGCCAGCGAAGTGATCACCATGCGCGACTCACCTTCGCAAGCGTTCCGCAAGAAGCGCGATAGCTCCGTCCACGTGGCCGCGAAGCTCGTCAAGAATGGACAGGCGGACGGTCTGGTCAGCGCCGGAAACACTGGCGCGGTGATGACCATTGCCCGGTTCGTGCTTGGCACGCTTCCCTCGGTGGATCGCCCGGCTCTCGCGGCTCCCTTTCCAACGTCCAAGGGTTCCATGTCGGTCATCCTGGATGTTGGCGCGAACGTGGACTCGAAGCCGGAACAGATTGAGCAGTTTGCGGTGATGGGCGAAATCTACTATCGCACAATTTTCGGCACGCGCAAGCCGCGGGTGGCCCTGCTTTCAATCGGCGAAGAAGAAATGAAGGGCAACGAGTTGACCCGCGATGCATTCGAACTTCTGAAACACACCTCGCTCAATTTCACTGGGAATGTCGAGGGCCGCGATGTCTTTGCGGGGGACGTGGACGTCATCGTATGCGACGGCTTCATTGGCAATATCGCTCTGAAAATCAGCGAGGGCTTGGTCGAGCACATTGGCGGACTGCTGAAAAAAGCGCTCCAGAGCAGCTTGAGCTCGCAAGTCGGCTACGTGCTCGCGAGAAAAGCCCTCCAGGAATTCCGCAAGAAGATTGACTATTCTGAGTCGGGCGGCGCGCCGCTGCTCGGAGTCCGGGGAATCACCGTCATTGGCCACGGCCGGTCCGATGCCAAGGCGATCAAGAATGCCATTCGAGTGGCGGCTGGGTTGTGCCGGTCGAAGGTGAACGAGAAAATCGAGCAGGAGCTTTCCGCCGTTGCATTGGCCTCGCGCGGCTGAGGAATCGCGTCAATCGGACCACTCCCATGGGCAAACTCGCATTCTTGTTTCCTGGTCAAGCGTCACAATACCCCGGCATGGGCCGCGACCTTGCGGAGCAGTTTCCGGTCGCGCGGGCTGTGTTCGAGCAGGCCGATGCCGTGCTCGGATTTTCCATCTCCAAGATGTGTTTCGAGGGATCCGAAGAAGATTTGAGGCAAACCGAGAATACCCAGCCTTCGATTCTCAGCGTTTCGGTTGCGGCATACCGGGCTCTTGAGGAGCGCGGTATCGTGCCGGACTTCGTTGCCGGCCACAGCCTCGGTGAATACTCGGCGCTGGTCGCGGCGGGTTCGCTCGAATTCGCTACGGCGGTGAAGTTGGTTCGCCAGCGCGGCCGCTATATGCAGGAAGCGGTGCCGACTGGTGAAGGAGCAATGGCGGCGGTCTTGGGGCTCGCTCCGGCGGAAGTCATCGAAATCTGCAAGAAGGCCGCGAACGGGGAGGTTGTCGCGCCGGCCAATTTGAATTCGCCGGAACAAACGGTGATTTCTGGGAAGGCGACAGCGGTCAAGCGCGCTGTCGAAATTGCGTCGCAGAGCGGCGCGAAACGCGCGGTGATCCTGCCAGTGTCGGCGCCGTTTCACTGCGAGCTGATGATGCCGGCGCAACTGCGGCTCGAAAAAGATCTTCGCGCCGCTGCCTTTGGGCCCCTGCGTTTTCCGCTGATTACGAATGCAGACGCCGAATCGATCTCAACCGGTGAGGAAGGGCGCGAAGCGTTGATCCGCCAAGTGTGCTTGCCGGTCCGCTGGCTCGATTCGGTGCGCGAGATGATCGAGAGCGGAGTGACGACCTTCGTGGAGGTCGGGCCCGGGCGAGTCCTGAGCGGCCTGCTGCGGCAGATCGACCGATCGGTGCACAGCATCAACGTCGAGGACTCGGCCAGCTTGCAGAGCACGCTGGACAAAATCTCCCAGGCGCGCGCCGAAGCGGCCGAAAGCTGACCGAATGTTCTCCCTCAAGGACAGAGTTGCCATCGTCACTGGTGCGTCCCAGGGGATCGGACGGGCGACGGCGCTGACGCTCGTGGCCGCTGGAGCCCACGTCGCGGCGGTGGCGCGAAATGCGGAAAAGCTCGAATCGCTGGTGAACGAAGTGAAAGCGGCTGGCGGCGAGGCTGTGTCTGTTCCCATGGACGTAGCCGACGCGGCGCAGGTAAAGGCCGGGTTCCAGCAGGTAGTCAGCCGGTTCGGAAAGCTCGATATCCTCGTCAACAACGCGGCAGTCACGCGCGACGCTCTGGCCATTCGCATGAAGATGGAAGATTGGGAGACAGTTCTGCGCACGAATCTTACTGGAGCGCACCTCTGCATCCAGCAAGCGCTCGGAACGATGCTGCGGCAGCGCTCCGGGCGCATAATAAACATCACCTCGGTCGTTGCGGAGACGGGCAACGCCGGCCAGGCAAACTACGTCGCCGCGAAAGCAGGACTGATCGGGCTCACGCGCGCGATTGCAGTCGAGGTCGCTTCGCGCAACATCACCGTGAACGCCATTGCGCCCGGTTTCATTGCCACACCGATGACGGAGCCACTCTCTCAAGCGGTAAAAGACCAGATGATGGCGCGGATTCCGCTCGGACGAATGGGTACGGACGGGGAGGTGGCGGCGGCCATCGTTTTCCTTGCGAGCGACGAGGCTGCCTATATCACCGGACACGTCCTCAATGTCAACGGCGGAGTGTACATGGGCTGATACTCGGATTGTAAGCGAGGAGCCGGAATGTCAATTCAATCGTATGAAGAACTGCTGGCCCTGAAAGAGGTCGGCCGCATCTGCGGTCTGGCGCTGCGCGCCATGGCGGAGCAGGTGCGCGCAGGCGTGACGACCGCCGAACTCGCTGGGATTGGGGCAAAGGTCATGAGAGAAAACGGTGCGCGCTCGGCGCCCGTCCTCGTCTACGGCTTTCCGGGGGAAGTTTGCATCAGCTTGAATGACGAGGCGGTACACGGCATTCCTGATCGCAGGCAAGTGCGTCCCGGCGATCTCGTCAAGCTCGATGTCACCTTCGAGAAAAACGGCTACATGGCGGATGCCGCGGTGACACTGCCGGTCGAGCCGGTCTCGGATGAGGCCCGCCGGCTGATTTCTTGCGCGGAACGAGCATTCCAGCAGGCGATGCGGGTCGCGCGGGCGCATCACCGGGTCAATGAGATTGGGCGAGCAGTCGAGCGCGAAGTGAAGCGGCTTCTTGGTAATTCGCGGTCTCGGCGGGCACGGAATCGGGCGAGTCATCCACGAACCTCCGAGCGTGCCGAATTACAACGATCCGCTGGCTCGGCAGAGGTTGACTTCCGGGCTTGTCCTCACGGTCGAGCCAATTATTTCCACGGGCAGCGAGGAATCGGTGACCGCAGCCGATGGCTGGACGGAGCGCACGGCGGCTGGCAGCCTTTCAGCGCACTTCGAGCACACGATTGTGATCACGGAAAGCGCACCTATCATTCTCACGGCAGCCTAGACCCGCTTGCTGTGTGGTGGAATCGTCAGCGAACTAGCGAACTTCGAAAGGTTGACCCGGCAGGAGGCGGCGCTTAGAATGGGCAGGTTCTTTGGGGGCAGGATTGCCGCGCGGGCCGGGTGCGCCGCGGCCGCCGATCTCGAATATCGGAGGGAGAAGACTGAATGGCCAGCGTCGAAGAACGCGTGAAGCAGATTATTGTCGAGCAGCTCGGTGTGGATGAGGGCGAAGTGACTCCGACCGCTTCGTTTGTCGATGACTTGGGTGCCGACTCGCTCGATACGGTCGAGCTGGTAATGGCTTTCGAAGAGGCCTTCGGCATCGAGATCCCGGACGAGGACGCCGAAAAAATTACCACCGTGAAGGACGCCATCGCCTACATCGAGAAGCACGCCCAGGCGAAGAAGTAGTCGGCCGGTCGCCACCTTCCAAACAGGAGAAACGTTTCCTTGAACCGGCGAGTCGTTGTCACCGGAGTCGGCTTGGTCTGTGGATGCGGGATTGGGACCGAGGAGGTGTGGCAAAACCTGCTCGCAGGCAAGAGCGGGATTGGTCCAATCACCGGGTTCGATGCCACCGGGTTCGATTGCCGCATCGCGGGCGAGGTCCGCAATTTTGATCCACTGAACTGGGTGGAGAAAAAAGAAGTCAAGAAAATGGGGCGGTTCATCCAGCTGGCGATGGCCGCTTCTGATTTTGCGGTGCGGATGTCTGGCCTCCAGGTCACTCCAGAAATTGCCGACTCGACCGGCGTTTATATTTCTTCGGGCATCGGCGGATTCGACGTCATCGAACGCGAACATTCCAAGTTCTTGCAAGGAGGACCTGGAAAGATCTCCCCCTTCTTCATTCCCGCGGCCATCGTAAATCTCGCCTCGGGGCACGTTTCCATTCGATACGGTGCGCGCGGGCCGAATTCGGCCACCGCCACAGCCTGCTCGGCATCGGCGCATGCGATCGGCGACGCCTACAAAATCATCCAGCGCTGCGATGCGGAAGTCATGATTGCAGGAGGCGCGGAAGCTTCTATTACCCCAATGGGCGTCGGGGGCTTTGCGGCGATGAGAGCGCTTTCGACGCGCAATGACGAGCCGACACGGGCGAGTCGACCTTTCGATGCCGCTCGGGACGGCTTTGTCGTCGGCGAGGGCGCCGGCGTACTGATTCTCGAATCGCTCGAGCGTGCGCAGCGCCGCAACGCCCCGATCATTGCCGAGGTGGCCGGCTACGGCATGTCCGGCGACGCTTACCACATCACGCAGCCGGCCGAGGAGGGGGATGGGGCGTACCGAGTCACGCTTGCGACGCTTAAAGACGCCAAGGTTCCTCCCGATGTCGTCGATTATGTAAACGCGCACGGCACTTCGACACCGATCGGAGATGCGATCGAGACTATTGCGCTCAAAAGGGCATTCGGCGACCGCGCCAAGAAAATTGCCATAAGCTCGACGAAATCGATGACCGGGCATCTGCTCGGCGGCGCTGGCGGGCTCGAGGCAGGGATCAGCGTGCTGGCGATCCGCGATCAAATCGTGCCGCCCACGATCAACTACGAGAATCCCGATCCCGCTTGCGATTTGGACTACGTCCCAAACAAGGCGCGAAAGACGGCAGTCAATTACGCTCTGTCGAATTCGTTCGGTTTCGGTGGGACGAATGCGTCGCTGCTATTCAAGCGCTGGGAAGGCCGCTGATCAGAGGTTTGGTCGCTGTTTTTCGTAGGGGCGTACAGCAATACGCCCTTGCAAGCACGTATTCATGATCTAGCCCCTCATAACTGCCTTGGAGGTGTTCTTGAAGATAGGCGTTTGCGTGAAGCAGGTTCCGGCAAAGGATGCGCCGCTGGCGATTTCCGAGGGCACCGCGTGGATTCGCGAGTCGGACATCGGCTTTGAAACAAATGAGCCTGACAGCTACGCGCTTGAGGAAGCCCTGCGCCTGAAGGAAAAGCATGGCGGAGAAGTTGTCGCGATCTCCATGGGCCCCGAGCGGGTGAAGCAAACGATCAAGGAAGCGCTGGCCAAGGGGGCCGACCGTGGGATCCACGTCACCGATGACCAGTTTTTCCGGCTTGACCCGCTGGCCTCGGCCCGTTCGATCGCCGCAGCGACCGAAAAAGAGAATTTCGACCTGATCCTGACCGGCCTCCAGAGCGATGACCAAGGATTCGGCCAAACGGGTGTCCTTCTCGCCGAGCTACTCGGGCGGCCGCACGCGACGATTATCATGTCGATCGAAGTGCAAGACGGAAGGATGCGCCTGAAGCGCGAGCTTGAAGCGGGATGGTTCCAATGGGTTGAGCTGCCGCTGCCAGCTGTCCTTACGATTCAGTCCGGGATTAACAAGCCGCGCTACGCCACCTTGAAAGGCATCATGGCAGCAAAGAAAAAAGAAATTGCGGCGATCCCGCGCGCTTCGCTGGGCGTGCAAGACACTCCCACGGAACGGGTCGAGCGAATTTACGTTCCACACAAAACGAAGAAGACGGAATTCCTGACCGGCACGGCGAAAGAAGTCGCAGCAAAGCTGGTGGAGAAGCTGAAGCATGAAGCGCGCGTTCTTTAACGCAGCGTTTTCCAGATGGCGTTGCGGCGCCGGCGTTGTAGCCCGCCTCTTCATAGGCGGGGATTTTTGGATTCCGATCGGTTCGAGATGGACTGACCGATGAAGATTCTTCTAATCACCGAACAGCGCGAAGGCAAATGGAACAAGGTCAGCTTTGAAACCCTGGCGGCGGCACAGCAAATCGCCCAGCAGACAAGGGGCACGCTCGCGGGTGTCGTCATCGGAAAGGGTGTCGCGGGGCTCGCCGACGAACTGGCAGGCTCTCAACTCGATGAGGTCCTGCTAGTCGAGAACGACCTTCTCGAGAAATACACTCCTGACGCTTTCACGATTGCGCTTCGCCAAGTGCTCGAATCGGCGCAGGCGGATCTCGTCCTTTTGCCGCATACGTATCAGGTCCGCGATTTCGCCGCCAAGCTGGCCGCTTCGCTCGGCAAAGGAATGATTGGAGATTGCATCGCGTATCGCTACGAAAATGGCAAATTGATTTTCGTCCGCCAGATGTTCCAGGGACGCACGGCCGCCGACGTCGTCTTCGAGGGCTCGGCGCCGTGGGTGGCGACATTCCAGGCCGGGGCGTTTCGCGCCGACTTGGTGGTTCCGCGGCAGGGAGGCAAGGCGCCGGTCAGCTCGGTAAGCATCCAGCTCGAGCCCGAGCAGATTCGCACCAAGCCGCTCGAGCTCTTCCGCGAGGCAAAACAAGCGGTTGATCTCACCCAGGCGCCTATCCTGGTTTCGATCGGCCGCGGAATTAAGGCGCCCGAGAATATTCCGATGGCTGAGAAGTTGGCGAAAGCCCTCGGCGCCGAATTGGCTGCCTCGCGCCCCATCTGCGACGAGGGTTGGCTGCCCATGGAGCGCCAAATCGGTAGCTCGGGCCAGACCGTCGCCCCGAAACTGTACTTGGCGGTCGGAATCAGCGGCGCGATCCAACACGTGGTGGGAATGAAAGGCTCACGCACGATCGTCGCGATCAACAAGGATCAGAACGCTCCCATTTTCGAAATTGCCGATTATGGTATCGTGGGCGACCTCTTCGAAATCATACCCGCGCTAACAGAGGAACTCGAGAAATCCAAACCAACCTAAGGCGTGTCCGGTTTCGCCACGACCCCTCCCACAACCGGGCATGCCGCGCGCATCTCCACCGCTTAAACCTCCACTATGCTACAGAAACATCGAGGCTTAGCATCTCTCGGCCCTGGCAAGAGAACTGCCGCACGGACAAAGACCAGGTGTGATTCGCACGCCTGGCCGCGACGTCTAGAGTTCTTGGGTGGGCCTAAATGGAAACGCTCTGACAAGACGTTCGATACGGTATCCGGATGCTGGTCGCTGCGCTACCAGGCGTTCGTAAGAGCGCCCCCTGACCAAGTTGATGCGGCGCGGCAGTGGTTGCGCCTCGAAGGGGCTGGCATTGCTTGCTGAGCGCTGACGGCCGAATGCTGAGAGCCCCAAGTCTCGGCGCAAGAGTGCGGAGAGTGCAAAGGTATCAGGGGCGTTGGAAAGAGAAAACATCATGGACACATTCTGGCAAGACCTGCGCTACGCGTTGCGGATGCTGGTGAAAAACCCGGGCTTCACCGTTGTAGCGGTGCTGACGCTCGCGCTCGGCATCGGCGCGAACACGGCGATCTTCAGCGTCGTGGAAGGCGTTTTACTGCGTCCGATGCCGTACGATGATCCCAGCAGGCTGGCGGTCATCTGGAACGATTATGGAAACGCGGGGCAATCTTTGCCAGCCGTCTCTCCGCCTGACTTCAGAGATTATCAGCAGCGAGCTCGCCTGATGGAATTTGCCGCGGCAGTGCCGACCCCTGGGGCAGCAATCACCGTCACCAAGTCCAGCGGCGACGCTCACCCGCAGCGGTTTGAAATGGCGGCCGTAACGGCGAACTTTTTTCCGCTTTTCGGGGCGCGGCCCGTTCTGGGGCGCAACTTCATTCCGGAAGAAGCTGCGGTTAAAGGTCCGCGGGTAGCCATGCTGAGCTATCGACTCTGGCAGAGGGCATATAACGGCGATCCGAATCTGATCGGCAAGAGCATTCACGTCAACGGTCTGGATCTGACTGTTGTAGGAATCTTGCCATCCCCGTTTCGGCTGCTTCTCCCGCCCGAAGCCCTCGTCGTCCGAGATTCCGACGTGTGGGTTCCGATGCAATTGGATTTCGATTCTGTCGCCCGGAATCTCACGATTTTTACCGTGTTTGGCAGGGTCAAGCCGGGAACGACCCTGGCACAGGCGCAGGCTGAAATGGACGGCATCGCCGATCAGCTTCGTAACGAAGTCGAAGTGCATAAGGAATCCGGCCTGCGCATCCGCGTGGTTCCGCTGCAGTTCGACGTCGTAAAGAATGCTCGTCCGGCGCTGCTCACATTGACGGGCGCGGTGGGGCTGGTGCTCCTGATTGCCTGCGGGAATGTGGCGAACCTGCTGCTGGCGCGCGCTTCGGTGCGCGACAAGGAACTTGCCATCCGGGCGGCGATGGGCGCGAGCCGGTCTCGCCTCATCCGGCAAATTTTCACCGAGAGTTTTCTGCTGGCGTTCTTGGGTGGGCTTACGGGCTTGATTCTGGCCTCTTTTGGCTTGGATCTGTTAACGTCGCTACGGCCCGCCAACCTGCCCCGCCTGGATGACATCCGCATCGATTCCGTGGTTTTCGCTTACAGTTTTGGCGCCTGCATCGTGACCGCCCTGCTTTTCGGGATGGCGCCGGCGCTTCGCAGCGCGCGAACGGACGTGAATGAAGGCCTGAAAGAAGGCGGCCGAGGCTCCGGGGCTTCGGGAAACCGTCGAATTCGCGAGGTCCTGGTTGTGGCCGAAATCGCGTTTTCGCTCGTGCTGCTGATCGGAGCGGGGCTGCTGATCCGCAGCTTTGTGGCGATCGCGCACGTGCAGCCCGGGTTTAGCTCCGAGCACTTGGTCACATTCCAAGTGACGCTGCCGGGGAACCGTTATCCCAAGCGGAGCGACATCCTGCAATTCTTCCGCCAGTTGGAGCCGAAGGTCGCTGGGATCGCCGGGGCGCAGATGGCCGGCGCCAGCAACAAGCTGCCGCTCACGGGCAGCAGCCCTCAAACGCCGTACGCGTACGACGCGGAGACGTCTCAAAAGTGGGAAAGCCTTTCGGCGGATTGGTACGTCGTCACGCCGGGGTATCTGCCAGCGATTGGAGCGCGCCTTAGTTCGGGCAGATTCTTCAGTGCCAGTGATGATGCTGACCATCCCCGCATCGCCATCGTTGACGAAACGCTCGCGCGTCGCTCCTGGCCCGGCCAGAATCCGATTGGGAAGCAGCTCGAATTAAGCACATTCTCGATCGGCACTGGCATCGACCGGGTCAAAGCAGAGGTTGTCGGCGTCATTGAGCCTTTGCGCAGCCACGATCTCACTCGGAACGTTCGCGAACAGATCTATGTTCCCTTCCTGCAGGAGCCGTGGCCGGGCCTGGCGTTCGTCGTAAAGACAAGCGCCGCTCCGAGCGCCCTGGTCCCTCAGTTCGAGCAATTTGTCGGCGCGCTGGATCCGTCGATTGCCGTGCATGATGTGAAACCGATGGGAGATTACGTCGCAGAAGCGAGGGCTCCGATGCAATTCAACCTGATTCTGATCGGAATTTTCGGAGGAATCGCGCTCGCGCTGGCGTCAGTTGGCCTCTACGGAGTCACCTCGTATTCAGTGACGCAACGGACGCACGAAATCGGCATTCGCATGGCGCTGGGGGCGCAATCGCGTGATGTCCTGCGCCTCGTGGTGGGACAAGGCCTCGCGCTTGCTGTGGTAGGAATCGCGTTTGGAATGGTGGGCGCATTTGCCTTGCGCAGCGTCTTGTCGGGTCTGGTTTACAGCGTCAGCGCCCGCGATCCATTGACGTTCGCCGGAGTCGCGCTGTTGCTTGCGTTCGTGGCGTTGGCGGCGTGTTACATCCCGGCTCGGCGCGCAATGCGTGTCGATCCGATGGTCGCCCTTCGCTATGAATGAAATGTGTCTGTAACTCCAGCTGATCGTGCCGGCGCTGATGTGAGCCAAGCCCTCAGGTCATCCCGGCACAAATCGTCGGGGGGACCTGAGCTACAATTCCCCGATCTCTTCGCGACCGCCACTGCCTTCGAGACCCTTCTGCTAGAATGGCCGCGTGGCCGTTGAACGCGAAAGACTCGAAGCGGATGTTCTCATCGTCGGCGCCGGACCGGGTGGCTTGGCCTGTGCCCTCCATCTCGCGAAACTGATCGAACAGCACAATCAGGCCGGACGCTCCCCTTCGCTCTCCACCGAAAATATCTACGTTCTCGAAAAAGCGCGGGAACTCGGCGCGCATCAACTCTCGGGCGCAATCATGGACCCGCGCGGATTGTGCGAACTGGTTCCTGATTTTGAAAAGTCCGCTCCGCTCGACACTCCTGTTACCGGCGACGCTGCTTATTTTATGACCTCGAGCCGCGCTTGGAAACTCCCGATTACGCCTCCGCCGTTGCGGAACCATGGCAACTACGTCGTTTCCCTCAACAAGCTGGTGAAGTGGATGGGCGGCCTCGTGGAAAAGACGGGTGTCAACGTCTTCACCCAGTTCGCCGGTGCGAGCTTGATCTATGAAAACGGCGGTATCGCGGGAGTGATCACGGAAGACAAAGGCGTCGATAAAAATGGCAAGCCCAAGGACAACTTCACACCCGGCTACGAACTTCGCGCGCGCGTCACCGTGCTCGCCGAGGGCTCGCGCGGCTCTCTCACTAAGGATTTGGTCAGTCGCCTCAAACTCGATGGGCTGAATCCGCAGGTGTATTCCGTCGGCATCAAGGAACTCTGGGATGTCCAGTCCGGCCGAATCGATACCGGCTACGTGGCACACACGTTGGGCTGGCCGCTCGATTCCAGCATGTACGGTGGTGGCTGGGTCTATGGGATGCGCGACAATCGCGTTTCTCTCGGCCTCGTCATCGGCCTGGAATACCACGACCCGCTTTTCGATCCTCACGAGGCTTTTCAGAAATACAAGACTCATCCATTTGTGAAGCGCATCCTCGAAGGCGGCAAGCTCGTGCGCTATGGCGCGAAGACCGTGCCCACCGGTGGGTGGTATTCGATGCCTCGCAATTACCTGGGTGGCGGGCTGATCATCGGCGATTCGGGAAGTTTTCTGAATGCGCAGCGCCTCAAAGGAATTCATACCGCCATCAAAGGAGGGATGCTGGCGGCGGAGACAATCTACGAAGCCCTCTGCGCAAATGACACTTCTGCCAAGACACTCTCTGTTTTCCAGAAGAAGGTCGAGTCAAGCTGGATCAAGAAAGAGCTGTGGGCCGTCAGGAATTTCCACCAAGCTTACCAGCACGGACTGTGGATCGGGCTGGCACACACGGCCGTTCAATTCGTCACGGGCGGGCGCGGCCTCATCGACCCCATGCGCGCGAAGGCAGGTCATGAGGAGTATCACCAGTTGAATCGGAGTCGCACGCTCGTGGACCAGTCGGCGCGTTTCAAAGGCGATGGCGTCCTGACCTTCGATCGGTTAACCGACGTCTACCACTCCGGAACGCGACATGAAGAAGACCAGCCGTGCCATCTGGTCGTTCTCGATCCAAGCATTTGCTCGGATCGCTGCGTGCGGGAGTATGGCAATCCCTGCCAGTATTTTTGTCCGGCAGCCGTTTACGAGATGGGTATGGAGAAGGGCGTGCTGCGCTTGAAGATCAATGCCTCCAATTGCGTGCATTGCAAGACGTGCGACATCGCCGATCCCTACCAGATCATTAACTGGATTCCGCCTGAAGGTGGCGGAGGACCGAATTACGAAGGGATGTAAGGTCGGTTAGTCCGCGCAGCCGGTGCCTTCACACCCAGCAGGTTCGCCGCTCAGGAATCTCTTCAGCTTCGTCCAGAAGCCTGGTTTCTTCGCGGGGCTCTTCTCCGCAATGAGGACCGGCTGAGGTTTCTCGTTCGCCAGCGCGACAGCAGGGGCCTCGACAGAACCGCTGAAAATCCAGTCCGGTTGCACGCGCGATTCCCGGACCAGCAGGATCGTCTCTGGGCTGGGATCAGCCGGCGGGTAAGGCGAATCCGCGGAAAAAGTGAGCGGCGGCATCACGACTTTCCAGATGGCAGGATCGACGGGCGCTGGGGTCGCGGCATCATTTTTCGCTGGTGGCGCGATTGACCCGTTCTGATTCACGCTCGCCGGCACGCTGAATTCAACCGTCTGCCTTGCTTCTTCCTTTGCCACAGCGGATCCCGCTTTCCCGTTTTCGGTGACGGCGGCCTTCATTGGGTTTTCGATCGAGGACGATCCTGCCGCCGCCGTGGATTTCGTGGACTCTTGACCGTGCGCAGTTTGCGTCGACGGAACTGCGACAGGCGGAGCCGCTAGCCCCGCTTCCGGAATGGGAGGGGCTTGGGAAGGATTTGCTCGGTTCAGCGTGACATCGCACCGGCAGCTTCCCGGAGTCCCGGTGTTGGGAACCAACAGACCAGCGCCGATGAAGAATTCACCGGCTTGGGGAACCACGAGATCTTCTCCCGTGAACTGCTGTTGCAGCCGCATCGCTCCCTGAGCCGCCCGGACGCAGAGGGTGCCATTCAGATCAAGCCCCAGCGTGAAATCGCGGGCACCCCCGCCAATTGATAGCGGCGTTGCGGTGATGAATGGCGTATAGATCTGAAGAGATATTTCGGTCGACAGCGCTACGCGCAAGCGCCCGAACTCGAGGGCCAGCGTGATTGTCCCGCCCGTCTCCAGAAATGTGAACTTCGTTGGCCCGCAGATATCGATCGCGCCGTCGTCGGCAACAGATAAGCGAGCCTGCCCTGAATGAACGGTGATGATACTTCCGTTCCCTACCCACACTCCCCCGGCGGACTGCCCCCGGACAACAGCGGCCGGGTGTTCGACCGTGATGTCGTTCCCCTCAATGCGCCCCGCAACCCCGGCGGGCGCCTGTGCATTGAGACGCCCCGGCATGAGAAGCATTCCCGCGATTACAGCCGCAACAACCCATCGGATCACGAGGTTTGCCGCGTGCCGGAGGCCGCTCCGCACTGGCGTTTTGCGTGTGAGGTACAACATCGAAGACTCGGTTGCTTCAGCCTATACTATAACCTAGTGGAACAAGCCAGAACATCCGAGATCGAGCGTGCCGGCGGAAACATCAACGTCCACTACGACACGCGGCTGCCTCAGCTATCCCGGTGGCGTCAGATGCAGATTCCCGTCGTCGGGTTGGCAGGCTACACCCTCGTGCGGATGATTGGCCCGACACTGCGATTCGAAGTCCTCGGCGGGCATCACTACGTGAATTTGCGGGCGCGCGGCGAACGGGCCATCGCTGCTTTTTGGCATCGCTGCATTTTCTCAGCGATGTGGTGGTGGCGCGAGCGTGGTGTCGTGGTCATGAACACCACGAATTTCGATGGGCAGTGGACTCGACGCGTGCTCGAGCGATTGGGTTATGGCACAGCTCAAGGTAGCTCCACGCGCGGCGGCTTGCGAGGCTTGGCGGTCATGGCGCGGCGGCTTGAGGAGGGGCGCGACGTCGCCTTCACAATCGATGGGCCGCGCGGGCCGCGCTACGTTGCCAAGCCCGGTCCCCTCATGCTCGCTCGGCGCACCGGCCAGCCGGTTTTTCTCTTTCACATCGCTGTCGAGCACGCGCGCACGTTTAAGAAATCCTGGGATCTCTTCCAGGTCCCCTATCCCTTTTCCCGCGCGGTCATGGTCGTGGCGCCGGCGCTCTATGTTCCCAGCGAAGCTGACAGCAAGACGGCGGAGAAGAAGCATGCGGAGATGCAGACAGCGCTCGAACGAGTCCGCGACGTCGCAGAGAATTGGTTCCAGATCACCGAAGCAGAGCGCGAGCGCCTCCGCACAGAGTGGAATGCCTGAAAATCTTTGTGCAGCTAGCGGGACTCTCAGCGGAGTGATTCGGAATCTGCGTTGGAAACAGTATAACCGTGCTGCGCACGGTCGGGTAAAGGCTGGAGCGCGCTTGCCGTCATTTTTAGCCGCGCCAGCGAGCGAAGAATGTCAACGTGTCGATTGTCCCCGCGCCGGATCGGCAGACGATGCAGCGTCTCGATACTCAATGCTTCGTCCTGCTAGCGTTCCCCCAGCGTTACCGGTACATCCATCTTCTGCGAGCCGCGAAAAATCGTCAGCGCAATGCGGTCCCCGGGCCGCTTGCGGTTCAGGATCAAGTTCAAGTCAATCTGGCTGGCAATTTTCTTGCCGTCTACCCCGGACAGAACATCTCCACCGAGCCGCAGTTCCTGCAGACCCGCCAAAACCGTTCGAGTTCCACCGCGGATTCCTGCTTGCGCTGCCGGGCCATCGGGCACCACGCGCTCCACGAGAATGCCCTCCTCGACTGGTAGATTCAGCGCCTGCGCCAAACCGGGCCAGATCGCGCGGCCCTCGATGCCCAGCGACGCGCGGCGAACGCGGCCCTGCGTGATCAAGTCTTCGGCGACCCGTCGCGCCGTATTGATGGGGATGGCAAAGCCGATGCCCGCGGTGGTGCCGCTGGGTGTGTAGATCGCCGTGTTGATGCCGATTACTTCCCCGTGTGAATTCAGCAATGGCCCACCAGAATTCCCGCGATTGATGGCCGCATCGGTTTGGATGGCCTCGTCAATAAATGCATTCTCCCCGGTCTGGACAGTGCGGCCGAGTGCGCTGACCACGCCTGTGGTGAGCGTGCTCTGAAAGCCAAAGGGGTTGCCGATTGCCAGGACGCGTTGCCCCACCTGAAGGGCATGGGAATCGCCGAGCGGCAGAGCGGTAATCTTGTGGCCGTGGGCGTCAATCTGGATCAGGGCAATATCATTGCGAGTGTCCGCGCCAATGAATTTGGCCTTGTAGCGCGACTGGTCGCCCAGTGTGACCTCGACCGTCTGCGCATCCTGAACCACGTGATAATTTGTCAGGATGTGTCCGTCCGTATCGATCAGGAATCCGGAGCCGGCGCCTTCCACCGGCACGGCATTGAAGAAAAAATCGTATTCCACCGTTTTCGTGACAACATTCGCAACCGCCGGCGACGCCTGGCGATAAATCCGCACATTCTCGGATTCGAGCTGGTCCAGGCTGGCCTCGCCCGGTGCGGCTGAAACCGCTTCTCGCACCGCTTCCGCCGTGGAAGGAAGCTTTGGGCCCCAATGCGACCCAGCCAAATACGCCCCGAGCCCGATCACAAGTCCAATCGCCAACAGGCGGATCGCATTACTTCCATTCATCGAGTGTGTCATGGGAACAACCTTCTAGGCCAAATCGCTACCAATCATCGCGGCCGCTTCATCCAGTCGCAAAAGGCCTTCGGCCACCCGCTATTTCATACGTGGAGTCATCGTCAAATGTTTCGTGGTGCGGTAGCCAGCATCTTGAGTTTCTTGACCAACTCCTCCACCTGACGTTCCGTTTCCTCCAGCGCCCCGGAGCAATCAATCACGTCGTCCGCAAACTGGCGCTTTTCGTCCACCGGCATTTGCGCCGCGACGCGTCGCTCGATCTGTTCGGCGCTCAGGCCGCGCTCCCGGAGCCGCTCTCGCTGCTCTTCGGGTTGGCACCATGTCACAATCAGCCGGTCGATTTTCTTGTAGAATCCGGATTCAATCAGCAGCGCTGCCTCCGCCACCGCGAACTCCGGTCCGCCGCGACGATCGAGGGCGTCAAACCACTTTTCAATAACTTCCAGGACGCGCGGATGAACGATTTGGTTGAGTCGCGCGAGCTTCGCCGGGTCGGCAAAAACGACTTCACCGAGTTCCTTCCGGTCTACATTGCCGGTGGAATCGAGGATTCCCTTTCCGAACTCCTGCGCGATTTCGTCGTACACCGCCTGACCGGGCTCGAACAGCTCGTGCGCGAGCGGATCAGCTTCGAGCACGGAACATTCGAGATCACGCAGCATGGATGCCACTGTGGACTTGCCCGTGGCAATTCCGCCCGTTAGCCCAACCCGCAGCATCAGGATTTCACACCCGCAACCTCGGCGGCGCGCCGGCCGCGGCGGAGCCGGGCAGCTTTCACGGTGTTGCTCATTAGCATCGCGATCGTCAATGGGCCGACTCCGCCGGGGACGGGCGTCAGCGCCCCGGCTACCTTCACAACGTCGGGATGAACGTCGCCTACTAGCACGGAGCCTTTCGCGCGGAACGCCTCGAGACGCTCGGGGAAATTCGCGAAGATGCGCTCCGCTTCGCCACGCTCGTCGACGACGTTCTGGCCGACATCGATCACCGTTGCGCCTGGACGAATATAATCGGGCGTCACCATGGCCGCGCGGCCCATCGCCGCGACAACAATGTCGGCGCGGCGCACCACTTCGTTCAGATGGCGCGTCTTGGAATGGCACACTGTTACCGTCGCATTTGCATGCAGCAGCAGAAGCGCCATCGGCTTGCCGACAATGTCACTCCGGCCCATCACAACCGCATTGGCTCCCTCGAGGGTGATATCGCTGCGCCGCAGGATTTCCATCACGCCTGCTGGTGTGCAGGGCACCAGGTTCGGCCGGCCCGCAACCAGTTTCCCGACATTGAACGGATGAAACCCGTCGACATCTTTCGCCGGATCGACCGCGTCCAAAATCTTCTTCGCATCCACTTGCGGTGGAAGGGGCATCTGCACCAGGATGCCGTCGACTTCCTCGCGTTGATTCAAATCGCCGACGAGCGCCAGCAACTCCGCAGTCGTAATGCTTGCCGGCGGAGTCAGATGAAAGCTTGCCAAACCCAGCTTTCCGCAGGCAGCGATTTTGCTGTTCACGTACAGTTTCGAGGCTGGATTGTCGCCGACCAATACTGCCGCAAGGCCCGGGCGTATCCCGGCAGCCGCGAGATCGCTGATCTCCTTTTGGAGTTCCGCGTAAATCTGGTCGCGGATCGCGTTTCCA
Source organism: Candidatus Acidiferrales bacterium (assembly GCA_049644285.1). Lineage (GTDB taxonomy): Bacteria > Acidobacteriota > Terriglobia > Acidiferrales > UBA7541 > CAVRXT01. The sequence goes on along the minus strand of JBARRP010000243.1, from coordinate 50,986 downwards.
TTTAGGATGCGGGCCGTCAAGATTTCCTCCCGCGCTTCGATCGTCGCAATCGGCTTCGTCATCATAGCACAGAGACACAGGCGATCTTTTGGCCGGGCCCGAACCGGGATGCGGGCACGCGATTGCGCCCGGCAATTGAAGCTGTTAGTCTGCCGTGAGCGGACCCGATGCTCTTTGAAGGAAGCGAGCGAAAGCAACTCGAGCGCGAGATGGCGCGCGCGGGGCGATTGCCGCCCGGGCAATCGCTGACGCTGAAGTGGCCGGTGTTACACGAGGGCTCGGTGCCGCAGTTTGATCCGAAGACTTGGGATTTTCGAATCTACGGTATGGTGGAAGTGCCCGTCCGGCTGACCTGGGAGGAATTCAATCGTCTTCCGGTGAAGGAAGTCGTCGCGGATATGCACTGCGTCACGCGCTGGAACCGCTTGGATGTGCGCTGGGAAGGCGTGCCATTTATTGAGGTGGCCAAGCTAGCGCGAATCGCGCCAGACGTTCGGTACGTCATGGTCCATGCCGACCAAGGTATACGTCGAATCTTCCCCTCGCGGACCTGCTGCGTCCAACGACGCTATTTGCGCTGAAGCATAATGGCGAGCCGCTTCCAGCGGACCACGGCTACCCTGTCCGGCTGGTTGTGCCTCATCTTTACGCGTGGAAAAGCGTGAAGTGGGTCCGCGGAATCGAATTCCTGGCCAAAGACGCGCCTGGCTTCTGGGAGCAGAACGGCTATCACATGTACGGAGATCCGTTCAAAGAGCAACGATTTGACACGGATTGAGACAAGTTATCGCCAATTCCATGACGGCAAGTAAGACAACTGCATGGCGGCCTCTAGGCAGCGGCCATGCTGATATTCTGGCGCGCGTCGAAACCCACGAGTTCGTCCGCAAACTCTTCGAGCCTCTGCCGCGCGGAAAATTGCTCGATGTTCCCGCGGGACGGGGAGCGATGTCGGCTTGGCTTCACGCGCAACGCTTTGAGGTTGTTGCGTGCGATCTGTATCCCGACTTGTTCGAAGCGCCGGGAATCGAAGTCCGGCGGGGTGACCTGAATTCTCGCCTGCCGTTTGCCGACCGCGAATTCGATTATCTCGTATGCATGGAAGGGCTCGAGCACACCGAGAATCCGCGCCAAGCGGTACGCGAATTCGCGCGGCTGGTTCGCCCGGGAGGACGATTGATCATCTCAGTGCCCAATGTGCTGAATATCGACGAGCGCGTGAAGAACCTTCTGCACGGTTACACGTCGCACTTCAAGCCGATTTCGCGCGCCCATCTCGAAAAGAAGCGCAAAGAATTCGCAGGCTGGAGGAACGAGCTAGGCGAGCTCGATGAAGTATTTCTCCACATCAATCCAATCGCCTATCCCGAATTGCGCTTCTTGCTGGAATCGGACGACTTTGGAAGCGTCGAGGTTTTTCGCGATAGTCGCAAGCAAAGTCAATGGCTCTACTATCCGCTCGTCTGGCTAATCCGCCTGATCGGCGCTTTGCGTCCCGCCGCCAAGAAAGAAGAGCGCTGGACCCGAGAACTGAATTCTGACGCCGTCCTCATGGGCGGCAACAGCATCGTTGTGATGGCGAAAAGAATCTAGCCGCAAACAATCCGCTTGGCCTGAATTTTTCACGAGGAACGCGTGCGCTTTCAAGCGCGCTCTACGAGGGGATTCCCGCAGTTGTCGCTCACGTCCCGGCCCGACGTCGTCTGTCGGGCCTGACGTGAGGCCTTCTGCCTGGCGCAATCCTACGAATGCCTGAGCCTCGACTGCTTCTCGCTCGTGAGATACCGGCTAATAAATGTCGTATTGCTCCCAATGAAGCGCCGGATCCGCCTGAATGATGACGCTCTTCTTCGTCCAGTGCTCGAGTTCTTCCATGAGCGCGGATTCGCGGGTCTTCAGCGCTTTGGCGATTTCCGGATGAACGCGCAGCGTCAGGCTCCCCGCGTCCACTTCCGGAGCCATCTTGCGCGCTTCGGCCTGGATTTCATAGCACAGTGTCGGAATCGACTTCACCATGCCCGAGCCGGTGCAATACGGACAGGGCTGGCAGAGGGTGCGTTCGAGCGCTTGCTTGGTGCGCTTGCGGGTGATCGCGACGAGCCCGAATTCATTGAACCGCAGCACCTTCGAGGGAGCTCGATCGGCTTTCAGAGCTTCTTCGAGAGCCGCCATCACCTTTTCCCGGTTGCGCCGCTCTTCCATGTCGATGAAGTCGATGATGATGATGCCGCCCAGATCGCGCAACCGCATCTGGCGCACAATCTCCTTCACCGCTTCCACGTTGGTGCGGACGATCGTGTCCTCGAGGCGCGTTGACCCACGGCCAATGAATTTCCCCGTGTTCACGTCGATCGCCACCAGCGCCTCGGTATGGTTGATGACGATGTACCCGCCCGACTTCAGCCACACCTTCGGCCGCAGCCCTTTGTCGATTTCCTGCTGGATTCCGAATTCTTCATAGACCGGCGTATCCTTGCTGTAGAGCTTCACTCGATTGGCGAGCTGCGGCTGGAACCGGCTGACGAATTCCACTACCTTGGTGAATTCCTCTTCGGTGTCCACCCAGATCGCGGTGTAGTCCGGGCTCAAATAATCGCGCAGGATGCGCTCGACGAGGTTCAGATCACGGTGCAGGAGCGCCGGGGCCTTGCGTTGTTCGGCGCGAGCCTTGATGTCGCTCCAAGTATGGGTGAGAAACTCGACGTCGGCGCGGATCTCCTCGGGTGTGGCCTTCTCGGCCGCTGTGCGGACGATGAATCCGCCGCCAGCGGTTCCCTTCGCCTCCGTCACAAGGTGCCGCAGCCGCGCGCGATCTTCCGCCGACGCAATCTTGCGCGATACCCCGGTGTGGTCCAGCGTCGGCATATACACCAGGAAACGTCCCGGCAACGCGACGTGGCTCGTGATTCGCGCGCCCTTCTTCCCAAGTGGCTCCTTGGCAATCTGGACGATAATCTCCTGGCCCTGCTTGAGCAGGTCGGAAATCAACTGCGAGCGCCGCGGTTGCGGCCGATGGGCGCCGTGCCCGTGTTGCGGCCGGCGTCCGCGGTCGTCGCGGCGCCCACGATCGCGTCCCCGCCGCGCGGGATGCTGCAAGCGCGCGCGGTAGTCGCCGCTGACGCGCGCCTTCCAGGGTTGTTGCTCCGCTGGAGCGCTTCCTTCGACAGGCGTCGGGAGACTCTCTTCCGATGATGCGCTTTCAGTTCCTGCCGCCTCCTGGGTAGTCTCCGTCCCTTCGGCCTCCGCGCCAGGCTCCGCGATGCTTTCCTTTTCCTCGAGCGCCTCCGTCGAAACGGATTCAGCTAAGCCGTGTTCGCCCCTACCGGCGTCTTCCGCGTCGTTCGCGTCTGCCTCCGTCTCCTCGGTTTCGGCATCGCTCATCTCAACCGTCTCGGAGATCTCATTCTCCTCAGCGGCGCGCTCCGCCTCTTCGAGCTGGGCTTCTGCGACCTGTTCCGCCAACGCGTTTGCCTCTTCCTCAGTCAGGTCTGTCGAGGAAGGTGGCTCCGAATGTTCCGCGATTCCCGCAGTACCGTGTTCCATGACGTCGCTGTGGACAGTTGCTTCGGTTTCTGGACGCTCTTCGGCAACACTGGAAACAGATTCGGCGTGGGGTTCGGGTTCTTGGGGCGTGGGAGCATGCGCCTTCGCGAGGGATTCCCCCGGCAGCGGCTCAAGGCCCCCTGTTGATGCTGTGGGCAGTTCCCAAATCTCCTGCCTTTGTTCTGACAGATTCTCCGTGGTGTACGAGCGAGCCGGCGCTGCCGTCGGGTCTGCCACGTCGCTAACCGGCGAGGCAGCCGAAGGCGGCGGAGGAATCCGGTCCTTGTATTTGGCGAGCGACTCTCCAGGCAGAATAATCGGCGTGTAACCGCCGCCGGCAGGCGGCGCGCTTTCCTCCGTGCGAGGCTCGTAGGGCCGGTGCGACGCATACTTGGACGACGGGAGATCGCGGCCGAAACGGCGCTCGCCCCCGCGGCCTCCACCACGGCCGTGCCGCCCTCCGCGTCGGCCGCCGCGCCCGTACCCGTGTCCCTCACGATCGCTCTGCGGACGGCCTTCAAAACGCGGTCGCTCGCTGGCGCGAATTTGGGGTGGCTGCCCTTGCGGCGCCGGTGGTTGTTCTTCCGGCGCGGTTGTCTCGGCTACGGCTCCGCCAACAGGAGCCGCCTCCACATCGGTGGGCTCGATTGCCGCCGTCTGGCCGGAGCCGGGTTCCGCGAAGACGTGGCCCCCCTGCTCCTCCATCTTCTGGACCTTATCCTCGACCGTTGTGACGATCTGGTCGTACTCTTCAATATCTTCGAGGAAGTCGCTGACGTACAGGAAAGCGTCGCTATCGAGGCCAATCTCCACAAAGGCCGATTGCATGCCGGGAAGCACGCGCGTGACTCGTCCCTTGTAAATGCTTCCCACTAAAGCAAATTCTTTCTCCCGCTCGACATAAATCTCACAAAGCTGACCTTCTTCGAGAATCGCGACGCGCGTCTCGTGCGGCGTCGCGGAAATTACCATTTCCTTCGACATGAAAACTCCTCATTGCGCATCGGTCTGTGACCGCGCCGAGCCGGGCGACACACACAAACTCGCTGGTTCCTTCGCGAAGCGAGCTGACCCCGGCGGATCCCGTCCTGTGGCGCATTTCTTCTCTCACCCGATGCTATCCTGACTTGAAATTTGATTTCCAGCGGGCCGAATCCGGCGAGCCGGAAAAAGTTCTATTCCAGGCTCAGTTGACGAAACGCCTCATGCGCACGTTCATCACCAGGCCCAGCGCCAAAAACACAAACGCGGTGGCCGATCCGCCATAACTCATCAAGGGTAGTGGGATGCCGGTGACCGGCATTTTCCCGATCACCATCGCCGCGTTCACCACTATATGGAAACCTACAATCGCCGTTACGCCCATCACGATATACATCCCGGCGCGGTCCTTCGCCTTCTGCGCGTTTTCCACCAGGCGCAACAACAGGCCGAGGTACAGCAGCATCACCACGAAAACGCCGGCGAACCCTTGCTCCTCGGCCAGTGCCGCCAGGATGAAATCCGAATACCGCACCGGCACAAATCCCAACTGGTTCTGACTGCCTTTCCCGAATCCTTTTCCCCAGAATCCACCTGATCCAACTGCGATCTCGGACTGCAAAATCTGATAGCCCGCGCCCCGGGGGTTGTCCTCCGGCCTCAGGAACGTCTCCAGGCGCTGCTTTTGGTACGGCTTCATCGCATGCCAGCCGACCGGCAGCATCAAAGCGCCCAGCAAAAGAAGCGCGACTCCATGCTTCCAATCAATCCCCGCCAGGAAAGCGCCCACCACAGCTACCGGCACCAGCACCATTGCCGTGCCCAAGTCCGGTTGGAGCAATATCAGCATCACCGGAATTCCGGTAATGGCCCCTACCTTCACCAGATCCAGCAGCGTTAGCCGGTCCGCGCGCACTTCACTGAGAAAACGACCCAATGCCAGAATTATAATCAACTTCATGAGCTCTGACACTTGCAAATTCACACCACCCACCTCCACCCACCGCTTTGCGCCGAATCGCGTGTGCCCGATCGCCAGCACCACCAGGAGCAGAATCACGCCGATGATGTAGAGCAAAGGTGCTTGCTCGAGCAGGGCGTGATAGTCCATCCGCGAGATCGCCATCATTCCCAGCAGCCCGAGGCAGATCCAGATCAACTGCCGCCACTGCATCCCGGCCATGGCGCTGTTGTGGGTCGACGAGTAGATCTCGAGCATCCCCAGCCCGCAGATGGTGAAAACCATCGCGAGCAGCGGCCAATCGTAATCTTGAACGCGCGGGCCGGTTTTCATGGTGTGTGAGGATTCACGGTGGCAACGAGTGGCTTCACGGCTTGCGGCCCGCTGATGTTCTCGGCCGTCTGCTGCGTGTGAGCATTCTTTTTCTCATAATACGCTTTCACAATGTCGCGGGCAATCGGCGCCGCTGCCTCGCCTCCATGCCCTCCGCCCTGAACCAGCACAGCCACAACGATTTCCGGATTGCGCCGCGGAGCATACCCCACAAACCAGGCGTTGTCTTTGAACTGCTTTTGCATACCTAGGCGATCCCGGGTATTGTAGCCGATCACCTGCGCCGTCCCCGACTTCCCGCAGAATTCGATGTTCTGCAGCCGGACTCCTGCTCCCGTCCCGCCCTCGTTCACCACGCCATACATTCCGTCCGTTACCTTTTCCACGGTCTCCTCCGAAAGAGGGAAGCGGTCCACTCGAGGATTCGCGAAGTTCTTCAGAAGATGCGGCTGCACGAACACGCCCCCGCTGGCCACCCCCGCGATCATACGCGCGAGCTGGAGCGGCGTGGCCGTCACCGCGCCTTGGCCAATCGCCACCGAGATTGTTTCGCCGGGATACCACTTGCGGTGGAAGACGCGTTGCGTCCATTCCTCCGAAGGCATCAATCCCGACTCCTCTCCCGGCAGGTCGATTCCGGTCCTGTGTCCAAAGCCCAGCCCGTTGGCATAATAGGCGAGGCGGTCAATCCCCAGCCGCTGGCCGACGGTGTAAAAGAAGATGTCGCACGAATGAACGATCGCCTTGTGAAAATCCACTACGCCGTGGCTGGTCTTGCCGTACACCCAGCACTTGAACATGCGTCCGTAGAAGGTGGCATATCCCGGACAGTAGACGGTCATCGTCTGCGGGATGGCCTTCGATTCCAGCATTGCGGTCGCGGTCACAATCTTGAAGACAGAGCCGGGGGCGAGTTGCGCTTGGATTGCTCGGTTCAACAGCGGGGACGCGGGATCAGTATTCAGCCGCGCCCATTCCTCGGGAGGAATCCTGACGGCGAAATCGTTCGCGTCAAAGGTTGGACGGCTTAGCAGCGCCAGCACGTCTCCCGTGCGGGGATCCATTGCTATGACTGCGCCCTGCTTCCCGACCAGGTCGGCTTCGGCGATCGCCTGCAAATCGTAGTCAATCGTCAGTTGGATGGGCTTGCCCGGCACCGTCTCGACGTCGTCCAGCGTGCGCATCATCTTGCCTACGCTATTGACGATCACCCGCCGCATCCCGTCAGTGCCTTCCAGAGTCTCGTTGTATTCTTTCTCGAGTCCTGCTTTGCCGACGATGTCGCCGGGACGATAACGCCCGTCGCTGTGTTCGAGCTGCTGGGGTGACACTTCTCCCACGTATCCGACGGCGGCGGAAAGGAAGCCGTCGTGCGGATAGCGTCGCCGCTGAACCATCATCAGTTCCAGCACGGGAAGATCAGCGCGGTGCGACTCGACGAAAGCGATGTCCGCCTGGCTCGCCTCCGGCTTGATTACGATGGGCTGGAAGCGTGGCTCGGACTTCGCCTCCTCGAGTTGCTGCAGCAAATCGTCTTTATCAAGCCCTAGCCCTTCGGCCACTTGAGGCAGGCTGCGCTCGAGCTGTTTCGGGTCGTCTCGCAGCAGCAGGATGCTGAACGACGGATAGCTGTCCACCAGGACGCGTCCCTCGCGGTCCAGCATCGTCCCCCGCGGGGCGATGATGGGAATCGAGCGTACCCGGTTGCGCTCCGCAAGGTCTGCATAATGATCGGATTGGATCACTTGGAGTTTCCAGAAACCGACCAGAAGCAGGATCGTCATCCCCACCACCAGGTAGGAAATCAGGACGAGGCGCCCCTGGGGCAGCCTCTGATCGTTACCGAACCATGGTGCCAACGGAACTCCTAGCCGGCGGGTCTTTCCCGGGCCTGAAGCGATCGGCGGCCAGAAACGCCACAGCTGCCGAAGAGACCCTAAAGCTATCACCGGCAAATTGCACGCGCAAGCGGGCTTGCCCAGTCGGTCAACGCGATGCTAGTAGGCCTATCGATCGCAGTACTTCCGGACAGTGTGACGCTGACCACGCACATCAAGAATTCCAGAATTTCAGTTGAAACCGCTAAGTAGAGTGATATTTTACGCCCCACCTTGGGAACTATTTCCACCGCCTTCACGCCCTCGACATCGCCACCGGCAACGAAAAATCTCCAGGCCCCATCCAGATCAAGGCCACCGTCAGTGGAGTCGGCGATGGCAACTCCAATAGCCAATTGGTATTCGACTCCAACAACCTGGCCCTGCATCACCTCAATCGCCCGGGCCTTCTGTTGATGAATGGGACGATCTTCCTTGCCTACGCCTCCCACTGCGATTCCTTTCCCTATCACGGCTGGCGTTCGCTTACGATGCGGCGACCTTCGCCCAAAAGGGCGTATTTGTCACCACTCCGAACGGTGGCCTCGGTGGGGGATGTCCGGTGCGGGACTCGCGGCGGATGCGAACGGAAATATCTACGCAGCCACCGGGAACGGGACTTTCAGCCAGGGCAGCCCGCTGGAATTGGGCGACAGCATCCTGAAATTCAACTTCAGCAATGGAACGTTGTCACTGGCGGATTACTTCACTCCCTTCAACCAGAATACCCTGAACGGCGCCGATACCGATCTCGGATCGGGCGGAGTCTTGCTGCTGCCCGATCAGCCGGGAAATCACCCACATGTGCTCGTACAAGCGGGCAAAGAGGGAAGGATTTATCTTGTCGACCGCGATAAGCTGACCACCAATCCTGCAAATACCAGTCAGGAGGAGCCTTTCTGCTCGGGCTGCAGCAATGATCCGCAGATTGTTCAAGAATCGGGCTCCGGCCAGGTCGGCGGGATGTGGAGCATGCCCGCCTACTGGAACAACACAACCTACTGGTGGGGCAGTGGCGACGTTCTCAAGTCCATCCCGCTCAGCAATGGCCTCCTCGATTTCACTCACATCACGAGCTCGACAGGCTCTTACGGTTTTCCCGGTGCGACTCCCAGTATTTCAGCGAACGGAACTTCGAACGGCATCGTCTGGTCCATCGATAGCAGCCAGTACGGCTCGCCAGGACCAGGCCCGGGTCCAGCGGTCTTGCATGCACACGACGCCACCAATGTTTCCCGCGAACTCTGGAACAGCACGCAGGGTGCGAGCAACCGCGATCGAGCCGGCAACGCTGTCAAATTCAGTGTGCCCCGCATTGCCAATGGAAAGGTTTTTATCGGCACCTCTACCGAAGTCGATGTGTACGGTCTGCTGAGCGGTGGCACTCCGACGACGCCAACCCCCGCAATCAGTCCCGGATCGGAATCCGTCACATCGTCCGTGCAAGTCACCATCACCGATGGCACTTCCGGCGCCGTCATCTACTACACCACCGACGGCAGCAACCCCTCCGCGGCCTCACCGACTCACGGAACGCATTACACGGGCGCGTTCACATTGACTTCCACAACCATCGTGAAAGCCGCGGCGGTCGCCAACGGAGCCGCACAGAGCGGCATCGCCACAGCGACCTACACCATCCAGCCGAATGCGATCTCATCCATCAATTATTCATCGGGGATGACTTCGACCGGCCTGACTCTCAGCGGCAGCGCCAGCATCTTCAATTCCCGGTTACGCTTGACAGACACCGCCACAACGAACGAAGCTGGCAGCGCCTTCTTCACGAATTCCGTGAATGTGCAGTCCTTCACCACCGACTTCCTCTTCCAGCTCACAAGTCCAAGCGCGGACGGCTTCACCTTCGCCATTCACGGCGGCGCCACACCCGGCGCGCTCGGCCCGAGCGGCGGCGGCCTCGGATACGGCCCCGATACGCCCACCGGCGCCCCTGGAATTCCGAACAGTGTCGCGGTCAAATTCGATCTCTTCAACAATGCCGGCGAAGGCGCCGATTCCACGGGCCTCTATACCAGCGGTGCTTCACCCACCACGCCGTTCGTGGACATGACTGGCAGCGGCATCGACCTCCACAGCGGTGACATTTTCCAAGTTCACATGTCCTACGACGGCTCGAACCTGGCCATGACCATCACCGACACATCCACGCAAAACACCTTCTCGCACACCTGGCAGGTCAACATTCCATCGACCGTCGGCGGCTCGACCGCCTTCGCCGGGTTCACCGGCGGCACGGGCGGCCTCACCGCCATTCAGGAAGTTATCGACTGGACCTATGTCTCCGGCGCGAACCAGACGCCGCAGGCGGCCACCCCGGTAATTAGCCCTGCCCCCGGCACGTACACAAACTCGGTCACCGTCACAGTCACGGATACGACGGCCAACGCGACAATCACCTACACCACCGATGGCACCGCTCCGGTGCCTGGCTCGCACGGAACAGCGATCACGTCTGGCGGCTCGTTTACTCTCGCTTCCTCGGCAACGGTAAAAGCGATGGCCAGCGCCAGCGGCTTTACAAACAGCCCCATGGCCAGCTCTTCGTAGCCTGGGAGCATCAACTTTGGTACCGGCTTCGCCGGTGAAACCACTCTCACCCTGAATGGCGGTGCCACCATCAACGGAACTCGTCTGCGCTTGACCGATGGCGGTGGCACAGAAGCCCGCAGTGCATTCTTCAACGCGCCGATCAACGTGCAATCCTTTACCAACAACTTCAGCTTCCAGCTTACTAATCCGAATGCCGACGGCTTTACGTTCACGATCCAGGGCAATGCGGCGAATGTCGTCGGACCCTCGGGTGGCGGTCTCGGCTACGGCCCCGACACACCCGGCGGCACGCCTCCAGCAGGTACCCCGATTGGCAAGAGTATCGCCGTGAAGTTCGACCTCTTCAACAACGCCGGCGAAGGCACCGACTCGACCGGCTGGTACACCAACGGCGTCTCGCCCACCACGCCGGCTTCCGACATGACCGCCTCGGGTGTCAATCTCCACAGCGGCGACGCCATGAACGTGCACATGACCTACAACGGCACGACGCTCAACTGGACAGTCACCGATCCCACCGCCGGGAAGAGCTTCGCTACTTCGGCAGCGGTCAACATTCCCTCGGTCGTTGGTGGCAACACCGCCTTCGTCGGCTTCACCGCTGGCACCGGAGGCGCGACCGCAACTCAGGAAATCATCTCCTGGACCTATACGCCCGGGACCCCGACCGGAACGAAGAATCCCATTCAGTATGAGACCGAATCCTCGGCTCTCTTCAACGCCAGCAAGAGCTCGGGCCCAACCTATCGCGTCTTCGCGTGGTCTGGCTTCACCGATGGGTCAGGGACGACTCTTGACGCGACCAAAGCCGGGGATAACGTCACAATTACGCTCAATATCCCGACGGCGAGTGTGTACGAGGTCAAGGTTGCTACCAAGCGGCACAACTCGCGCGGGATCGTTCAGCTCTCCATCAACGGCAACAACGTTGGCCCGGCCGAAGACGAATACTCCGCCAGCGACGTTTGGCAGGAGTTCGACCTCGGCACGGTCTCGCTTGCGGCTGGCAACCAGCCGTTCACATTCACGACGACCGGCAAGAACGCTGCCAGCAGCGCCTTCACGCAGGCGTTCGACTACATCAAGCTGACTACGCAGTAGCTCGGGGAGGCTACAGCGAACCATCGCTGGCGGTTTTGGTAGGGCACGACATGTCGTGCCCGCTTGAACGCGGGATGTGCAGAGTCGCGGGTGGCCCGACGGCTTTAACGAACGACCAAAACCATTACGGTTTGCGCAGGCGATCGAGAACAGGAAACAGCACCAGCGCCACGCCGGCATTGACCAATGCCGCGATGAGCAGCTTGGAATTGAAGAACGGCGCGGGATGGCCCAGCAGCACTCGTTCGATGGCGGTCAGCACGATCTGATGCAAGTGGAAAAACAGAAACACCAGCGCCGCACGGGCAAGCGGATGTTCGGTGTCGATCCGTGCGCCAATCGACGAAGCGACATATCCGACACACGTTTTCGCGAGCCCGTACAAGCCGATCGGCGCATGGCTGACCGCATCTTGAAGCACGCCGATCGTCGTGCCCAACAATAGCCCCGTGGCCGGGTTCCTCCGGCTCAGCCCGAAATAAATCGTGACCAGCAGCGGTAGCTCGACAAATCCTGCCCAAGCCCCGTACTTGTTCAAGAACGCCTGCAGCACCAGTGCCAGGAATGCCACCACGGTGATGGCGCCGCCATAAAACTTGTGGACTTCTATGTTCGGTTCGGCCTGGGCTCGCGCGCTCATCGCGTAGTTCATCTCACCGCTGCGGCAGCGGCGACTTGTTCGCGCTCGGACTTGCCGCGCTCGCCGCCTCCGCTTCTTTCTTCGGATTCAACTCCTGGCTGGTGAGCAGCACCAGCACCTCTTCCAGGCGATCGAGCCGCGCCGCCGGCCGTAGAAAGATCTGTTGGAACGGATTCCCCGGCTTGGCGAGCTCCACTGTGCCGATCGGCAAATCCTTCGGAAAAATCCGGTCCTCGCCCGACGTCAGGACCTCTTCGCCTGGATGCACCTTTTCGTCGTTGATCACGTATTCCATGTGAACGAGTGGCTCGCTCGTGCCCTTCACCACCCCATGCGTTCGCGTCTCCGCAAAAAGCGCCCCTACCCCGCTTTCGCGGTCGGTAAGCAGAAGCACCTGGGAAGTGCTGGGATAGACTTCGACAATCTTGCCGACGACGCCATCCGGAGTGACCACCGCGAGATTGCGCCGCAGGTGGTCGTGTTCGCCGCGGTTGATGAAGATCGTGCGGCCCGAAGCGTCCGCATTCGCGCCGATCACTTGCGCGGGCAGCATCGGCGCCTCCGGATGCGCCTCGCGGAAACCCAAGAGGACTACCAGCCGTTGGGCCTCGGCGGCATGGCTTTCGAGTTCACGATTGCGGAGTTGCAACCTGCCGAGTTCCGAGCGGAGGTGGTCGTCCTCCTCGCGCGTATGCCGTAGATCGACGTAGTGCTGCCAGTTGCCGCGCGTCCCGGAGATTACCCAGGTGCCGGCGCGCTGAAGCGGGGTCAGCAGCTGAACCGCCCAGTAACGCACTAACCGTACATCGTGTTCGCGCTTGATCTGAAACGCCAGCAGCAGTATTTGCGCGGCAACGACGATGGCGAGGAGAGTTACCGGCCGTTGGCGCGATGTGATTTCAAGCATGTTCTAGAAGCTCGAGGCTAGCAGCTGCAATCCTGATTCGGGTCTTCGCTCGCGACTGGATCCGCCGGCGTTGTAGCCTGCCTCTTCCGAGGCAGGGGTCTTCCGAACAAGTTCGCCGGGGCTGAAGACCGGGCTGCAAGCCCTCGCGTCAATCAATGGACACGAGCCGCAGCAATCGGAAATCGCTCAGCATCTTCCCCGTGCCCAGCACCACCGATGCCAGCGGGTCGTCCGCGATGGACACGGGCAAGCCCGTCTCTTCGCGGATGCGCTTATCCAGATTCTTCAGCAACGCGCCGCCGCCCGTTAGCACGATCCCGCGGTCGCTGATGTCGGCGGAAAGCTCTGGAGGTGTGCGTTCGAGTGCGACACGAATGGCGTTCAGAATCGTTGCCACGCACTCGGAAAGCGCCTCGCGGATCTCGCTATCGTCAATGGTCACCGTGCGCGGCACGCCTTCGATCAGGTTCCGGCCTTTCACCTCGAGAGTCAGCGGTTTTTCCAGCGGATAAGCGGAGCCGATTTCGATCTTGATACCTTCAGCGGTGCGCTCGCCAACCAGCAAATTGTATTTTCGCTTCAGGTAATGCATCACTGCCTCGTCCATTTCGTTTCCCGCCACGCGCACCGACCGCGAATAGACGATGCCGCTCATCGAAATCACCGCGATGTCGGTGGTGCCGCCCCCGATATCCACCACCATGTTCCCCGAAGGCTCTTCGATCGGCAGGCCCGCGCCGATGGCCGCCGCCATGGCCTGCTCCACCAGATAGACTTCGCTGGCCCGCGCGCGATACGCCGAATCCTGCACCGCGCGCTTTTCCACCGGTGTAATTTCGCTCGGCACTCCAATCACAATCCGAGGATGGACCAGGACGCGGCGGTTGTGCGCCTTCTGGATGAAGTAGGTGAGCATCTTTTCCGTTACTTTGAAGTCGGCGATCACGCCGTCCTTCATCGGCTTGATGGCCACCACGTTGCCCGGCGTCCGGCCCAGCATTTCTTTCGCTTCGCGGCCCACCGCCACCACTTCATTCGTATTCTTGTTGATGGCCACGATCGAAGGCTCATTCACCACAATTCCCTTGCCCCGCGCGTACACCAGTGTGTTGGCGGTGCCCAAATCGATGGCGAGATCGGAAGAAAACAGGCTGAACACCGACCTCATGCTGTAACCGTTTTTTGTCACGTCATCCTTCCCCGGTAGGACTCCCCGTCCCCCTCATTTCAGCGGCGCGCTTTCGCTCGCATTTTACGGAATCACAATGTCGATATGCTTGATTGCCGTCCCTCCTCGGCGGTTTTGGCCGGTAATGACCAGCGTATGGTCCCCCCGCGCCATCGGCTCGGTGAAGTAATGGAATTTGCCGTCCTGCCGGATATCGGCTACCTGTTGCCCGTTGATGATCAGCGCGGCGCCGGCTTCGGTGCGGCCGCTGACTTCGACAACGTTGCCATGCAACACGGTGTCGTCCACTTCCAGCAGCATTTCCCGCTCTTTGCCCTGCGCCACCAGCGTGAACTTGTACGGGTCGCTGAGATCGCTTGATGCGTTCCCTGCGTCAATCGCCCGCACTTTCCAGAAATATTCCCCGGGATCGAGTCCGGTGATATCGATCGAGCTGTTCGGCGTCTTCCGTTCCATCACCACCTGCGTGAACATGGCCGTGTTGCTCACCTGAAAGACGTACATCTTGGCCGTGTTTGCCGGCCTCCACGAAAAGTGAATCGGGTCGTGTTTCGGATCGGCGAGGATGATCGGCTGAAGGTTGAGCGGCTCAAGCAGCGCCGGCGGCGCCAGCACTTCGGTCTTGGTCATCGCGCCGCCGGTGGGAAACGATACTTTCTCCCACTGGCTCACTTCCACGTGCTCGCCGCCGCGGCTCAGTTCCGCGCCTCCGGAGGCCACGGTGATTTCCTGCTGTTTCGTATTCGGATTGCTGCGCACCGCCGCGCGGCTGTTTTCGCGCAGCGACGCCACCGCATTTTCAAACGAAATATCTGCCTTCGACCCCGGCACACCCCAGGTCGGCGTCGCCAAATCCACCGCGCCCGAGCTGATGTGCACGCCAACCCGCGTCGGCGCGTCCTGCGCCACCAAATTCTCTTCCACCGTAACGAGCGTGTCGCCCTTCACCGTGTACGTGGTCCCGTCGGCGAACGCGACGCGCGCCACTCCCTCGGGCCCCGTCTGGATCAAGTCGCCCTTATCGAGCTGCATCTGATAATCGGCGCTCGTCCACTGCACCGAATCCACCTTTTTCACCTGCACTTTGCCGTCCAGGTTGACGAAGCGCGCCTGCTTCGCCGAAATCACCCCCGCCGCGGTGTTCCGCCGCATCACCGAATCCGAAAGGCGCTGCAAGGCGTTGCTCGAGGTCTCAGGGAAGATCAGATACACCGTGGCGAAAATGATCGCCGCGACTACCACGCAATACAGCGCCACGGTCTTGTATGTGACCGTATGCCAGTACACCTCGACACGATTAATCTTGGGCTTCTCCGCCGTCGCTGTTTTGTCGTTTATCATGCGAAAATGGGCTGATTTCGAAATCTAGCATAGGGGTACTACCCTTTCAACCCAGCCTATTACGCTGTTCCCCAATCCGCTAACAGTACTCGATGTCCGTCCCTCGACTCTGGTGGGAGTCGGCCCGACGGGTGGTTGGCAGGGTTGGCCTTTGATCGCCTGCAAGCGAGACGATCCGGCTCCGCGGTGTAGAATACCGGCGGAGATCCGATGGCCGACTACACCGCGGCTCACGCTCGCGCCGGGATCGACGCGCGCTTGCCGAGACTCGAAACTTGGCCGAATCATTTTCCGGGCTACCAGATCACAATTCGTTTTCCGGAATATACGTCGGTGTGCCCGAAGACCGGCTTGCCTGACTACGGCACCATCACCATTCAATACCAGCCGGCCAAGGTTTGCCTCGAGCTGAAGGCGTTGAAGATGTATCTGCTCGCGTACCGTAATCTGGGAATTTTTTATGAAAATGCCGTGAACCGCATGCTGCGTGACATCGTCGCAGCCGCTCGGCCCGTTTGGTGCCGCGTCACGGGCGAATTCACGCCGCGAGGCGGGCTCACGACTACAATTGAGGCGCGCTGGCCCCGCCGCCCTGGAAACTCCAGCGCCCGCCGGGGATAGACAACCTCACCTTGCTCGGCGATAATCGCAGTGCCGCAGAGGGCTGCCGCCAGCCTGGAGGAAGCACAATGAGCATCACTCCGAATTCCGGACCGGAAGGCTATCTACCATCCGAAGCTCATGTCCAAGGGTCAGCCGTTCCTCGCTGGGTACAGATTCTTTTTATAATCGCCTTCCTGCTGGTGGCTTACCTCCTTTACGCGGGCTATTCGGAGCGGCAGCTCGTGCGCACCGAGATGGACAAGGCAAACCGGCAGGCACAAGCCCTCGCGGCTCAGCTCGACAAAACAAACTCGCGGCTGGCAGACCTCAAAGGCGAGCTGGATGTAACGACCCAGAAGTTGGGACTCACGCAGGATGAGCTCGCCCGAGCTCGCGGCCTCTCGCAAACCATTCGCAAAGAACAGAAACAGAGCGACGAGCAATTGCGCTCGCAGATCGGCCAGGTCCAGCAGGACACTTCCACGAAGTTCGGCCAGGTAACTACCGAGCTGAGCGGGACCAAGAGCGACGTCGAGGCTGCCAAGAAAGACCTCGAAGAGACCAAAGCCAAATTGCAATCGACCATCGGCGACCTGGGCGTCCAGAGCGGATTGATTGCCCGCAACCACGAAGAGGTCGAGACACTAAAGCGCCTTGGCGAGCGCAACATCTACGAATTCCAGCTGACCAAATCCAAGATGCCGCAGAAGCTCGGACCCATCCAGCTGACACTCCGCAAGGTGGATGCGAAGCGATTCCGCTACACCATGAATGTCGTGGCTGATGACAAGAGTATCGAGAAAAAAGACAAGACCGTCGGCGAGCCGGTACAGTTCTACGTTCGCGGCACGCGTGTTCCCTACGAAATCGTCGTCTTCGATCTCAGCAAGGACCGCGCGAGCGGCTATCTCAGCACTCCCAAGGATACGAATGCCGCTCCGGCGCCCGCATCGGCTCCTTCCGGCTCATCTCCTTCGAGCCCATCCTCGCCTTCCAATCCGCAACAGTGACGCGCAGCCAGGTCCAGCTCGATGCGGGCACTGTAGCAGTGTGACAAAGGACTCCATCTCTTGTCGCGGAGGCTGCGCGGATGAGCAAATTCAATCGGGCCCTGGGCAATTGCGGAAGAATCGCGATCTTCACCGCTTTCGCTGCCCTTTTTTTCTCCCCCAACCTTGCCCAAGAGCAGAATTCCTCGATCGCCGATCACCTGCCGCCGAATACCTGGTTCTATCAGCACTGGCGCGGGATGAACTCGCTCGTGACGGCGCAGAAAACAAATCACCTGCTCGAGCTTTGGGCCGATCCCGACTTCGCACCGGTTCGCCGGGCGCTGGTACAGCAGCTCTATTCAAGCGCGACGAAAGACACGAAGAAGAAGGCGCCGACTGAGCAGGAGTTCTCCGCTGTCCTGTCGCTGCTCGAAAACCCTCTGACAATCGGTTTCGCCGGGAATCTCGCGGCCGCGAAGGCGTCCCCAGAGGGCACGCGGTCTGCGCCCTCACCCGGCTTCTTCCTGGCTTACGACGCCAAGGGCAAGGAAGCTATCGTCCAGCTCTTGCTGGTTTTGAGCCAGGCGAACAGTAAAGAGGAGCCGGCCGTCAGCAGCTACTCTTTCGGGAGCACCAAAGTTGAAAAATTGCCGGGCGCAAACGGCGATTCGTATCGGGCCTGGAGCGGCACCCATTTCCTGATGTCAGATCAAAAGGAGATCATCGAAGATCTCATCACCCGCTTTCGCTCCCGAGAGCGGTCAGCTGCTTCCCTCGCTCAGCGAAAGGAATATCAGGAGATTCATCCACAAATCGGACCTGACGCCGCTCTCGAATGGTTCGCTCGGATCCCGGATCTGAGCAAGCTGGGCCCGTCGAAACCGGGCGACAAGAATTTTGCCGACTTTGCCCAGCGCCTGCACCTGGAGCAAATCCACGTGATGGGTGGCGGAGTCAGTTTTTCGGGAAAGGCCACACGCCTCCGCGGCGCTCTCCTCGGTGACACATCGCCGGGGAGCCTCTTCGATATCTTCGGCCCCAGCGGCGCGGCGTTCGCCACTCAGCCGCTTGCCTCCGGCGGACCCCTCTTCAGCATCTCGCGCCTGGATTTCGCGGCCTTGTACACGACGGTGCGCCAAGCCGTTGTTGTTTCGCTCAACGACACGCAAGCCGCAAATTTCACCTCCTTTGAATCGCTGGCGGAGAGATTTCTGGGGATGCCGGTCGCAGACGCCCTCAAACTCTTCACGGGCGAATTCGCATCGGTGACCTCTTTTTCACCGGACGGCACCACTCTGCAATTACACGCGGCGACGATCCAAGAATCTGAGGAGGTGTTGCGCGTCTTGCGGGCCGTCCTGGGCCCAATGATCGCGAATGAAGATCAAGCTGGCTCGGTCGACTACCTGGATCTCGCCGTCCCGTATCGCGATCCGCAGACGCAAGGCCAGCGGCGCAAGTTTTACTATGTGGCTGTGACGCCCGAGATGATCGTGGTGGCGCCCCGCAAGGAGATGGTGCGCGAAGCGGTGGCGCAGTTGCAATCGAAGCTTGTCTCGACCTCCGGTGCAACCTCCGCCACGCCGCCGACCTTCGCCGCGATGCGCTCACTGGTGCCTGCGAAACTCTCCGGGCTGGGCTATGGAGACCTCACCCAAGTTCCCTGGGACAAATTGATCTCCGCCTACACTGACGAAGCGGCGGCGCGGGCGCAGAAAAGCGGCCAACCTGACCAATCTTCGGCCGATTGGCTGAAAGAGCTTAATCCCGCGGTCTTCTCCCGTTATCTCCATTCGAGCGTAAGCGGATGGTGGAAGGATTCGCACGGCGTTTACTTTGATTCGTACGTTCAGTAATTCGCTGCACCGCCTCGGATTGCCCGCTCTCTTTTCCGTTGCCTTCACCTTCTTGTTTCGCGCGATACTGCTCAGCGCCCAAACATCCGCTCCGGAACAAAATTCAGGCGCCACGGCAGCGCTGAAGGTAAATGCAGAACTCGTCCGCATAGAAGTCAGCGTCGCGGACAAGCACGCAAACCTGCTCGGCGGACTCACGCAGACTAATTTTCGCGTGCTTGACGAAGGCGTAGAGCGTCCTCTCACATTTTTCGCTCCAGTCGAGACCCCCGCGCAAATCCTCGTGCTCGTGGAGACCAGCCCTGCTGTCTATCTCATTCACCGGCAGCATCTCGAAGCCGCTTATTCACTGCTCGATGGGCTGGCCCCGGACGATCAGGTCGCGCTCGCCACGTACGACCAGACGCCGCGCGTGCTTCTCCCGCCCACAAGCGACAAAGCAGCGCTGGCGCGCGCGTTGGTCAGCCTGCAGTACAACCTGGGGATGGCAGAACTGAACTTCTACGATTCCGTCGGCGCCGCGCTCGATTCCCTTGCGGCACTGACCGGAAAGAAGGCTCTCGTGCTGCTCACGACGGGTCTCGATTCATCGCCGCCCGGTCACTGGGAGAACCTGGTTGCAAAGCTGAAAGCGAGTGATGTCGTAATCTTTCCGGTCGCTCTGGGCGGTTCCCTACGCGACGCGGATAAACCGAAGTCGAAGAGCTCGTCCCGGCCAAAGTCGAAGAAACCAGTCGAAAACGAAGCAAACAATTCCCTGGGGAAACAGCAAGACGCTGTCACACAGCGCGATCCGGAACTCAGTTTCGAACGCGCGAATAATGCGCTTCTGTCCATCGCCCAGATCAGCGGTGGGCGAGCCTATTTCCCGGGATCGGCCGAAGATTTTGCGCCCATCTACCGCGAAATTGCCTCAACGCTCCGTCACCAGTATGTCCTCGGCTTCGAACCCACTGTTCACGATGGCCGCTTCCATTCGCTCGAAATCCACATCACCGATTCCAACGGCCAGCCGATGGCCGCGGCGAAGTCGCGCGAGGGATATCGGGTCTACGCGCGCCAGGGCTATCTGGCGCCTGCTCCATAGCTGAGGCAAGACCACGCACGGGTTTCTTACAAGTCTCAAGCAAATTGTCTAGTAGAATCAGCCCTCTGGACGGAATCGCGTCACTAGGGGCTTCATGCGGAACGCCAAATCCAAAATCCTGCTCGCCGTTGCGCTGGTGTTAGGCGGCGCGTTGATCCCAACGTTCACTGCAGGGTTCCGGGCGGCACCCCACCGGTCTCCTTCGCTTCCACAATCGGCCGCACAGAATTTGCCGGTTGTGCGATTTGGAGGTGGAGGAAATGTCGCTCAGATTCCCATGGAGCTCGCCGGAAATCAGATTTTCGCTCCCGTGCGCATCAACGCCACGCAGCCGTCGCTATTCCTCGTTGATTCGAGCCAAGCAAGTTCCGCCATTGACGAAGGGCGCGCGGGCGAATTGGGCCTCACCGCCGTGCCATCTCCACGAGCGAGCGGCTCTGAAAACGCAGCCGCCGCCAAAGAGGTTCTCGATCCTGTATTGATCCTGCCCAGCCTGGGGATCCGCATGCCTTCGCTCCAGGCTCTTCCGTTGGCGAGAATGTCCGCCCAACTCGGACGCCAGATCCAAGGGCTCATGGGCGAGGACATTCTGCAGCTCTTTGTGGTCGAGATCGATTACGACCGGCTGAACATTCAGTTGTACGACCCGAATTCGTTTGAATACGCGGGTAAGGGCGTGATTCTTCCGCTCGCTCTGACAAACAAACTTCCAACAATTCGCGCAAAAGTCGATGTTCCTGGCAAGAGGCAATTCGAAGCTGCTTTTGTCGTGGATACTTCGTTTCCCGGCGCAGTCGGTTTTTCGAAAGCGTTCGGCGACGCGCACAAACTCACCTCTCACCTGAAAACGCGCCCTTCCTCGCTTCCAGCGATTGGGAGCAGCGCGGAATCTCTGCAAGGCCGGATCAAAGAGCTTCAGCTCGGCCCCCTCATCTTTGCCCAACCGGTTGCGACGTTTTTGCGGGGGCAGGAGGGCGCACCCTTGAACTCGGACGTTGCCGGCGCCATCGGCGGCGAGCTGCTGAGGCGGTTAAAGTTAATTCTCGACTACCCCCGTCAGCGCCTCATCCTCGAGACGAATGGCCATGTTCGCGAACTCTTTGAAACAGACATGAGCGGCATGACTCTCACCGCCGAGGGACCGAGCTTGAAAACAATTCGAGTCGTGAACGTCCTTGAACATTCGGCCGCTTCTTCGGCAGGCATCCAGAAGGGAGACATCCTCGCGGGTATCGATGGCCAGCCCGCCGTTGAATACAAATTGTCTGACTTGCGCGAGATGTTTAGACATCCGGAGGTTGAATACAAACTTACGCTCGACCGCAATGGCAAGTCGATCGACGTGAAAATCAAGCTCCGCCGCTTGATCTAGAGAGCGTGGCGTTCAAGGAGACTTCGGGAAAACCTTTGAAGACGCAGGGGAAGGACGCGCAATGCGCCCGGCGTCCTGTAATGCGCGCCGTAGCACGTATTCGATCTGAGCGTTGAGACTGCGCAATTCGTCTGCCGCCCAACGTTCCAGTGCGGCATAAGTATTCGGATCCAATCGAAGAAGAAATGCTTTACGATCCGCCAAGTTCTCTTCCTACGTATACAGCGTGCCGGTGTTGACCACTGGCTGTGGACTGCGCTCGCCACACAGCACGACCAACAGATTGCTGACCATGGCGGCGCGGCGCTCCGAATCGAGCTCCACGATCTTCCTTTGTGAAAGTTGATCAAGCGCCATTTCCACCATGCTGACGGCGCCCTCGACGATCGTCTGACGCGCGGCGACGATGGCGCTGGCCTGCTGGCGTTGCAGCATCGCGCTCGCGATCTCCGCCGCGTACGCCAAGTGGCTGATGCGCGCCTCGATTACCTGCACGCCCGCTTTCGTCAGCCGGTCCTGGATTTCTTTCTTTAGTTGCTCGGCGGTTTCAGCCGTGTGACTGCGCAGCGCCATTTGCCCTTCGGTGTGCGCGTCGTAAGGATAGGAGGTGGCCATGTTCCGCAGTGCCGACTCGCTCTGCACCTGCATGAAATTCTCGTAGTTGTCCACCTGGAAAATGGCCTCGGCCGTATCCACCACTTGCCACACGACCACAGCGGCAATTTCGATCGGATTGCCGTCCAAGTCATTCACCTTCAGCTTCGAGGTCTCGAAATTTCGCACCCGCAGCGAAACCACTCGCTTGGAAGCGAAAGGATTCAGCCACCGAAATCCCTGCTGCCGGAGCGTCCCGATGTAGGTCCCGAGCAACTGAATCACCTTGGCCTCGTTCGGATTCACGATCACAAACCCTGACAGGCAAATCACTTCGGCGATCAGCGCCAAAACACAGCCCACCACGAGCGCCACCGACTGCAGGATCGCCGCGTTGTGCAGGACATATCCGGTGGTAATCAAAGCAGCGAATAGCGCGACCAACATCACCGCACCCGGCAACGACCAGGCTGGTTTTTCGTTAAGCATGTTCTCCCTCCAATATCACGATGATATCATACTGAAATCTGGGCGTCAACCCAGACTAAAAACACTGCTGACGGCAAGCGCGGTGGCTTTCCTCGCTCCCTAAGGCGTTCTTGCGATAGACTGTTGCCCCCTCGATGAGCCGGATTGCTGCCATCATCCCCGCCGCAGGCCTCGGCACTCGGATGGGCGCCGAGACGCCTAAGCAATTCCTGGAACTGGACGGCGTTCCGCTGGTGATCTTCACATTGCGACGCCTGGCTGCCAGCGCCGCAATCACCGATTTTTTTATTGCCACCCGCGCCGAAGAGCTCGCTTCGCTCGAGGATAAAGTGGCGCGCGCGCGACTGGGACGCCCGGCGCGGGTCGTGCACGGTGGGGAAACCAGGCAGCAATCGGTGGCCAATGCCCTGGCTCAAGTTTCCGCCGACACGGAAATTGTTCTCGTGCACGACGCGGTAAGGCCGTTCGTCACTCGCGAACAGGTCGAGCGTTTGATTGCGGAAGCCCGGGGCCGCGGCGCGGCCATTCTTGGTATTCCTGCGATTGATACCGTGAAGGAAGTAAAGCGCGCGAGTCTGCCCGAAGATGTCGCTTTGATCAGCGCGACGATTCCACGCGAACGAATCGTGTTGGCCCAAACACCCCAAGCATTTTCCTACTCACTGTTGAGCGAAGCCTTTGCGAAGGCAAAGCAGGACGGCGTGACTGCCTCTGATGAGGCTGCGCTGGTCGAGCGGCTCGGACGCGATGTTTACGTAGTGGTGGGCTCAGAGCGGAACCTGAAAATCACGCGGCCCGCCGACATGGAGCTCGCCCGCTTCTATCTCGAGCAGGAGCACCGGGCTCAATGACGCGCTCGGGCATTGGGTACGACTTGCATCGCCTTGCGGCGGGGCGGAAGCTCATGGTCGGTGGCGTCGAAGTCCCTTTTGATAAAGGGCCGGTCGGGCACTCGGACGGCGATGTGCTGAGCCATGCGATTTGCGATGCGCTGCTGGGCGCGGCGGGGCTCGGAGACATCGGAACTCATTTCCCGGATTCGGATGCGAAATGGAAGGGCGTTTCAAGCCTGCTCTTTCTCGAAAAGGTGCGAAAACTTCTCGATGAGCAACGCCTTCGCATCACCCACGTTGACGCGATCGTGATTACGGAAAAGCCGAAACTGGCGCCGCATTTCCCTGCCATGCGAGCGGCGCTGGCGAAGTCTATGGGGATCGGGCCCGATCAGATCAACCTCAAAGCGAAGACGAATGAAGGCGTCGATTCCATCGGCCGGGGTGAAGCCATCGCCGCACACGCCATCGCCGCCCTCGAGGGACCCTAGCTCGTGAGCTCGGAGCAGCCTATTGGCGTTAGCTCGCCTCCTGGTTCGGCATTGCCAGCCGCCGAGGTCGAAGCGATTCTCCGCGAGCGGCGCTGGCTCGACATTGACGCGACCCCGGAACTCAGTGCTTGGCTCGAGCACGCGGCATTGCTGCTGGGGCTGCATGCGATGGACCGCGCCACGCTCGCTGATGTGCTCGAGCTCATCTTCGACTATGACGCCGACGCGCTCCTGGCGATTCCGGAGAATCAGGCAGTCCTTGCGCGCGTAGGCGCCCGGGAAGTGATTCGAGAGCTGGCGCATCGCATCCTGGATGGACCCGGCCTGGATTCTGACCGCTACAAAGAGATCATCGATGGGATAAAGGCCACGCTGCGTTACCGTGGCCGCGAGCTTTTCTTCCCGATACGCTTGGCACTCGCAGGTCGCGCCGGGGAGGGCAAACTGGACCGCGTGATTTTGCTTCTCGATTCTGCGGCGAAGTTGCCGTTCACGACTCCTGTAAAGGACACCCGTCAAAGGATGCTCGAATTCTGTTCCGCGCTGGACTAAGAGACCCACTCAGAGAAATGGACCGGCTTACGGGAATTCACGCGGTGGAAGAGGCGCTGGCTGCCGGGCGCGCGCTCGACCGCATTGTGATCGCGCGCGGGCGCCACGGCACCCGGATGGATCAGATCGTTCAACACGCTCGCTCGCGCGGCGTGCCGGTGCGTTTCGAAGATCGCTTGCAGCTCGATCGCCTCGCCGGGACGCGCGAGCATCAGGGTGTCGTGGCGCTCGCCGCAGCGAAGTCGGCGGTCGGCTTGGAAGACCTGCTGAAGGCTAAGTCCGAGCGAGGCCTGATCGTGCTCCTTGATGGGATAGAAGATCCGCAAAACCTGGGCGCAATCGTGCGTACCGCCCTCGCTTCCGGCGCCAATGGTGTGGTGATCCCGGAACGGCGCGCTGCCGGACTCACCGATACAGTTGCGCGCACCTCCGCCGGCGCGCTCGAACACTTGCCGGTGGCGCGAGTGAAGAATCTGGCAAGGGCGATGGAGCAGCTCAAAGAAGCAGGTTACTGGCTCGTCGGCCTCGACGAGCGCGCCCCAAAGAGCTACACAGAGGTGGAATTCACGCGAGCGGCAGGAATTGTTCTAGGCGGCGAGGGGCGGGGCTTGCACGAGCTCACGCGAAAGAACTGCGACTTTCTCGTCTCGATCCCGACGACAGGCCCGGTGCGGTCGCTGAATGTGTCTGTGGCGGCAGGAGTGGTGCTATTCGAAGCAGTCCGCCAGCGCCGGGCCGCGAGCAGAGAATCCTCTTGAGTTTCACTTCGCCCTCCGTTGCGAAACGCTCCTTCCCATTTCACAGTTTCTGATCCTATTTGTCGTATTTCAGCAGCGAGAAGACATCGATTCCCGGCAGCTTCGCGCGACCATTCAAAAAGCTTAGCTCGACGGCGAAGGCCGCCCCGGTCACTTCTGCTCCGAGCTGTCGCACGAGCGCAACCGCTGCGGCGGCGGTGCCGCCCGTAGCAAGCAGATCGTCGCACACCAGGACGCGATCCCCGGGCTTCACAGCATCGCGATGAATTTGTAGCTTATCCGTGCCGTATTCGAGCTGGTAGGTAACCTCCGCGGTCTTCCACGGCAGCTTATTCGGCTTGCGTACTGGAACAAACCCAGCGCCCATGCGATACGCCAGCGCCGGAGCGAAAATGAATCCCCGCGCTTCAATCCCGGCGATGATATCGACTTTCTTCCCGGCATAGTGCTCGCACAGCTTATCGATCAGGTCGTGGAACCCGCGCTTGTCCTGGAGCAGCGTCGTCAAGTCGTAAAACAAAATTCCCGGCTTCGGGTAATCGGGAATCTCGCGAATCAGCTTCTTTAAATCGTCCATTCAGTCTGTGGTCCTTTCACCAATAATCGGACTCGATTGTGAATTCGTATGCGTACCGATCTTCTGCGTCGGCATCTTCTTCGGCTACGTCGGAAACCATCGCGCCGCGAGGGCCTCGTTCAAGTTCGGCGCGCAATTTCGAAAAAGCGTCAGCCGCACCGATGGCATAAACTTCGACGCGCCCATCCCGGAGATTCTTGACGTAGCCATTCAAGTTCAGACGCGCCGCAACACGCTGGACGAAGTAACGGAAGCCCACCCCTTGCACCGTCCCGGAGATGTAAAAGCGCTTCGCCTTTGCCTTAGGTGCCACAGCCGCAGCGGGCTCGCCTGACCGCAAACGCGCGATTCTATCAGAGGCCCGCTTGTTTGGGGATGGCAGGCAACACCACCACACGCGCGCATGTTTTGAGGACGTGCAAACAAGACTTTTGCCGGCATCTTTGTTATAGTATCTCTGCACTCTCAAGAAGTTAGGGTTGTGTTGTCGCCTTCCAGCGCTTGATTTTTGGCCTGTCTCACCTGACTTCCTCGAGGTTCTTATCGCCGCTTTCAAGCGATCTGACTCCCTCCGAGTGCCGCGATAATTCATCACCCTTGCCGCACGAAGTTACGGAGAGAAGAGCATGAAGAACCTTTTTGTTGGCAACATGAATTTCCAGACGACGGAGAGCGATTTGCGCGCCCTGTTCGAACCCTTCGGGCAAATCACCCGTGTGCATATGGCCACGGACCGGGACACTGGTCGGGCCCGCGGCTTTGCGTTCGTGGAGATGGCCAATGACGAAGAAGCAGCCAAGGCGATTGCGGCTCTCGACGGAAAGGAGGTCGGCGGGCGCAACCTGAAAGTGAACGAAGCACGCCCCAAGACCGAGGGGAGCCGGCCACAACACAGTGGCGGTGGTGGTAGCAGGGGTGGACGCGGCCGAAGCAGCTTCTCGAACGAGGATTACCGCGAAACCGCGCGTCAGCCCCGAGAGCCCCGCTGGTAATCTGCAAGTATTCGTTTGCCGGCTGCGGCATTGTCCGCGCCGCATCCCGATTCCAAGGAGACTTCATGGCAACGCGCTCGAAATCTACTTTTCAAAAGCGTCAGAAAGAAATGAAGAGGCAGGACAAGCAGCGGATGAAGGCCGAACGCCGCGCGCAGAAGAGGCTGGCCAACCGTGCGGCAAATGAACCCTCAAACGAGAACTTGACCGCGCCCGCCCCCGCCGAATCGGAGCCGCAGGCTTGAAGCTTAGGCAGCTCCTGCCGTTGGCCTTCCGCGAAGGTCCGAACAGACAGTGATGCACCGCAGGGGCGCCGAGAAGGCAGAGAACGCGCAGAGAAAAACCATGCGGGTTACCAGCAGGCAGGGCGTCGCTACATACCCAGCGTCGCGATTGCATCTTCGATGGTGTTCTTGTGGATCAGCATCATGTGGTCGCGCGTGATTTTCGCCTCTGCCCCGTTGCCGGATTTTTCATAGGCCACAGCTAGCCATTTCAAGGAGATGGCATTGCTGGGGTCTTCCTGGAGCTCGGGAAGCGCCTCGATGAACTTGCCGTCGGCCATGAAGGAAGCGCCGGTTGCCGCGTGATAACACCGCTGGACGATTTCACTGCGGTTCGCCTCGGCCAACGCGGCCAGCAGCTTGACCGTAGCCTCCGCTCCGTCCTTATTTCCTGTTTCGGCCTCACGAAACGCCCGTACGCGCAAATTTTGTGCTAACTCCGCGTCCAGCAGTGTCTGGGCGGTTTGGTGATTGTGACGCAACGCGGCATTGGCGCGATTGATGTCTTCGAGCATGCCGTTCAGGTCCTTCGCATACATGGCCATGGCTCGATAGCATTGCGATTCTAGATCGGCCAGACCGGCTTTGTCGGCGTCTTCAGCGAGTTGGGTAAACCCCTTGTCTGCGTTCTGGAAATCCTTCTCGTGGATGTAAGTCATCGCGCTCTGGAAACGGAATCCAAGGGCCTCCTCGCGCGAGCTGGCGGCCGCGATGGCCTTGGCAAATTCCTCGCGCGCACGTTGCTGCTGGCCCATCAGGGCGTAAGTATCGCCAAGACCGGCCTGGGAGGTCACAAAAGTCGGCTGGATTTTCAGCGCCTCGCGATATTCGCTTAAAGCTTCATCGTAATGTCCGGCGAGCCGGTTGATTTCGGCGAGCGAATCGTGCGGATTCGGTTCCCCGGGCAGCAACGTTGCGGATTTCTTCAGCGCCGCCACGGCTTCATCGACTTTCCCCTCGTAGATGTAGGCGTATCCGAGATCATTCCAGGCCGCCGCATAGTTGGGGTCGATCTTCAGTGCTTCGTCAAGGACTCGCGCTGATTGCTCGTAGCGTTCCTGGCTAAACAGCCACTCGCCCACGTACATGCGCATGCGTTTGTCCCGCGGGTACGCCGCCAACATGTCGTTCATGGCGGAAATCGCGCGGATGAAGTCACCTTCCTGCTGGCTGGTAATCCACTGGATCAGTAATTGTTCGCCGTGGGTCACCCCGGGCTCGAGCGACTTCGCGCGCCGGCGTGACGACGCCGCCAGCGCAGGATCGGTCGCAAAGTAAGCTTGGAACGCGTACGCGAGAGCGAAATTGGGGTCCGCACCGATGGCGGCTTTCAGCTTTTCCTGTGTTCCCACAAGCTGCAGCTTCTCGTAGGAAGCCATTGCTTCCTCAAACAGCTTGCCGGCCGCCGGCGACTTCGTCGTGACGGAAATGGTTTCGCTGGCGATCATAGCCGGATCCGACACGACGGCGCGCCGAGCGGGCGAAGGGCTCGCCGAGCACGAGTACGCTAGAGTCAGATTGAAAGAGACTACGGCAAGCCTTGTCCAGAATCGCATCGTTGTGGACACCTCTCTGGTGAAAGCCTCGCGAGTGAAACCAGCGTACCACTGACATTTAAGGCACTTGAAGGGCGGAGTGCGGCTTGCGTATCGTTCTTGATACTGATTGAATGACTGTGATGGGGGTTTCAGATGGAACGGACCTTCAGGCGGCGACTTTTTTTCCTCGTCATCATTCTCCTCGCCAGTGCGCCTTTCGGCTGGGCCCGAGATGTCGCTCTAGTGGCGAATAAGGGGAATACCGTCAAAGAGGTGCCGCTGGCGGAGCTAGTGAAACTGGCCAAGGCCGCCACGAAAAAGTGGCCGGACGGCAAAGCTGTCATTGTCGTCATGAAAGACCCCGGATTGCCGGAAATGAAAGTCGCGCTTCAGAAAGTCTTCGGCATGAGCATGGAGGAAGTGAAGGCCCTGGTTGCAGCGAACAAGGAATCTCTGTTGATCGTAGACTCGGACCAGGCTTTGCTCCGCATCGTCGCTGCGAAGCCCGGCGCGGTAGGCCTTATCGACGTCTATTCAATCAATAGCGATGTGGATGTAATCAAGGTGGACGGAAAACTCCCCCTCCAGCCTGGTTACGTCCTGCACGGAAATTAGCACAGGAACAGCCTGGCGACGTTATTTCAGCTGACAAGCGCGCATTTTCCCTTGAGTGACATAGCCACCTCCAGTACCGTGACCCGCATTCTAGGTTTGCAATGAAGGCGGGTCAATATTCGAGCTTGACGATGGCCGCGCTTTCTTTCGTGTGTGAAAAGCACCCCTAATCGAACTGACGACATAGCCCTTCGGATTCAAAAGTCCCGGGATAGGAGGTATGCTCGTCAGGCGCGGCGGTCCGCGTTTCGCCTTCAACTCTGCGGTTCAATCGACACCGTTCGCGCGAGCGCTCGAGGGAGGTAGGC
Source organism: Candidatus Acidiferrales bacterium (assembly GCA_049644285.1). Lineage (GTDB taxonomy): Bacteria > Acidobacteriota > Terriglobia > Acidiferrales > UBA7541 > CAVRXT01. Next base: position 21,601 of record JBARRP010000243.1, on the reverse strand, counting down.
CATGAGATTCGGCCTGTTCTACGAGCTTCAGGTGCCGCGCCCGTGGGGCCCCGACGCGGAAGCGAAGACCTTCAGCGAAGCCCTCGAGCAGATTGAACTGGCCGACCGGTTGGGCTACGACTACGTCTGGGAAGTCGAGCATCATTTCCTCGAGGAATATGCTCACTCGAGTGCGCCTGAGGTTTTTCTCGCCGCGGCAAGCCAACGCAGCAAGCGCATCCGCCTCGGCCACGGAATCGTCCAGCTTCCTCCCGGCTTCAATCATCCCGCGCGCGTTGCCGAGCGCATCGCGACGCTCGATCTCGTCTCCAACGGGCGAGTGGAATTCGGCACCGGACAGGGGAGCTCGCAGGCCGAATTGGGCGGCTTCGGTGTGGACCGCGAGCAGAAGACCGCGCAATGGGACGAAGCACTCGACGCGATTGTGCGCATGATGACCGAGGAGCCGTTCGCCGGCTACGAAGGCCGCTTCCTTTCGATGCCGCCACGCAACGTTGTGCCCAAGCCAATGCAGAAACCGCATCCGCCGCTCTGGGTGGCTTGCAGCCGCCGCGAAACGATTCTCCTCGCCGCGAAGAAGGGAATCGGCGCGCTTTCGTTTTCATTTGTCGAGCCGGAGAAAGCCAAAACGTGGGTGGATGACTACTACGCGTTGATTGCCAGCCCGGAGTGCGTGCCAGCCGGCCTGTCGGTAAATCCGCAGGTTGCCGTCGTGCTTCCTTTCATGTGCCATGAAGACGAACAGACCGCGATCGACCGTGGCATCGATGGGGCTCACTTTTTCGGGTTCTCGCTCTCTTACTACTACGTCTTCGGGAAGCATCAGCCGGGCGTGACGAACATCTGGAACGAGTTCCAGGAGCACCGCAAAGAACTCGGATTTGCGCGCGAGGTGATCTACGCAAACAACAAGCCGCTCGGCATTCAGCTTCTCGAACAGGGGCTCGGATCGTTCCGCGGCGCCGTGGGGACTCCTTCCCAGCTTACCGATCTTCTCGAACGCTACGAGCGGGCCGGCGTTGACCTGATCATCCTTGGGGCGCAGGTGGGCCACAACCGGCACGAGCATATTTGCGAGTCGATCGAGTTGTTTTCGAAGACGGTGATGCCGCGTTTCTTGGAGAGAACCCCCGCAAAGGAAGCCGAAAAGAAAGCACGATTGGCGCCCGCCATCGAACAGGTGCTCGCCCGGCGCGCGCCCATTCGCTCGGCGCGGCCCGGCTACGTTGTCACGCCGCAGGGTGAGCCAGGCCCGATCGGCGCGCTGCACGTCTATCCAGCGGGTCGGCACGCCAATGGCGACCAGGCGTCCAAGCGTCCCGCCGCACGCGCCGGCAGGGCTGTGCTGACCTGGCTGGTGCGCGGCCGGAGCGATCAGCAACTCGAGCGAATGATGCCGCTTCTCGCTCCCATGATCTTCAAAGGAATGCAGCGCGCCTTCCGGCCCGATCGCGCCTTCGGCTTCAAAGGGGAGATCGAGTACAACCTGAGCAGCAACGGTAAGTCAAAAAGGTGGGTTGTACAGATCGCCGCGGGGAAGGCTCTCGCGAAACCGGGTGCGGCCGCGCAGCCTCGCATCGTGCTGAAGATGTCGGATCCAACCTTTGCCCGAATCAGCGCTGGGCTGCTCGAGCCGGTCACCGCGGTGCTCGAGGGGAAACTCGAAGCGGAAGGCGAACTCGGCCTCATGAACCGGATCGGCGAGATGTTCGGCGGCCATTCGGGCTATTGATCTGCGAGGAACTAGACACCTTGAGGGGCAAAAGTTGGTGCAAATGAGGCAAGTTTTGTTCGTGTTTCGTTCGCCCGAGGACATGCTTGTTGGGCTGGGGCGAAGCCCCGTTAGTGTCAGGTCCCACAAATGAGTCGCAAAAGTGCTGAGCGTCAGGGCACGTCTTCAGGCGTGCCGATAAAGTGCTAAGTTTTGGTTTTCAGAGGTTTTAACCACCGAGGGCTAAGACTTATCTTCGGCGGAGTCAGGAGCGAGGATTTTCCGCCTGCCGTTTGACCGCTCGAAGCCACATGCGCCGAATCAGGGCGCTCCCTGGGTAGATCACGCGCCAGTATCTCGCAAACCTGCGTCGCGTGGCCGCGTCCGTGGCATATGCCCGAGTTTCCGTGGTGACTGTGCAGCCACCCGAGCCGGCATCTTCGATCAGAAAGTTCATCGCGGCAATCGCGAAGCCGGGCTCGCGAAGAGTCTTGAAGTCGTCCGGCGTAATGTCCTTCTTTGGCTGCCACCCTCGCGGAACAATTACCGCGGTGCCTAGGACGACCTCGCGGTCCGGCTCATCCGCTAGCAGAACGAAACCGGTTCGCGTTGCGACCTCGAGGATCGGCGTCTTCGCGCGCGGCTTCAGAATAGTTTCGGGGCCGCCCCGGCCCAAGCGCCGAATCCAGGTGAGCGTCCGGAAAAGCAGAATCTCATCCGCGGTCACTGTTTTGATCGCCCGATAGGCTCGCTCCCGGGAACCAACGACGCGGACGGAGTGGAACTCGTTGAAGTGATACGCAGGCGCAAAGCCCTCAAGCTGCGTCCGAACTGTCTCGACGCGCACTTCTCGCGCCGGAAGAATGAACCCAGCACCGGCCGCGACCAGACCCAACCCAAACAAGAAGGCGCCTTGCGACCGTTCGTGGATCCCGAACCAAGCCAGCGGCTTAGTCAGCGAAATCGCGCCGACGAGCGTGACGACGAAACCGGCGTAAACAAGGAGGACCGCCAGCATTCCCATCGGCCGCCCGCTCACCGCTCTTTCGTCGTCACTGCCCAAAACACCCATAGCCCAAAGCATATGCCGACACTCACGTAGGTGCTGACGAAGGCGCTCACCGTAGCCGAGAGATAGAGCGGAGGTCCGAACATGTAATTCCTGGTGATTCTTTGGACCGTGTGCTCCGGCGCGTCACTCTTCAGAAGCGCGCGCCCTCGCGCGGCGACATGCCAGAGAAGGTTATACGCCACACTGATAAGCACAAACGTCCCGGCGTACACTGCGCACGCGACCGCGGCGCCCGGCTTGGTGAGATACTCAGAGAGCAGCGCCGTCGTAAAGGGCACGGCGGTCACCAGCAATAGCAAGAACCCGTTGGCGAACAGAAGCCGGGCATTGGTCTTGCGCACCAGTCTGAACACAATGTGATGGTTCACCCACATAATCAGGACGGTGAAAAAACTCATCACGAACGAGAGATAAGAAGGCCATTGCTGCGCGAGCGCGCTGGCGAGCGCAGGAGTCGATGCGCCGTTTCCGAGATGCGGCACCTTCAGATCCAGGACAAGGAGCGTCATCGCGATGGAGAAGACGCCATCGCTGAAGGCTTCGAGGCGCCCGGTTTCCTTCTCTTCGGCGTGCGTTGTCTGGGCACTCGATGTCAATCTCGCACTCCTCTGGCGCGGCGCGATGCGGCGTTCCTCGCCCGCCGGACTTTGGCTGTCGCAAGAGCATAGTATTGCGTGACGGTTTTCGCTACAGCACGCCTATCCAAAGAAGGTATTTCTGAGGCGGCGTCAGGCTGAGGACCGTTGTAGAATTCCCGCTGAACGGAGGAGGCTGCCATGGAGTCCCAACAGCAGTGGCCCGAGCTGCGATTAAAAGCGTGGAATGATACGCGCGACACCCTTCACATGTGGACTCAAATCGTCGGAAAGATCCGGCTCGCGTTGAGTCCCAGGGTTAACCATTGGTGGGAAGTGCCGCTGTACGTGAACGCGCGCGGGTTGACCACGTCGCCCATCCCTTACGACGCGGGTATTTTCGAAATCCTGTTCGACTTCATCGATCACAAGCTCTTGATTCAAACGAGCGGCGGCGCGGTGAAGACCATGAACCTCGCCCCGCGTTCCGTGGCCGATTTCTACGCCGAGCTGATGGCCACGGTGCGGTCCATGGGCATCCCGGTGAAGATTTGGCCCGTGCCGTCCGAGATTCCGAACCCGATTCGTTTGGACCAGGACCGCACCCATGCCTCGTATGACCCCGAATTTGCAAACCGCTTCTGGCGTGTCCTCGTTTCTGTCGATATGGTTTTCAAGGAGTTTCGCTCGCGGTTCATCGGCAAGGATAGTCCCGTTCATTTCTTCTGGGGAAGCTTCGATATGGCCGTCACGCGCTTTTCGGGCCGCCGCGCCCCGGAACGTCCCGGCGCCGATGTGATCACGCGCGAGGCGTACTCGCACGAAGTGATTAGCGGCGGCTTCTGGCCCGGCGCCGGAGAAGTGGACGCGGCCTTCTACGCCTACGCCGCTCCCGAGCCGCCGGGCTTCTCGAAGGCTACCGTGCGTCCGAGCGCTGCTTTCTACAGCACCCAAATGTCGGAGTTTTTCCTGATGTACGAAGACGTGCGAAAGGCGAGTGCACCGTGGGACATCCTGCTCGATTTTCTCCAGAGCACCTACGAAGCCGGGGCCACTCTAGGCAATTGGGATCGAGCAAACCTCGAGCGCCCCCTGCAACAAAAAACGACTTCGGGCTGACCTCAGCGCCTTCAGCGTCGCCGTGATAAGCGCGCAGTTTTCAGTCCCCAGCAGTCAGCGTTCACAACGCTGAACGCTGACGGCCGATAGCTGTGAGCAGTGGCGTGTCGCTGCTCACTCGTACCTCAGCGCCACCATCGGATCCACTTGCGTCGCGCGCCGCGCCGGAACATAGCAGGCGGTCAGCGCCACGACGGACAGTAAGATCGCGACGCTCGCAAACGTCAGCGCGTCCGTTGTCGTGACCCCGAAGAGCAGCCCGCCCAGGAATCGCGTCAGCCCAAACGACACCACAAGGCCTATCACAACGCCGACAAGCGTCAACCGCAGACCTTGCCTCAACACCAGCCGGAAGACATCGCTTCTCCGCGCACCCAGCGCCATGCGAATCCCGATTTCATGCGTCCGCTGACGCGTCGTGTAGGCGATCACACCGTAGATACCGACCGCAGCGAGCACCAGCGCCAGCAAGCCGAAAGCGCCCACGAACGTCCCGGCGATGCGCCTGCCGACGGTAGCGAGCTGTTCGCTTGACTTCAGCGTGGTCACGTCGAAAACAGGCAACTCGGCGTTGAGTTCATGGACGGCGTTTTCCACCGTCGAGGCGAGCGTGAGCGGGTCACCCGAAACCCGCGCGTGAATAATCATGCCCGGACGGTAGAGCTGGTACACCGGCAGAAACAGGAAGGGACGCGGAGTCTCCCCCAGCTCACCATAATTGCTGTTTCGCGCGACGCCGATGACGGAGAACTCTCTGTCCAATATGTCCGTGATGAGGCGTTTGCCAAGGGCATCCTGATGGGGCCAGTAGCGGTCCGCAAACGCCTGATTCACGATGACGCCCGGCTGCGACTTCTCCGCGTCTTGTGCGGTGAACTCACGCCCGGCGACTACGGGAATCTGCATCGTTCGGAGGTAGTTCGGGCCGACAATGGCGTCAGGAATTTCCATCGACTCGTGCGCCTGCCACACATAGCCTTCCGGCTTGGCGCTGGTCGAGCCTCCGCCCGCAAAGGTAAATGGCACTGAGTTGGACAGAGTTACCGACTGAACGCCCGGCAATGCTTCGAGCTTGGCCAGGAGTTGGCGGTGAAACTCGATGCCAGCCGCCTCGGAATAGCCCGCAGGAAAGAGATCATAGGAAGCCAGCAGGACGTGCTCCGCGTTAAAGCCCGGATCGGCAAGTTGTGCTTGCCGGAAGCTGCGGATGAAAAGCCCCGCGCAGATCAAGAGAAACAACGAAAGGGCTACCTGCGCGACAACCAGTCCGCTCGCCAGCCGCGCCCTGTGGAGTCCGCCGGAGGCGCTCCCCGAATCCTCTTTCAACACCGCGACCGGCACCACACTCGAGGAGCGCAGCGCCGGCAGGATGCCGAAAATCACTCCGGTGAGAATCGAGAGGACGAAAGTTACCAGCAGCACGACGCGGTCCGCGCGGACGCTCAGGTAAAGAGGGAGATTCGTGGGCGGCACGAATTTCATCATGGTTCCCGCGGTCCAAGCCGTTAGCAGCATCGCGAGGCCGCCGCCCGCGAGCGCCAGCACCAGGCTCTCGATCAAAAGCTGCCGGACCAACCTCCAGCGGCTGGCCCCGATTGAGAGGCGAACGGCGATTTCGCGGCGGCGCCCGATAGAGCGCACCAGCAAGAGGTTCGCCACGTTCGCGCAGGCCAACAACAGCACGACTCCGGAGATGGCCATCAACATGGGCAGCAGAGACGAGAAAGCGGCGTTCGCTCCGTAGGGGGCGCGCCACAGCGGATACATCGTGACACTCTCGTGCCCTTTGTGTTCCTCGGGATACTGCTCGGCGATCCGTTGGATCAGAAGCGTCATTTCCTGTTGACCCTGCTGCAGAGTCACGCCGGGCCTCAGCCGCCCCAGGACAAAGAGCCAGAAATAGTGATGGTCGTGGAGCCGGTCTGCGCCGGGGATCACTTGCTGCTCCATCATCACCGGAATCCAGAGATCAGCACGCAGCCCCGTCTGGCCTCCCTGGAATATGGCCGGCGTCACTCCGATGATCGTGTAGGGGTGCCGGTCGATCTCCATGGTCTGCCCCACGATGGATGGATTCGCCGCAAAACGCGTTTGCCACAGCCGATAACTGATCACCGCGACCGGCGCCCCACCGGGTTCTCGGTCCTCTGCGGGGAGAAAGCCGCGGCCAAGGACCGGCCGCACGCCGAGCACATCGAAGTAATTCGCGGAAGCTACCACGCCCCAGACTCGCTCCGGCTTGCTGGTGCCGGTGAGGCTCATGGGGCTCGGGGAAAAACCCGTGAGGCCGGAGCAGCTCCGGTTCTTGTCGCGAAGCTCGACGAAGTCAGGGTAGGAGAGCGGAAAGGGGTTTCGAGCCGTTTTCCCGAGCGAGAGCGAGACAAATTCGCTAGTGTGCTCGAGGCCCGGGACGGGATTGAGCAACGTCGAGTTGATCCAACTGAAAATAGTGCTGTTCGCGCCGATGCCCAGCGCCAGCGTCAGCACCGCAATCGCCGCGAACCCCGGTGATTTCGCGAGCACTCGCAGGCCGTACCGCAGGTCCTGCCAAAGGGTTTCCATCGATTGTGGCCTCACTTCCTTGATCTAACCTCTGCCACCGATGCGATCGGGCCGCTCTCAGCATTCAGCCTTCAGCTGCCAAAGCCTCTCCATTGTCACACCCCCTGACGCGCGGCTAGCGTTATGCCGTCACGTCTGATTCCGCGGGAGCACAAACCTGAAGTCTATGATATGGGGAAACTTAAACATGAAGAAGCACGCCGGTCCGACGGCTCGATGCCCGCTCCTGGGAACGCTTGTGACGGAATCGGACACCCAACGACTCGGCCGGGAGCCGCAGGAAATGCCTCTTCCTTCACTGGCCCGTGTAGCTCACCCGCCACACAGAATCCGAGCCATCGTCCGTCACCATCAACGAGCCATCCGCGGCGACGGCAACTCCCACGGGCCGTCCCCAAACACGTCCGTCGGGAGTCACGAAACCGGTCAGAAAATCCTGGTATTCGCCACTCGCACGGCCATTCGTGAGCGGCACGCGAATCACCTCGTAGCCGGTCCGCACCTGCCGATTCCAGGAACCGTGCTCCGCCGCGAAAATCGTGCCGCGGTATTCCGAGGGGAATTGGCTGCCCTCGTAAAACGTCATCTCCAGCGACGCGTTGTGCGGTTCGACCAGCACGTCAGGCACAATCACCTTGTCTTTCAGCTCCGGGTGCTTGCCTTTGTGCCGCGGGTCTTGGTTGCCCCCGGTGTAGTACCACGGCCAACCATAGAAACCGCCCTCTTGAACGTGCGTGATGTAATCCGGAGGCAGATTGTCTCCGAGTTCATCACGCTCATTCACCGACGCCCAAAGCTCTCGAGTCTGCGGGTGGACGGCGATGCCGACCGGATTACGGATGCCCCAGGCATAGACGCGCAAGCCGCTGCCATCCGGATTCGCTTCCAGAATGTTGGCTCGATGGTATTCCCTTCGATTGTTGTCGGTGTCGTTCACGTTCGAAAACGAACCGACCGCAACGAACATGGTCTTTCCGTCGAGCGAGAAGGCCACATCACGGGTCCAGTGTCCTCCGCCACGCAGCCGGCCGCCAGAAGGCAAATCCGGAATGATCACCTCGGGCCTGCCGCGCGCCTGCAAGTCGCCATTCTGATAGGTGAAACGAACCACCGAATTCGTGTTGCCCACGTACACGTATTGCGGCGAAGAACCCGGCGGATAAAAAGCAATACCGAAGGGCCTGTTCAGGCCTGTGGCGAACGTCGCCGCTTGCTGCGGCTTTCCATCTTTTCCAATGCCACGGAAAACTTTGATGCGCCCCGGCTCGCTTTCCGCGACAAAAAGATCGCCGTTCGGCGCCGTGCGGATCAGCCGCGGATTGCTGACATCGGCCGAATAGAGCTCGACTTTGAATCCAGCCGGAGCCTGCGGCCAGGCGTCGGCAGGTCTCTTCACGATCCTCGCACGGTTCTCAGCGGAAGGACTCGAGTAGGGCTGCGGCAGATCCTCGGGCGTGATCTTGTGAATCGTTCCCGGCTTTTCGCCGCGATAGTCTGTAAACGGCGCCGTCGCCGGTGGCGCGTTCTTATCATCGGCCCTGGAATCGAGCGAGAGTCTTCCACAGCCCCAAAGCAGAACCGGAAGGATGAATGCTATCGTGGCGATAGCTCTGCGATCATTGGGTTTCATTTTTTCCCCTTCCAACGTCGATCAGATTATAGGACGAGCTGCGAAGGGTAGGAAGTTACGGGGAAGCACGGGAAATCGCCTCACTCGCGCCACATTATTTTTCTACGGGTTGAGGCCGATCTCCTGGAGAAGATTCTGAAAGCGAGGATCGCTGCGAAGAGGATCAAGCCGAGGATCGATTTTCAGCGTCACGAGTGACGTGTCCCGCTCGCCGTAAGCCCGCTCCAGTTCGGCCAGCCCATGTTCCTTCTCGCCCATCATGGCATCGAGAACGGCGGCGTCATAGGATGCAAGATATTTCACTCCCGGAGGAAGGGTTCTCTCCCAATGCTGCTTCCACCATTTCGCCGCGTCTCGCCAACCCGCTTGCGGATCGTGTGAATCCAGCGCATCGACTTCGGCGCCCGTAGCGCCTTCGAGCGCCATCAACTCCTTATCGCGCTTCAGAGCTTCCGCATAGTCGCCCTTCCCCGCGTACGACTCCATCACGCATTCCATCGCCCAGCGATATTTCGGATACAGCTCGAGCGTTCGCTGGCACTGCCGGATCGCGTCGTCATACCGGCGGGCATAGAAGAAAAACCAGCCGTTATCCGCATTGATGAGACGGGAGAGAGGATCGATTTCTTCGGCGCGACGAATCGCCGCGATGGCTTCATCGTGGCGGCCGGTGGCCGAAAGCAGCACCGCGTACCAGTCGTAGGCCATTGCGAAGCCTGGCTCGAGAGTGATGGCGCGCTGGAATTGCCTCTCCGCGCCGGAAAAATCCCAATCGAAAAATAAGTTCACAAGGGCCGTCGAGTTGTGCGCTTCCGCCAGCGAATCATCGAGCTCGAGCGCCTTTTGCGCTGCCGCCCGGGCTTTCGGAAACGCTTCTTCCGGCGACAATGCTCCCCACAACTGCCGGTAGCTGTAGGAGTCGGCGAGTCCGGTGTAGGCAAGCGCATAATTCGCGTCGGCGTCGATGGCTTGCTGGAAAAATTGCGTGGCCGTCTGGAAACTCTGCCGCTCCAACTTGTTCAGCTCGTAACGCCCCTTGAGGTATGCCTCGTGCGCCTCCGCCTTCGTCGACGAACCCCGGAAGGCTAGGGTTTCACGGGCGGGCAAAAGCTGCACCGCCAGAGAATCCGCGATGCGTCGCGCCAGGTCGCTCTGAATCGCCAGGGTGTCGGCCACGACTCGTTCATAGGAGTGCGCCCACAAACTCGTCTGGTCCTTCACCTGGATCAGTTGTGCCGTCACGTGGATTCGATCTCCCTCGCGCCGCAAGCTGCCTTCGACGAGGTAATCCACGCCCAACTCTTTTCCGATTTGCGCGGCGGCCTTCTGCGTGTTGCGATACCTGGCTGCTGACGACCGCGCGATCACGCCCAGGTGATCGGGAGCGATCTCGCCCAACTGCGTGATCATTTCCTCGGAAAATCCATCGCTGAAAAAATCTTGCCCCGGATCGCCGCTCAAATTGTCGAATGGCAGAACCGCGAGCCGAATTCGCGAAGGGGCTGCCGGCCGCTCATGCCGCCATCGCACGCCAAACCCAAGAATCGCGAGAGCCAAGGCCAGGCCCGTGCAACAGATGACAAACCACCGGAACGGGCGCAGAGCTCGGCTTCCCTGCGGAGGCAGCGCGAGCGGCTCAAGCTGCCGTGCCGGCGGAGCGGGTGCCACCGTGATTTCTTCCACTCGAGCAATGAAGCGATAGCCTCGCCTGGGCAGCGTCTCGATATATCGGGGTGATTCCGTATCGTCATTCAGCACCGCCCGGATTTGCGTCATGCACGAATTTAATCCACGCTCGAAATCGACGAACGTCTCCCGCCCCAGATTTCCCGCTGGATTTCCTCTCGCGTGATTAGTTCTCCGGGATGGCTCGCCAGAAGGGCCAGAATCCGGAATGGCTGGGGCCTGAGCCTCAGCAGGATGCCGCTTTTCCGGAGTTCCCCCACAGCCAGGTCGATGGCGAAATCACCAAAGCGCAAGACCCTGTTTGGAGGGAACTGCAGGGGTGCGGACATGCGCATCACTTTAAGCAGGAGTACCCCTGCCGCGCAAGCCCCACACGGCAGCTCCTGGCCGTGGCTCGCCTCCTAACTAACGCGGATACAAACGGTTGGACGATTACATCGCGATAGAGCAAGAAATGACATTCCCGCCATTGCTCTCTGGCGCGTTCCTGATAGTTTGACGACTACCGAGCGGGCAATTCTCTCGCGACTGCGTTCTTTCAGGAGAAGGCGGAATGAGGCCAACCAAGACCACCCTGGTCGGACCCCTCTGCTCTTCACTCTCCTCAGCTATGCGGGGACAGCCGTTGCCTGATCAACCTACTCCGTTCGAGAAGGCAGTCGGGCTCTATTCGGCCAAAGATCGTTCCGTTGCCGAAAAAGCCCTAGGAGAAATTACCCGCTCGGATCCCTCAAACGATCTCACCTATATCCGGAAAACGTGACCAGCAGCGATGCGAATCTGCGCCGGAATCCTTGTTCTGCTCTTGGCGTCTAACGCGACCCGCGCCGCCGGGCCGCCACCGAGCAAGGCTGCGGACGCATTTCAAAAGCTGCAATCCTTGGCTGGGGAATGGGAAGGCAAGGACGAGCGCGGCAGGTCCGCGCGCACAACCTTTCAATCCATGGTTTCGCACACGGCGGTGATGGAAACTCTCGCTGCGTCCGACATGGACGAAATGGTTACGCTTTACAGCGTCGATGGCGACGGCATCCTGCTGGTGCACTACTGCCCGACGGGCAATCAGCCGCGTATGCGCGCCATTTCGCCTGACGGAAATGTCCGTACCCTGATTTTTTCATTCGTCGGCGCCGGCAATCTGCCAAGCCCCTCGACGGGCCACGAGCAAAAGCTGGTCATCGAATTCGAAGACGACAATCACATCACGGAGAGATGGACGTGGCGCGAAAATGGCCACGACATGCCCATGGTCTTTCACTTCACGCGAAAAACCCCGCACTGACCCCGGTGAAACCACCGCGGCGCAATATCGGAACTCCGCTGCGGTGCCTTCCCGCGCGCGCCACGCACCAGCCGCGGAGCGGCGGCAGAAATAGCCCAGGGTGTAAACTCTGGGACAGAGCAGACACCGCCGAATTGCAGCCCCAGCGGGGCGACAGAGTTAGAGCCAGAGCGGATGGCCGAAGCCCCGCACGAACATGCGCCTGTGGGCTAGCGAATGCCGAGTTTTGCGATCAGTCGAAGGACGTCGGATGCGGAGACATCGTAAAGCGTGTGCTCGTCTTCCTGCTCGAGGCGCTCGCGGAGATATTCCGCGGCGATATAGCTCGCTTCCCGGTCAGTCAGATTTCGCCCCGCGCGCTCGCGAAACGTAACAAACGCCGGATGCGCCAGCCCCAGCACAACGCCCCGGCCGTCCACGAAGAATTTGCAATCTATCGTATCGGCGTGGCGCGTCGCAATCCCGTTCCAGCAATGCGAAAAACGGCAGGGATAAATGTGGTCCGTCACCTTCGAGGGCACGTCGAACGCGCCGATGAACTCGCTCATCGCGCCCGCATTCGGGATCGTAGGAGTCTCCGTTTTCGCCATTGCGCTCTTAGTTTCCGCCATCAGCGTTCAGACGACCTCTTGCTTTCAACTCTCGACCGCCAACTGCCTTGCCTACTTCCTCGCGCTCGCCGCCTCTGCCTGCGAATGCAGGTAACTCTGGACCGCTGCGCCCACGCCAGCGCCCGAAGGAACGCGCAAGCCTTGGTCGAGAAGAACCTTCTCGAATGCGGCGAGGAAAAGGAGCACATTTGTCCGCTGGCTTGAATAGCCCATCAACCCGATGCGCCAGATTTGCCCCTTGATCGGACCGAACCCGCCGGCGATCTCGATATTGAATTCGTCGAGGAGCTGATTTCGCACTTTGTGGTCATCGACGCCCTTCGGCACCTTCACCGACGTCACCGTCACCAGCCGATCTTCCGGATTCCCCACGAAGAATTCCAGGCCCATCACTTCGAGCCCCGCGCACAGCGCCTGTTGATTCTGCAAATGCCGCTCCCAGCGCGCTTCCAGACCTTCCTCGAGCACGAGCCGCAGCGCCTCACGCAAGCCATAGATCAGCGAAATCGGCGGCGTGTGATGATACGTGCGCTCTTTGCCCCAGTAGTTCATGATCGGAGTGAGGTCGAAGTACCAGCTTTGCACCGGCTTCTTCCGCGCGCGAAGTATCTCCTCGACCCGCGCATTCACCGTGATTGGCGCCATCCCCGGCGGCGCGCTGACGGCCTTTTGCGACCCGCTGAAGCAGATATCAATCCGCTGGCCATCAACATCGAGCGGCAAGCCGGCGAGCGTCGCCACCGCATCTACGACGAGCAGCGCTCCCAGTTCATCCGCCACTTTTCGATAGTCGTCGAGCCGCTGGAAAACACCCGTCGAAGTCTCCCCATGTGCCGAGCCGACAAATTTGATCTTGCGGCCCTTGCCCGCGCGGCGGACATCGGCTGGGTCCACCGTTTTGCCGTAAGGCGCCTCGACCCGGATCACTTTCGCCGATGTACGTTCGGCAATGATCGCCATGCGCTCGGAAAACCATCCGTTGACGCACACAATGCACTCATCGCCGTCCTCAAGCGGGTTCAACACCGCGGCTTCGATCCCTCCGGACCCGGATGCGGAAATGGGAAAAGTAATCCGGTTCTGGGTCTGGTACACGCGCCGCAACATCTCCTGAACCTCGCTCATCATGTTCGTGAACCACGGGTCCAGATGGCCCACGAGCGGCGTGGCCATGGCGCGGTAAACGCGAGGGTCCACGCAGGAAGGCCCGGGCGTCAGCATCAAACGCGTCGGAGGAATCAGCTCGCCAATCTGCTCCGTCATGATCATCGACCTCGGATCGGCCTGCCCTGCTTCAGCCGCTCCAATTTGCGTCGGGGCGCGGACAATCGATAAGCCGGCGGGCGCAATCCAGAGAATTTCATTAGCGCCCGGCGCAGGCTTTAGTCTCCCTAATTCGCACCGCTGCGGTCAACCTCCAAAATGTCTGTCCACAAGCCATCACTGCGACTATCCGCACGAACCGGTCGACTTCCGGTTGTCTTCCCTCAGGCGATGACCTAAGATGCGCCGCGAGTGAATGTCCCGGCGACATCTTCTGAATCAGCCGCCCAGCGTGCCAACCAGCGCAATGCGGTGCTCGCCGGATTTCTCGGCTGGACCTTCGACGCCTTCGATTTCTTCATATTGACCTTCGTCCTCGCCCCGGTCGCCAAGGAATTTCACCGCTCGATTCCCGAAATTGCGCTCACTCTCACCGCCAGCCTCGCGATGCGGCCCGTCGGCGCGTTCCTTTTCGGCTTGATGGCCGACCGCTATGGCCGCCGCCTGCCGCTGATGCTCGATATCCTCTTCTATTCGGTGATCGAGCTCCTGTCTGGTTTGGCGCCAAACTACACGATTTTCTTTTTCCTGCGTCTGCTCTACGGCATCGGGATGGGAGGGGAATGGGGTGTTGGAGCCTCGCTCGTGTTGGAATCGGTCCCAGCGAAGTGGCGTGGCATTCTTTCCGGCGTGCTTCAGGAAGGTTACGCGCTGGGCTACTTGTTGGCGGCCGTCGCCTACTTCAACGTTTTTCCTCATTGGGGCTGGCGGCCAATGTTTTTCCTCGGAGCGCTGCCGGCGCTGCTTTCGCTCTTCATCCGCGCCAAAGTGAAGGAACCGGAAGCGTGGCATCGCTCGCGCACCGACTGGGCAACGTACCGCCGCTCCGTTTTCCAGAACTGGCAGCGCTTCCTCTATCTGGTCGCGTTGATTGCGGTGATGGGCTTCATCTCCCACGGCACGCAGGATCTCTATCCCACCTACCTCCAGCAACAGCGAGGCTTCAACCCGAAAATGACTTCGTTGATCACCATTGTTTCGATGGTGGGCGCCATGGTCGGCGGAATTGTTGTCGGTCTCTATTCGGATCGCCACGGCCGGCGGCGAGCCATGCTCACTGCGGTGGGGCTGGCACTGCTGCTGATCCCACTGTGGGTCTTTGCACCGAGCGTCTCGCTGATTTTCGCGGGTGCGTTCCTGATGCAATTCATGGTGCAAGGGGCGTGGGGCGTCATCCCTGCTCATCTCAATGAACTCTCGCCCGATCAGTTGCGCGGATTCTTCCCCGGACTTGCCTATCAACTCGGAGTGCTTTGCGCTTCTTCGGCGCCGTATCTGGAAGCGCTCATGAGCGCCCACATGAGTTACGGTCAAGCGATGGGAATATTCGCCGCAGTGGCGTTCGTCGGCACCATCCTCGTGATTGCCCCCGGCCCCGAAGCCCACCGTGTCGTCTTCGGGCAGGGCGAAACCAAATCGCGCTCAGGGTAGCCACGACAACGCGCCTTTTGCGTTGTCGTGGGTTCTTCTCCAGATAATTTCAACGCGAATTCTCCGTCGTGGGCCGTGCGTGGCTCTGTAGTTTGTAGCTCAGGTCCCGAGCCGACGCATTTGGTCGGCTCTGACCTGAGGCATTTGGCTCCCGTGGCACAGGCACAGCCCGCGTAGCTTCGCAACCCCAACCGATTAAGTTTCTGCCAGCTCCCGAGTCTGGAACGGCAGCCGCCGCAGCCGTTTCCCGGTCGCCGCGAATATCGCATTCCCAACCGCCGGCGCAATCGATGGCACACCCGGCTCGCCGATCCCACCCGGGTCTTCCTTGCTCGGGACGATGTGCACCTCGACCGGCGGCATATCGCCAATCCGCAGCACCGGATAATCATTGAAATTCCCTTGCTTGATCCGTCCGTTTTCGACGGTTATTTCTCCAAAGCGCGCCGCGGCCAGGCCGAAGCCGATTCCGCCCTCAATCTGCGCGACGACCATGTCCGGATTCACCACCTGCCCGCAATCCACCACGCACACCACGCGATCCACTTTCAATGTTCCGTCTTTCGCCACCGTCACTTCCGCAACTTCGGCGCAGTACGTCCCGAACGAGTATTGCCCCGCAATCCCGCGCCCGTGACGCGCTCCCAGCGGCTTGCCCCATCCCGCCCTCTCCGCCACCATGTCCAGCACTCGCCGCAGTCGTCGGTTGTCAAACGGCTTGTCCTCGCCTTCTTTGGCCTCGCCGACCGGTGGCCGCGGCGGACCGATCAGTTGACGCCGCAGCTCGAGCGGATCCTTGCCCATGGCGGCCGCGACCTCGTCCACAAAGCTCTGCAATGGAAACTGGTTTGTGTTCGGGTCCACTGCGCGCCAGTAACCCCGCGGCACGCCGGTTTCGAGGAAACTGTATTCGATCAGGTAATTCGGCACCGTGCCTGCAGGCATTCCGGGCCCAGAAATCTCCGTTCCGCCGAGATCGGGAGTTTCCGGCCCTTCGTACGTGCTGTCGGTCGACGGCCCGACGACGTGATGCAAGAACGCCGTCAGGTTCTTCCTCGCGTCGAGTCCGGCGCGGAAGCGTTGATAGCTGAGCGGGCGATAGTAATCGTGACGAATATCATCCTCGCGCGTCCAGAAAACTTTCACCGGCGCGCCCGCAGCCTTCGAAATCAGCGCCGCCTCCACGCCGTAATCCACATTCAACCGCCGCCCAAATCCACCGCCGAGCAAAGTAATGTGGATCGTCACCGCAGATGTGGGCACTTTAAGCGCGCTCGCCACCGCCGCCAGAACGCCCTGAGAATTCTGCGTCGGCGCCCACAGCTCGCATTTCCCGTCCTGGAACGCAGCCGTACAGTTCATCGGCTCCATCGCCGCGTGTGCCAGGAAAGGCACTTCGTACACAGCTTCGAGCTTCGTCGCCGCCTTCGCGAAGGCGGCTTCCGGATCGCCAACCTTGGTCGACTCCGTCCCCGGACGCCCCGCCATGTCCGCGCAAGCGGTTCGATAGCCCGCCGAGCTCTCCGACGCGTGTGGCCCTTCGTCCCATTCGATGTCGAGAGCTTTGCGGCCCTGCATCGCCTGCCACGTGGAATCCGCGACGACCGCGACGCCGCTTGAGAGAAAATGCTGATGCCCCGGCTTCCCGGGCTGAAACCCAAAAAGTGTAGGCATCTCGATCGGCGGAATTTCGACTACCTCGCGCACGCCCGGAACAGCCTTTGCCTTCGTCGCGTCAAAGCGCTTCACCCGCCCGCCAAAAACGGGGCAGCGCGCAATCACGGCGTAACGCATTCCCGCCACCTTCGCGTCGGTGCCGTACTTGGCATCGCCAACCACGATCCGCGGCCCATCCACACGCGCCTCGGGATGGCCGATAATTTCAAAATCCTTCGGGTCCTTCAGCGCGACATCCTTCGGCACCGGCAGCGCTGCGGCCTTTTCCGCAAGCTCGCCGTAGCTGAGCTTCTTGCCACTGGCCTTGTGCACGACCGCGCTCTTTTGCGCAACGCATTGGCTCTTGGGCACTCCCCAAGTCTGCGCCGCCGCCGTCAGCAGCAACTCCCGCCCTGTGGCGCCGGCCTTGCGCAACGGCTCCCAACTGTTGCGCACGCTCGCGCTTCCGCCCGTCACCATATCGCCGTACTTCGCATCTGTATCCGCCTGCAGCACCCGAATGCGTGACCAATCCGCGTCCAGCTCTTCCGCCACCAGCATGGTCATCGACGTCCGCACACCCTGACCCATCTCCGATCGCGCCACCCACAGCGACACATCTCCCTGTGGATTAATCTGCAGCCACGCATTCGGCTCGAACTCTTTTCCGGCCGCATCTTCGCCGCGAGCCGGCAGATAAAACGCGATCACTAATCCGGCGCTCGCCGCAGCGCTGCCCTTCAAAAATTCCCGCCGGCCGATTTGCCCGCGAACCCACGCCCTCTTCGACTGCCTGCTGTCATCCTCAAGCAAGCCGCTCGGTACTTTCCCCGCGCTCATCTTTTTCATCGCGCACCTCCGGCGGCCCCTTGTAAAGCTTCTTCCGGGGCGAACGCAGCACGTTTGGGCGCGGACGCGGCTTCCTTCGCCGCCCGATGCACCGCGCGTCGAATGCGCAGATAAGTTCCGCAGCGGCAGATGTGCCCCGAAAGCGCGTCATCAATGTCTGCATCGCCGGGGTTTGAATTCTCTGCGAGCAGCGCCGCGCACGTCATAATCATTCCCACTTGGCAGTAGCCGCACTGCGATACCTGCTCCGCCAGCCAGGCTTTTTGCAACGGATGGCTGCCGTCGCTCGAGAGTCCCTCGATCGTGGTAATCTTCTTCCCGGCAACATTCGAGATGCGCGTCACGCACGACCGCGTGGCCACGCCGTCCACATGCACGGTGCACGCGCCGCACAGCGACATCCCGCACCCGAACTTTGTCCCCGTCAAATCCAGCGTGTCGCGCAACACCCACAGCAACGGCGTTTCCGGCGTCGCATCCACCGTTTGCGCCTTACCGTTCACCGTCAAATTAAAGACAGCCATCGCTTTCCTCCCACAGCTTTGTACGCTTCATCCCCGGGATTCTTCTGTCTGCGAGGAAGAGCTTACGCCAGACCGCCCCGCGCCTCAAGCAGCAGGACCGGGTTGTGGGATAGGAGACAGCGCAGCCAAGTGGATTGTTTCCGAGCAAATGACGGCCCTGCGGCTCGTCAGTAGTGCCAGAAACTAAACGAGTTACGCGTTTAGTTTCTGGAGAGCGTGCCTTAACTCGGGAACAATCGCCAAGGTGTCAGGACTGTCGTATCAAGCCAGGGTGGCGAATCATGCGCACAAGGAGCGCGCAAGAAGCCCAGGAATGTAAGGTGTCAACACTCGACTCGCACGGCCGGATTGAAGGGCGGACCCGGCCTCGATTGTATGCCTAGTTCACGATCAGTTTAACTGACGTGGCATGGCTGACATTGTCAGAGGTTCCGGTGAGGGTAATCGCGGAAGTAGCGGCTTGAGGAGCGGCCGGAGCGCCACCCCCCGGAGAAGACGGCGGGTTCGAGGTGGATTGAGGGCTGCCGCCACCGCAGGATGTGCAGAAGGCTACAACCAGGAGTAGGACCGCCGGGCTGATGTAGCCGTTCCGGCGCCGAGCGCGGCTCAAGTTCCAAAGCAGCCCCATAACCAGAAGCCAAGCAAGACACGACCTCGCCAGACCCCACGGCCGAGTCGGTGGAACGAATCGCGGATGCGTCCTCGGCGGCAAGACCGAACGGGCCGTGGTCACCGTGACGGTTGCGGTTGCGGCATTGGTGCCATCAAGCTTCACGGAGGAAGGTGATACGGTGCAGGCGGACCCAGCAGGCGCACCCGAGCAACTCCAGGTCACCGTCTGATTGAATCCCCCGTTGGGCTTGACCGAGAGTGTATAGGTTGCCGATTGCCCCGCGTTGATGGTGGTGCTGCTTGGGTTGGCAGAAACCGCGAAGCCTACACCGGTTCCGTTTCCCGCAGGCTGTGACTGTAGCGCTGGCATAAGGTCCAAGCGGCCATTGCCCATCCCCGCGCCCAGCGGCACCGCATGAGCCACGGCGGCTGCCGCTTGAGACTCATTGGTATTCGGCTGCTGATTCAGCAGCAACGCGCCCGTGCCGGAAACGAACGGCGCGCTGAAGGAGGTTCCCCAACCGGCGGCATACGTGCTGAACGGATAAGTGGTGATGATGGCTTCGCCGGGAGCGGCGACCCACACGATGGCGTTGCCAAAGTTGGAAAAGGAAGAGCGCTGGTCCAGGTCGTCGGTCGAGGCGACTCCCATCACGTCGTTTTGGAGCGCCGCGGGATAAACCGTCTCTTGCATCCCGTCGTTCCCGGCGGAGGCGGCGCAAATGACGTTGTTCTGGCTGGCGTAGGCCAGAGCCTTGGGCAGCTCAGTGGAGCTCGTCTTCGTGTCGAAGCTCATGTTGATGACGTTGGCCTTGTTCTGCACCGCGTAATAGACCGCGCGCAGGATGTCGGAGAGGAATCCTGTGCCGTCCGCCTTGAAGGCCTTTAGCGGTAGCAACTGCGCCTGAGGAGCTACCAGGTGGATGATGCCCATCACCATCGTGCCGTGACCGAAGGCGGAGTCTTGCTGGCCGTCTACCATCGCGGCAGTGTGCTGATCCACCATCGCGGCGGTGTGCTGGTTGACTTGGGCCGGCTGGCAAGTGCTGCAACCCATTCCGGATGGATCTGAAAGATCATTGAGTTCGGACGCGCCGGGCTGGTTTCGTGTGAAGTCGTAGCCCGGTAGTAAAACCGGCTGGAGAGCAGGATGGTTGGGATCCACTCCCGTGTCTATATCCGCAACGATCCCAGTGCCCGTCACGTGAAAAGTACTCTGAGCTTGCGCTACGTGAACGATCTGCGCGGCCGGTTGATTTGCGTAGCCATTCCACACCATCGTGCCGGAGTAATTCACGGGGGTTGAGTCCGACAGGCCCGCGGGCGGCGTGGTGACTTGGTTCAGACCGCCGACCAGGCTGATCGCCTGGTCCAGCTCGGCATCCACGATTCCGGGTGTACTTTGCAGAAGAGTCAGAAAGGTCGTGGGATTGATGATGTCCGGGGTTGTAAGCAGGAAGAGTTGGTTTAGATTGCCGTCCAGCGCGCCAACCACGGTGCAGCTCTGAAGCAGGCAGAAACTCGATAGTCCGAGGGAGCCGAGAGTCGAGCGGACAACGAAGCGATTTTCAGCCGCCGCTGGCGTGGCCCACAGGAAAGTCAATAGCGCAACGAGAAGCCACACTCGGCGCTTCATCAATTCATTTCCTTTTGCTCCAGCAGAGTCCACTTTCGCTCCTTGCGGATCTTTCGCTCAGTTTCGTTCCGTCCGTCTTCTTCAGGCAATAGTACGAGAGTACAGTTGCTGCTTTTCGATAACTCCAATTCTCGGGCCGCTCATCTCACGGCCATGGCAACGGCCATGAAACCGTTCCGGGCCTCACTCAATAAGAGTACGCAACAACCAGAAAAATATAGGTTGGCTGAAAAAAAGGCCCTGAGGCAAACGCTATAGATTCCAGCAGAATAGCCGGCCTACAAACTGGCGCCTATCTGCGCTTTTGTACGCTTGATCCCGGGAATCTTCTGTCTGCTGTTTTTCCTGTACCCTTCGTTACCCGGGCCTACTGTGTTTCGTTTAGAAAGAATATTGCCCGCACGATCACCACTGAAAACTCGTAGTAACCGACCCACACTCCTCACGCCCCCTGAACCCACAGGCGGAACTGGTCACGACCGGTTCCGCCTTTGGCAGCAAGCATACAAACTTATCGTATTGATGTCGCATTACTGCTCATTGTCGCTGGACTGTGAACCCTATATTATTGAACTGGAACTACTTAAATGAACTTAAGGGTGATGAAACTTTTTTTTGCCTACGTGCATCAATTTTCGCCGAGGGGTGAAGAAACTGACCCCCCGTTAAGTTCAGTCAGTCCGACAAGGAGGTAGAAACCGATGATTCGTAACCTGTTCGCTAGTTTGTTGCTCGTGGCCTTGGTCTGCGTCCCAGCTTCCGCGATGCAGACCAAGTGCGTGGTCACCGGTCCTGCTGGCTCTTATCTAACTGATATTGCTCGCGCTGCGGCAGAAGCCCAGAACCGGGCCGAGGAGATGGAAGCCTATCTTCGGAATAGTTCTCTGGACTGGAGGACGCTCTCCGATCAAACGGCTTACCTGGAGGATCAGGTCCGCACTCTGCACGACCTGGTTTCTCGGTTCGAAGGGATGGAGCCCGAGTTGACTCCCGCCCAGAGCCAGCAATTCGAGCGCATGAAGGCGGGGCTAGCCACCCTGACGGTGTTCCTCAACGACACCAACAGGATCATCGCGGAGAGGGAACTGCTCCCGTACCGCAATGCGCTGGCGGCCAACGCCAAGGCCATGATCGTCCG
Source organism: Candidatus Acidiferrales bacterium (assembly GCA_049644285.1). Taxonomy (GTDB): domain Bacteria; phylum Acidobacteriota; class Terriglobia; order Acidiferrales; family UBA7541; genus CAVRXT01. Next base: position 184 of record JBARRP010000243.1, on the reverse strand, counting down.
CAGTCACATTGTGCGTGACGCTGCGCGGAAACTGCGTATGACCGAGTCGGCTTAACTCTCTGGAGCGAGTGCGCCTTGGCTGGCGCACTCGCTCCTCACATTTCACGAGGTTGGAAAGAGCAAGAAGCCAAGAGTTGAGCCCTGCACCGTATAGTACAGGACGAAAATCTTGTCGGAGCTGACC